>WNEG01000044.1 GCA_012910725.1 Candidatus Ethanoperedens thermophilum | reverse complement strand
ATTATAAACGACCCCGTCAAACAGTTTACCAATATGAGGTCTTAAATATGATCAACAGGTCGGTGCTGGAAGAACAATTATGGACTGAAATTAAAGATGTTCCAATCGATTTTTTGCCAAAACTCACAGAGATAATCCGTACTATCAAAAAAGAACTGTTGATATCGGTGACAGATAGAAAATACTCTGAATCACAACTTAAAAAGTTTAGAAATGCCCGCGGCAGTTGGAGTGATCTGGACATCGAGGATATCTACATGAAATTCAATGAGGATATGAGAAGATGGACACTCGAAGAATCTGTGTAGATTCCAATGTTGTCATAGACTACCTACGCGGGAAAACTCGATTTCAAGACGTTCTCCCGTCCGCGATTGAAAAGTACGCTTGTTGTATCGCTCCGATTTCTGCTTATGAACTTTATTACGGAGGATACTACTCAGGTAGGCTCAATAAGGTGGAGGATGTTCTTGATCTTTTTGAGATATTGGATTGTCCCAGTGCATCGATTAGAAAGTCAGCCGAGATTCATGCAAAACTCTCCATGACCGGCAACTCGCTGGACGTAAAAGATGTTCTTGTGGCGGGAACCTGTATTTATTTCAATCTCCCACTACTTACAAGAAATATCAAGCATTTTAGTAGGATAAAAGAGCTATCATTGGTTGATGTGGATGCGTTGCTTTAGAAAGCGCTGCTGATGACATCATTATCGATTCGCCAGAGTCTCAATGCGTGTCGCTGGCGGCATGCAACAAAAAGGCGACCTCAACTCTGACGACATCCTCACCTCTGCAAATGCCGCGATCGCTCTCCAGATCGCAGTCGGCAGCCGCCCATTCGATGATGCAATGCTCACCGCCGGATGTCAGTGGCGACGGCAAGGTCACCTCGCTCGACGCACTCATGATCATGCAGGCGGCAGCTGGCACGATAACACTATGACTGCCAGAAGAGTTGATATATATCCTGCACGATAACACACAATATACAGTAGCCGAATGCTATGAAGGTGCGCGATATCACCAGGATGATCAAATCAGATGGCTGGTATCTGGTTGCAGCGAAAGGGAGCTATCGGCAAGTACAAGCATCCGACCAAACAGGGAAGGGGGTCCATCGCAGGTCATCCAAATCATGATCTGGCTCCCGGTACCTTAAATAGCATCTTAAAACAGGCGAAACTCAAATGAAAGCAGGTTCCAAATCAGCTATTTCAATAGGTTTGTTTGTATCCATGCCTGTGCGATATGCTTGTGATATTCATAAAGATTATGCACGCGTTTGGATCTCATATTCCGCGGAAAACACGAACTTATTCCCTTCACTATTATCTCTCGTGAAACAAACATCCTATCACATTTCCTATTTATTCACCTGACGATAATCTGACGATTCTTATTTTATACCAGTTCATAATACACAGCCCTCCCTTTCCCAATCCTTTTCACCAATCGTATTTAAGTTGTTACTATATTTCGTTGTCGCAGACGGCGCAGTATTACTTCACCTAAGAATATAATCAGTGAAGCTATGATGAATGGCATTTTCGCACTGGCAGGTTCGTTTACGACCCTCACAGAGTTTGATTTAATATCTCCAAGGAGAAGGGTTTTTGCTTCTTCAAAGGGGTGAACTGAGCCATTGTACTCTTCTATATGAGCCCTCATCTCTTCGTTGAATCCGATTTCCCGGTATTCGAGTGGATAGTTTGCTGCTATTTCATATCCGCCTATATCGTAGAATCCATCCTTTTTTGAGTCGATTACGGCTGTGTAGTGATTTCCTTCTTTTGTGAAGCTCAACGGTTTGTTGTCGAAGCTCACATCCGGGATGCTCGTGGTTTTGATTGTCACCCTGCCGGGTGTTCCAAGCCACAGGTCGGGTGCTGTGATCGTGTCGCCTGACGGGCGTGGGTCGCCTATTAGCCAGTTTACGGTTGAGGATATTAGTTTTGAGTTTGGTTCTGTGTAGAGTACACCTGCCCATTTGTTGCCGTTGTCGGTACTGATCGCTGCTGTGCGTCCGAGTCCGAAGTTCCATACGGTAAGTACCGGCTTTCCGATTGTTATTGCGACAAGCCTTCTGGCGCCGATTTTTGGTGTAATGTCGTTATAGCCGGTGAGATCGCCTGAAACGTTCTGGTATTGTGTAATAAAGTGTTCGCTGTCTGTGATTATTAGTCCAAACTGTTGCAGCCTCTCCTCTTCCTCCTTTTCTTCTGGCAATTCTGGGAGTGGTTCGAACTGGATGTTGAGTCCTTTTGTACCGATGTATTCGTAATCTGCTCCAGCCGTTCCTGCTATCTCTTTCATTGTTATGAATGTTTCTTCTTTTCCGTAACCGATTTGTCTGAAGTAGAGAGTTGTTCCATCGTCTACAAGTTCTTTTGCTGCTGTTTCAATCTCGTTTTTGTTTTCTCTTATGTTTCCATCTGATAGTACGATGACAATTTTTACTCCTGGCGATTCTTTTAACATTTTCTTTGCTGTAATCAATCCTTTATCCATGTTTGTTAGTTTTGTACGGTCTTTGGGATAAATATTAGCTATTTTCTTGTTCAGTATCATTTTGTTTTCAGATGTTGCGCTTAGAAAGCCAATTTCCTCGGCGCTTGATCCAAATGCAATCACACCGATCTTGGTATCGGCACCAATGTTTCTGTTGTTGACAATGCTCTGTGCAAGTGCATCGATGTGCCCTATAAATTTAATATCTTTGTACAGGATCGTGTCTGTGCTCCCTGACGCATCAATCACGATAACCACGTTCCGCCCGCCTTTGTACTTTGAGGGTTTTGAGAGCACAGGAAGTATCTTCTCAATGTCGCTGTTGTTGTATTCGCCGCGGTCAAAGGAATGATCACCCCCAACCACGAGCAGTGCACCACCTCCTGCTGAGTAACTCTTAAGCTTCTGTACCTGCGGGTCGAGTGTTTTTGCATCCTTGTTTTCGATTATAACAACCTTGTAGTCTTCAAGTTTTGCACCTTCGAGTGTTGTTGTTTTGTGCAGGTCGTATAATTCTGCAAGCACTGTTTTAAGCGGCGAATCGCATCCAGTGTAGAGCACTTTTGGCTTTGGCGCTGCAAACACTGATTTGTAGAACACATTATTAAGTTTGAATCGGTCCTCGCCTTCTACGGCGATTGTTGCTGTTATTCGATGGGCTCCTTCTGTTGGCGGTGTGTATGGCAGTGGTATGATTTTCTCGTGTTCGATCTGTGTTATTACTTCTGCATAAAGTGTGTTCCCGTCTGCTTGTACAGTGAGTATGTATGTTACCTCTTCTCCCACGTGCCGGATGATTATGTGATAGGTATTTTCGTTTCCAACGATGATGTTTTTACTCCCGGCAATTTCAACGCCTGTGTCGGTGTGAATTGGTGTCTGCTCAACTGCATATATGTGTGCACCCTCTCTTCGTGCAAGAATAATGGCATCACCCAGGTCTACCCCGTGATTGTTGTTAAGGTCACTTACAAGCACGATGTGTTCTCCTGAAACACTGTTTTTAAGTATTTCATCGCCGAGTGCTGTTTTAATACCTGTTACTTCCTTGTATTTGGTGGGCGTTCTGGTTTTCAGGTACTCCTGCAAGCTTTCACCCTGCGATGTGTCAAAGAGGTCGCAGCTTATGGTTTTGTCAGCTATCACCGTTACCTGAGGGGTGTCATCCCGTATCGTGTGGCTTGCAATAACAGAGGGATTTGATAAAGCGATGATAAGGAGACTGATGACAACCATGCGGCTTAAAATCAGTATTCTATTAGCACCATGACGACGCAGCATATAAAATCCAAGAAGAAAAACAGGACTTATCAATAATAATAACAGTGGCTCCTGGACGTTTATCAAAGCTCTCCCCTCCACCGCAGATAATACAACTCAAGGAGAATAAACAGTATCCCTGCAGCGATTAAATATTTGTCAAGCTCTTTTGCTGTTTCAGTGATACCTGGTGCGTACCTGATGCTGGTTTCTGTAATTGTTAGATTCATCGTTTCTGCGATGTTTGATTCGTCTTTGCTGTAGAGGTTCACTGCCACTTCTCCCTGCGGCATGGTATAAAACCCAACCTCGTCAAAGAGTACGGTCCCGGTAGTGATGTTGCTGGTTGGTGTTTTTATCGTGACTGGCGTTGGATATTGTTTGACCGTACCTGCGCGAAGGTTAAACTCGTTAATGTCGATACTTCCAGCGCTCCACTCGATAAGATCCTGCCAGAATAGTGGATACGTTGGTGTTGCATGAAAACTGTTCCACACTTCTGGATTTAAGGGATCGTAAGGACTCTCTCCCGGCTCTGCAAAGCCAAGGTAGATTACACGCCCGCGCCCGATATTCCAGTATGCAACCATTGGCGACTCATCACCTGCTTCCACTAACACGATTGCACCCTGCCTGGCGCTTGCTGCAAGGTGGCGTGTTATTTCAGTGTTTGAATCAAGATTTTCTGTAAGAGGGTTTTCCGAGAGAATATTAAGAGTTGTTCTATTCGCAATACCCCTGAGAGTTACAGGTAAAAGATCACCATTCTTGAGATTGCCAGATGCCAGAACAACAAGCACGCCGCCCGATTTCACATAATCAGTAAGCCCATCCACCGGACTTACTTTTGTGAGGATCACGATTCCATAATCGCTGAATTCGCAAGCGCCAAGCGAATCAGGCGATACCTGATCGGTTTTTACAGCAGGCTCAAAAAGATGCAGTGCCACAAGAGACGGAGATTCGCCATCTGACACATGAAGTACCTTTTTCTTAAGAGTAGAGGGTACGATAATATGAGCAGTGTTGTCTACTAAAAAATCGTCTCCGGGAGTCAGTGAGATGGTAGTTTTCCCCTCTGGAAGATGTTGTATGACAAACGGTTCTGAAGACTGTGGGCTTATGGTACGTGTTTTCGTTAACACGTCTTTATTGTTGGTTGTAACAGTAAATGTAATGGTTTTGTCCTCTTCGTTGTAGTTATGAATCATGGTGTTGTAGTCTGCTCCATCAAACCAGCCGTCAACAATTCCAAGGTTCTCTCTACCGCCTGAAACTGGCACAAGCTGGACATCAATACCGCTTCCTCGTGCGATGCCTGCAACCACTTCCGGATTGTCTCCAATAAAGTAAGAAAAGTCAGAGATAACAACAATTCGACCGCCTTCGCCAAGATACTTTGTTGCAAGCAGAATAGCGCTTGAGAGATCGGCTTCACCGGCACGCGGTATTATCTGTGACAGTGCTTCACTTGCAGTTTGCCTTGGCGACTCACGCAGTATTACTACAGGAATGTTTTCTGCAAGTATGACTGTATTCTTCTTGCTCAAAAATTTGTCTGCTTCTGCTATTGCTTTATCAAACCGTCCGTCTGCCTGCATACTTGCCGAAGCATCAAGAACGATAACTGTGTGTCCGCAACTTGCATCATCTGCTGCCAGCACAAAAGGCTCTGCCACCGCGATAGCAAGCAAGATTAGCACAAGTAGCTGGATTAAAAATAGCGGGTCTTTTATGAAACGTCTGATCGTTGAAAAGCGCTTTTTTTCTTTTTCAGCGTTAAATAAGAACATTACAGAAGGAATTTTGATTACCTGAGGTTTGGGACGCAGCAAATAAAGAATTATCAAAGGGATAATACTTAGAAGTGCAAAAAGCCCTGCCATGTTTGCAAAATTAAGAGGAAGTCCGAAAATCATCAATTAAGTTACCTCTTACCCATTATCTCGAAGAAAGCATCAAAGATAGGCTTTTTTGTCGAAAACAGATGATAACTTGCTCCTATTTCATTGCAAATCTTCTGGATTCGGCTGTTATGAGCCTCAAGTCTCATTTTATACTCATTTACAAATCGTGGGCTCACATTAATCTCAAGACTTTTCTCATTCTCAAGGTCAACAAACTTCACATTATCCCGCACCATAAAATCAAGTTCAAAAGAATCGAGCACCCGTAGAATCAACAACTCATTCTTTCCATATCGATAAATACCTGAAGTAATCGATTCAATGTCTGTTAGGAAATCAGAAATAATCACCACGAGCGACCTTGAGCGAATCATACCCTGGTACTGCTCCATGCACCGATCAAACGCAGTACTTCCACCTGGCTTAACACCTTCAAGCAAACGCACCACACCTGACAGGTGGTGCCTGCCCCGCTTTGGACTGGCAATTTCAACATTTTCCTGAAAACCTGAAATGGCAAACTTCTCATTCTGCCTGGTAACAAGATATGCAATACCAAGCGCAAGTTTCGCAGCATAATCAAACTTTCGCGGACTGCCAAAATCCATACTCTTGCTCGTATCAAGAAGAATATGCGCGGTTAGACTTTTCTCCTCCTCAAACTGCCTCACATACAGCTTCTCTGTCCGACCATACAACTTCCAGTCAATAGTCTTAAAATCATCACCATTGGTGTACTCCCTGTACCCAACCGTTACAAGTCCACGCCCGTGAAGCGTAGACCTGCGAGTGCCGGCATAAGCTGTAGACACCCGCTTTCGCACCATAAAATCAAAACGGTCAAGCTCACTGAAAAAATCAGCACCAACAAGCATAATTCTTACTATTATTTTTAATGTTCTTCAACTTTTGGTGTCGGAAAACCCGAGTCTTCGAACTTAGAAACGATGGCAGAGTTTATCTCTGTACACGAAGTGTGCAGACTTGAAACAATGGCAAAAGTTAT
>WNEG01000114.1:8501-9881 GCA_012910725.1 Candidatus Ethanoperedens thermophilum | reverse complement strand
AGAGTTTATCAATACACTATAATCTTGCTGATGTAAGGGATAAAGAAGAGAATCTTAATCTAGCAAACTATGCTTTTGAAGAAGCTCTTAAAATTTATACAGTCGGTGAATACTCTTTACTTCGCAATAATGTAATATTGAATATTGAAAAAGTAAAACAAATCACGAAATAAATTAGCTATTACTACTTCGAGGTATATCTGATAAGTATTCAATTGCGTCAATAAGTCTAAGATTTTCTCTTTTTGATTTCAGCCTGCTGCATTCCAAATTTGAGCGATAGCGGAATCCGAGGTCTCTGACGTAACCCTCCGTCCTGACAGACAGTCCGACACCCGGGACGCTGGTAACGTCGAAGACCCGGCATCCAAACAGATTGAGTTGTCCCAAATCCGGTTACAACTGAAATTGCAGTCGCCGGATGGCAAGTATTACCGCAACAGATTGCGCAAATACCAAAAGCCACACTATAATATACTAGAACCACAAATAATCTACTCATGCATCAGACCGCACTCAAATATGAGATGGAAGTTTCGGACGGCGGCATGTTGGAGCTGAAAACCCCCCTCCCGAAGGGGACCCGGGTTGTTCTTTTCGTTGTGCGGGAGTCCCCGGACGACTTCAGTGATCTGACAAAGGCATCCGAAAGCACACTTGAATTCTGGGATAACCCGATCGATTGCGAGGAATGGAACGATGTCTGATCAGCAGGACATTGTCCTGATTCCGATCCCATTTACAGATCTGTCATCGTACCGACGCCGTCCAGTGATCATAATTTCCAATGACAAATACAACCGGGAAACCGACGATATCGTGGTTGTGGCGATGACATCGAATCTAAAACCAGCCAACTATGGATTTGTGATTACTTCTGATGACCTGACACTTGGAAGCCTCAGGAGACCAAGCCGCATCCGCGTTGATAAGATTTACACACTTGCTCAGTCAATTGTAGTAAAAACATTCGGACGCGTCAACGAGACGACTTTTGACCGGATTTGCGGCTTGTTGCGAGAACTGACAGCGAAAAACTCTTACGGAGGAGGATCAAGCACTTGAGAATCCATTACCTGCAGCACGTCCCGTTCGAGGGATTGGGGAACATCAAGGACTGGGCGCTTGCAAAAGGGCATCAGATATCGGACACACAACTCTACAACAACGTTCCACTGCCTGAACCGGAAGAGTTCGACTGGCTGATCGTGATGGGCGGTCCCGCGGAAGCGGCTTTGCCGAAAAACGTAGGCTTGCTCTTTTTCAACGATCATCCTGAGCGTTTCTTCCCGGCGACACAAATTGATGTGGTCTGGTTTCCGGAAGGGGCGGGTTGTGATCGCTGCTGAGATGGTTGCGATCCCGACAGGTATCGGTGCG
>WNEG01000114.1:4008-8216 GCA_012910725.1 Candidatus Ethanoperedens thermophilum | reverse complement strand
CTCTGTCGAAGGACGGTTCATGAAGAAATTATTGCTAGCCTGCATTTTAATTATGAGCGTTCTATTCATTGCAGGATGTATCGGTGACGGAAAGACAGACGTTGGAACTAAACGTAATTAAAAGTAGGCTTAATTAATGACCAACAATCACAAGGATGTCAAAGAGGAAAGGAAACATTAAAAACGGTGATTGAAAATGATAGGGACTAAAAAAATTCATCTACCCGTTCTTATGGAGAAGGACGAGGATGGTTTCTTTGTGGTAGAATGCCCCATTCTTCAGGGATGTTATACACAGGGAAAAACAATAGACGAAGCGTTAAAAAACATACACGAAGTGATTGAACTGTGTCTTGAGGAGCAGAAGGAGGAGATTGTGGAACATCTTGATGCAATCCAGGAATTCAGTTACCACGTTGTGTCAGCGGAGATATGAGCAAACTGCCTATTATTTCTGGAGAAAAAGCAGTTAAATGCTTTGAAAAGCTAGGTTATGTGATAGTAAGGCAAAAAGGAAGTCATATTCGTATGTGACACGAGTCTGACAAAAGTAAGAAGCCACTAACGATTCCCAAACATAAGGTTCTTGGTAAAGGACTATTAAGAAAGCTGGTGAGAGATGCTGGAATAAGTGTTGAGGAGTTCAGCAAGTTGTTATGATACCAATCAATCGCCCACTGATGCCTCCGACATTCATTCGGGCGTGGCAAGGTTGGGGCGCAATCTCCGTCCTGACAGACCGCCCGACGCCCGACAATATAGGGGCAACGTCCAAGACCGGGCATTCAAGGAAAAAGCAAAGGAGGCGGCAGTTTCATGACCCCTGACCTCCCAGCCCAACCCGAACCCGCCGAGATCCTCCTCTACCAGACGGAAGACGGGCAGACACGGCTGGAAGTTCGTTTGCAAGATGAAACCGTCTGGCTCACCCAGAAACGGATGGCAGAATTATTCCAGAAGAATGTGCGCACGATCAACGAGCACATCCAGAACATTTTCGCGGAGGGTGAACTGGTGCCGGAATCAGTTGTCCGGAAATTCCGGATAACTGCTGATGATGGGAAAAGCTATGACACGCAGCACTACAACCTCGATGTCGTAATCTCTGTTGGCTACCGTGTAAAATCACACCGGGGCACGCAATTCCGCATCTGGGCTACCCAGCGGCTGAGTGAGTTCATAGTCAAGGCTTTGTGCTGGACGACGACGGGCTCAAGCAGGCGGGCGGTGGCAACTACTTTGGAGAGTTGCTGGCACGCATCCGGGACATGCGCTCCTCGGAAAAAGTCTTCTGGCGCAAAGTACTGGACATCTACGCCACCAGCATCGACTACGATCCGTGAGCCGAGGCATCCCAGCTCTTTTTCGCAACAGTGCAGAATAAAATGCACTGGGCTGCTCACGGTCAGACTGCAGCAGAGATTATATACCAACGCGCAGACTCGGCAAAAGAAAACATGGGTCTCACCAATTGGACCGGCAACACAATCAGCAAAAGCGAAGCCGAGCATCGCCAAGAACTACCTGAACTCCGAAGAGCTCGATATGCTCAACCGAATTGTCATGGCATATCTGGAATTTGCTGAAATCCAGGCGTTGGAACGAAAAGCCCATGTATATGGGTGACTGGATCACCAAACTTGATGATTTTCTGAAATTGAGTGGTCGTGAGCTGCTTATCCATGCTGGAACGATCTCGCACGAGCAGGCACTCACTAGAGCACAGCTCGAATACGAGACGTATCGCGCCCCCCCAGATAGCCCCTTAACAAAGTCGAGTCAAGTTAAAAGGATTTATAAAGCTTTAAATAATAACAGTACTTAATAGGTAAAATTATTATGTCTAAAGTCGAAGAAGCCATAAAATCGATTAAAATCGAAAATGTTGTAGCTTCCAGCTCTGTTGAAACCACTCTTGATTTACAGGAAGTTATTAAAGTTCTTGAAAATGCTGAGTACAATAAAGCACGATTCCCCGGAGTAGTATACCGAACAACCAATCCAAAGACTGCTGCTCTCGTGTTTGGAAGTGGTAAAATCGTGTGCACTGGTGCAAAAAGTATACCTGAGGTACACAAAGGTCTTGGACAGGTTTTTGATCGAATACGCAAAACCAATGTTGAAATACCTGATGAGCCAGAGGTCACCGTTCAAAATATCGTAGCATCTGCTGCTATTGGTACCGTGCTTAACCTCAATGCCATCGCCATTGGACTTGGTCTGGAAAACATCGAATACGAGCCAGAGCAGTTCCCAGGTCTTGTATACCGACTTTCAGAACCCAAGGTAGTAATGCTGATATTTGGTAGTGGAAAGCTCGTAGTAACAGGTGGCAAAAAACCTATTGATGCTGAAAATGCTGTTATTAAGATTATGGATGAGCTCGATGGTCTTGGCCTTCTGTAATGCAGAGTATCCCGATACTTGATAATCATATACATCTTGACCGACGAGGTCGTTTTTTAGATGCGGTGCAGGATTTTATAAACAGTGGTGGGACGCATATTGTCCTTGTATCAAAACCATCATGGACAATCGGGATTAACATCATACAGGCTGAAGACTACAAAAAAGTGTTTGACGAAACGCTTGCAATAGCAAAAGCGGTTAGAGAAAAAGGAGTTGGTGTTTTTGTAGTACTCGGAGTTCACCCAGCCGAAATATCTAAATTGATTGAACACCGACCACTTGAAGAAGTGGTAGATCTGATGAAAGGGGGGCTTGATTGCGCAGGCAAATATGTAGAAAAACAACTTGCAGTTGGCTTAAAATCAGGAAGACCTCACTATCCTGTATCAAAAGAAATATGGGATGCATCCAATCACATAATAGAGCATGCAATGATCCTATCAAGAGATATTGATTGTGCAGTACAGCTTCACACAGAAGATACAACCATTGAAATGTTACACGAGTTACGGGATATAGTAAAAAAAACAGGAATGTCTCCACAACGAGTGGTAAAACACTATGCACCACCGATGATAAAAGAATTTGAAAATACTGGACTATTTCCCGGGATTATCTCATCAAAACATGCTGTAGAGGAGGCATTGCAAACAAGCGCACGTTTTGTAATGGAAACCGACTATATCGATGATCCAAAGCGTCCGGGGGCAGTGCTTGGACCAAAAACAGTGCCTAAAAAAACAAAAAAATTGATTGAAGTGTATGGCACAGAACCATTTTACAAAGTGCATAAAGAGAACCCTGAGAAAATATACCAGATAGAGATAAGCCTGTAGCATTTGTTTAGCTAAGTATAGTTACTCCGAAAATTATAATCACAAGATTCAGTATATTTATGGAGAAGGGTTTATTTAAATAACATATAACAAATGATAAAACAGCCAAGTACCAGCATGGCAAGCGAGATTCGCCACCACCATGTCATAATGAAAATACGTGATTCCGGATCTTCATACTGACGTATCAAAAAATTAAAAAAGCGATCAGACGTGGACATCTATGATTTAATCCTCTTTAATCTGAAAGTCTCTTCCCTCTCCATTTCCTCAAGCCGCAACATGATGAAATTCCTGGCTTCAGATAATTCTGGAATGACTTTAAACTCGAGAGCATTGACACGACGTTTTGTTTTTTCAATATCGTCAAGAAGCTTTTTCATCGTGGTTTCAATCTCTGCTGCAATGATGATTTTTTCAACAAGATTCTCATAGGCGTCAGCAGCCTCATCAATGCGCGAACTTGTTCCAATGATGCCGTAGCCGCGCTCGATGATGTTCTTTTTAACACTTGTCGATTTGATTCTTGGAACCACCACACCCATCACATTCTTGCTTTCAAGCGTTATCACTGGTGTATCCTTGAGAGCAAAAGCGGTGGATTTTACAGCCACCACACCCTCGATTGCCTTTGCAATGTTCAGGTTTTGTTGAGCAATTTCATAATCTTTCTCGACTTCACTTCTCACATTCTTAGCTTTATTAAGAATGTCAAATAGTTCTATGATGAGCCCGTCACGCTTCATTTTAAGAAGCTTGTGTCCACTCTCTGATAGCTTGATCTTTTTTTTAAGTCCTATAAGTTCTGAACGAGTTGGTTTGATCGTATCTTTTATTGCCATATTTATTCAACTCTTGATTGCTTACGCACTCGATTGCTTCGCAATCGAGAGTTACCTCTGCAAAGCTTTACAGGGGTTAATCGTATCTTTTATTGCCATATTTATTCAACTCTTGATTGCT
>WNEG01000114.1:0-3738 GCA_012910725.1 Candidatus Ethanoperedens thermophilum | reverse complement strand
TATTTATTCAACTCTTGATTGCTGTGCACTTGATTACTTCGTAATCAAGAGTTAAAGGCTACTTGCTATTTTCTGCTTGCGTTGTATGCAGTGCTTGCGCAATCAAGAGAGTATTTTGATTTACCCATTTTTCCGTTCTATCCTTTATGTGTGGGAGCTTCTACTGTTTTTTTGTTCTTGTTCCTGTGTGCAGGATGATATTTCTCAATATACTTGTTGTCGATGCGTGTAAGTTGTGCCTCGGAAAGCGTTGCAAGCAGTTCCCAGCCAAGATCAAGAGTTGTTTCGATATCCCTATCTTCCTCCATGCCCTGTCGCACAAATCGATCCTCGAACAAATCTGCAAACTCAAGGAATTTCCGATCTCGTTCAGAAAGTGCTTCCTTGCCAACGATTGCTACAAGACCACGAAGGTCTAAACCTTCTGCATAGCCTGCATACAACTGGTCAGAGACTGATTTATGGTCTTCCCTTGTTCTTCCCGGCCCTATGCCAGAGTTCATCAGGCGTGAGAGAGATGGCAGTACATTGATCGGCGGATAAATACCTTTCATGTGGAGTTCTCTTGAAATAACAATCTGCCCCTCGGTGATGTATCCACTGAGGTCTGGTATCGGGTGAGTAATGTCATCACCAGGCATCGAGAGAATAGGGAACTGGGTAACAGAACCTTTTCGTCCTTTTATCACACCAGCACGCTCATAGAGTGATGCGAGATCTGTGTACATATAACCTGGATAGCCTCGCCGTCCAGGCACCTCTTCTCTTGCCGCGCCCATCTGCCGCAGGGCTTCACAATAGTTGGTGATGTCTGTTAGGATGACAAGCACATGCATGTTATGCTCATAAGCAAGATATTCTGCTGCAGTAAGTGCCAGTCTTGGGGTGATTAGCCGTTCTACTGCCGGGTCATCAGCAAGGTTTGTAAATATTACTGCACGCTCAAGTGCGCCTGTTCGCTCGAAGTCGTACATAAAGTGCTGTGCCTCTTCACTGGTGATGCCCATAGCTGCAAACACGACTGCAAACTCTTCTTCTGCACCAAGCACCTTTGCCTGGCGTGCAATCTGAAGAGCTATATCATTGTGCGGTAGACCTGAACCAGAAAATATGGGAAGCTTCTGTCCGCGAACAAGAGTGTTCATTCCATCAATCGTTGAGATGCCTGTTTGAATAAACTCTTCTGGAGGTTTTCTTGAGTATGGGTTGATGGCTGCTCCTGTAATCTCCCACCGATCTTCAGGCACGATTCTTGGGCCGCCATCGAGTGGCTCTCCAGATCCAGAAAGGATACGCCCGAGTAGTTCAGATGATACTGGAAGTTTGATAGTCTCTCCTGTAAATCGCACACCTGAGTCCCTGTTTAATCCCCCGGTACCTTCAAATACCTGTACCACAACAATGTCCTTTGAGGTGTCAAGCACCTGTCCTCGTTTAACAGAACCGTCAGCAAGCGTAACATTTACAAGCTCGCTGTAACCAACAGGTTCTGTTTTTTCAACAAATATAAGTGGTCCTGCAATTTCACTAATGGTTTTATACTCTTTTGCCATTTTATTCACCTCTGCGCTTTTGAGCTGCGAACTCTTCATCTGCTTTCTTCATCACAGTATCAAGAACTGCGTCGATATCCTTTTCAAATCTAACCTTTGCAAGCATATCTTTTGATTCAAGCGCAATGATATCTGCCACCAATACACCCGATTCAAGAGATAATATCGCTTTTTCGCCCCATGTGAGGATCGCTTTTAGCATTTTATACTGGTTAATCATCGGACAGTAGCTGTCAACATCATGGTATGCATTCTGCTGCAGGAAATACTCTCGCACCATGCGAGCAATTTCAAGTGTTAGCTGCTGATCATCGGGCAGAGCATCCGAACCTACAAGCTGCACAATATCCTGGAGTTCTGCTTCTCTTTGCATCAAACTCATTGTCTCAGACCGAAGTTTTGTCCATTCGGTTGATATATTTTCATTGTACCATTCATCAAGGGTCCTGCCATAAAGGGAGTAGCTTGTAAGCCAGTTTATAGCCGGGAAGTGCCGACGCTGTGCAAGTTTTGCGTCTAATGCCCAGAATACCTTCACAATGCGCAATGTGTTCTGTGTAACTGGCTCTGAGAAGTCCCCGCCAGGTGGCGATACTGCACCGATAACAGTGACAGATCCTTCATCTCCACACATGGTTTTAGCTCTTCCAGCACGCTCATAGAACTCTGCAAGTTTTGCTGCAAGGTATGCCGGGTAGCCCTCTTCACCAGGCATTTCCTCAAGTCGTGATGAGATCTCTCTCATTGCTTCAGCCCATCTGGAGGTTGAATCTGCCATGAGTGACACATCATATCCCATGTCACGATAGTATTCTGCTATGGTAATTCCAGTGTACACTGATGCTTCTCTTGCTGCAACAGGCATATTGGAAGTATTAGCTATAAGAACAGTTCTCTCCATCAGAGGTCTGCCAGTTTTTGGATCCTCCAGCTTTGGAAACTCATTCAATACGTCAGCCATCTCATTGCCGCGCTCACCGCATCCGATGTACACCACTATTTCAGCATCACTCCATTTTGCAAGCTGCTGCTGCATTACGGTTTTACCACTGCCGAATGGTCCCGGGATAGCTGCTGTTCCACCTTTTGCAAGTGGAAATAATCCGTCAAAGATTCGCTGTCCGGTAATGAGTGGGATTGTTGGACGCAGTTTATTTTTTACCGGTCTTGGATGCCGCACAGGCCAGTAGTGCATGAGTTTGAGCTCTGTGCCATCAGATAGCCTGCCGATCACATCATCAACAGTAAATGTGCCCTCATTAATCATATCAACCACGCCTGACACATTTGGTGGAAGAAGTATCCGATGTTCAATATTCCCTGTTTCCTGCACAGTTCCAATGATTTCACCGCCTTTGAGTTTGTCATCCCTCTTTACAACTGGCTTGAATTCCCATCGTTTGTTATGGTTAAGACCGCTTGCGCTTACTCCACGCTGAATAAAATCCCCCATTTTCTCTTTTAGTACGGGAAGCGGTCGCTGGATACCATCATATATGCTCTCGAGAAGACCAGGTCCAAGTTCTACTGATAATGGCATGCCAGTATCAATAACTGGTTCACCGGGTTTAACACCCGAAGTGTCCTCGTACACCTGTATAATGGTTTTTTCTCTTTCGATACCTATCACTTCGCCCATCAGACCTTCATCTCCCACTTTGACCACATCATACATGCGAGCATTAATGTTAAGGGCAGTGACGACAGGCCCTGAGATTCGATAAATTTCACCTTTTATTTCCACAGATCAACACCTACTGATTGTTTTATTTTTTCTCTTAAGTTACTTTCACCTTTTCCGCCAATTGCAACTACAGTTGGCTCAACTGATTCATTAAGTTCCGCCATGAGTTGTGCTGGAAGCCTGAGAAGGTCATCATTATGCATTACAATGATTCCAACTTCTGGATTATGCATAGTGTTCTGCACTATCTCAATTAAATTATCATCTGTTATATCATACACTTTTTTAACTCCTGCAAGTCTAAATCCGAGAGTGAATTCACTCTGTCCAACTACTGCTAATTCCATGCTAGATCACCTGCACAACTTCGTTGTACAGAAAACAACCGGGAACTCTTGAAACTCTTGAAACTCTTGATACTCTTGATAATTCCATGCTACATCACCAGATGGCTTCGTATGATCTCATCAGCCCATTTTCGCTCTTTTCCTCGTGCTATAA
>WNEG01000011.1:9234-12007 GCA_012910725.1 Candidatus Ethanoperedens thermophilum | reverse complement strand
AAACTTCCTTATTTCTACTCACGTTGTGTGTAGCGATGACTGACGTAACCATTTCTGGCTTGAATATTGGAGATAAACATCCTGTCAGGATAGTTGGTGTAATCAATCTCAGTATAGAATCCTTTTACAAACAATCGGTTGTTAAACCCGATCTTCTTATTCAAACGGTTCAACAGATGATACAGGATGGTGCTGAAATAATAGATATCGGAGGCAGGTCCACATGGCCGCCTGCTCCGAAAATTACCATATCAAGCGAGCATCATCGAGTCATCCCGGCAATTGAAAAAATACGAGAAGTGACAGGGATTCCAGTATCCATTGATACCATGCACTCACAGATTGCAAGAGATGCACTCGATCTTGGTGCGGACCTGATCAACGATGTGAGTGGCTTTACCGGGGACAAGAACATGAGTCGGGTTGCAGCAGAATATGATTGCCCGGTCATGCTGATGGCGAGCAGAAACAAGCCAGGAGACGTGGTCGGACTGTCTGACACTCTTGATGCATTCTCACGGATTATCAAGAATGCAGAAGAGGATGGAGTCGGAAGCGAGCGCATCATCCTTGATCCAGCGATCGGACGCTGGTGTAAGATGCGAACCACCGAACATGATCTTGAAATTATCAAGAATTTTAAACGCTTCACTGTTTTTCAAAAGCCTTTGCTTGCTGCACTTTCAAGGAAATCTTTCATAGGTGACGTGCTTGGAAAACCACCAGGAGAGCGACTATATGGAAGCATTGCTGCAACTGCGATTGCTGTATGCACGGGAGCTAATATCATCAGAACGCATGATGTGGCAGCAACGGTTGATGCTGTACGTATGGCAGAGAAGTTACGCAAGTAAACCATTATCCTGCCTTTTGAAATATAAGCAGCATCCATGCGTGCTCGGTTAAGAATATCCGAATAAAGCATTTGATTCAGACCGGGGAGGAAATTCACTTAACGTATCGCGGATAAAAGAAGTTCGCCGATACGTGAATTATTTCCCTTTTATCCACTGTTATATGCAGCGAACGAAGTGGCGTAGTTGGCGAAGAGATGCATTATTTCCTTATAGATTCTCTTACTCTATACTCTGCTTTCGTTTCTTTCTTTTTAAGGTCCCTCTCCATCCAGTGGACAGCATTCAGGTAGTGTGCTGTTATTCCAGTTCCCCAACCTAAAAGAGGATAAAAGAACCAGATGGCATCTGGAGAATATATGAAATTAATAGCTATCAACACAGCATTAACCAATATATACACTACCAGATGAATTAGAAAACCCTTTTTTTCCTCCTCTGTCATCAGTTCCCGGTATGCTTTTTTATATTCTTCTAATGATATTTCTTCTGCCATATTTTTTTACCTCCGTACATAAATTATATTTTCTTTTTAAACATTCTTATCTCAAACGCGTCCCGAAACCCAAAGGATTGTGAGAGTTCCGAACCCCTTTTCAATTCATTCTTTAGGCTTAATAATCTCTTTTATTTTTTCAAGTAATGACGGTATATGGTTAACAACAACATCCCATATTATATTGTAGTTTGTTCCAAAAACAGGTTCATGGTAAAACCTTTGATGTTTCTCCCTCCCTCTCCTCTATATTAGCCTTCGATCTTTCTTTTTTCTGACGAGACGTCTGCTCTATTGATTCATGCCCCCTTTCATCCACCTCCATACTCTCTATCAATTCTTTATCCAGAAGTTTCTGATATAACTGCCTGCCTTTTTGTGTGCGTGCAATAACTGTTGACCATCCAGGAGGTGAGCCTTCGCTGCCAACTGAGATGTCTGCATAGACAGAAGTAAAATCAGGGCATACACTGCATCCAGCCCTGATGTATTTATTAAGGTCTTCATGAGTAATGATCTTCTTTCTACCATCTTTAAAGGAGATTGTCATCCCCTCTTTTTTAACATCGAAGCCTGCAACACCTGCTTTATCTATGCCTATACTCTGTAGTATTTGATCATCGAACTGTCCTTTACAGAATAGTCCTACTGCAAAGGTGATGATATTATGTGGTATTAGCATATTACGTCTGTTATACATTGCCTGCGTTTTGCGTAGTGCATATATCTGGCAGGGAGTGCCTACAATTGCAAGTCTTTCATAACCTCTATCTTTCAATTTTTTGATGTCTGCGAGTGGTGAATAAATTGAAGATACTGTGTAACGTGACCCTGCAGCACTTAGGAGTTCTTCTTCTGTTGCTGCCACCACCGGCACAGGGGTACAGTTTTCATCGTATTGGGAGACTACTACCCCGTCCACAAGATTATCATCAAGTAGATATTTGAATATTGTTGTTACTACTCCACCATCCTGGCACACGTCTTTTATCGGCTGGTAAGTAGTACGTGCTGCTTTTAGTTCACCATCGTACTTCGTTCCCGCAAGCTCTTTTTTTTGCCAGAAGTAGGATGGTTCTATGCGTGGGCAGGACATTACACAAATATTGCAATCATTGCATGCAAGGCCGCTTCTTGATTCAATCCCACTTCTCTTTTGTGTATCCTGCACTGGCTTGTTATCTACGATAGAAATGTATTGCAGAGGGCATACTGCTGCACAGTTCCCACACGAAACACATATATCAGCATCAATAACTTCTTTTAATAACTGGTCATAACCGTTCATCACTCTACTAAAAAAGTACACTCTTCTTAAACTAAGCGGTTTTTTATAACAAATAGTTAAAATAATAAAACAGTTTGCATCTTTGTGGCATAGTCGAATTGAGGGCATATAATCTTGATTGCTTCGCAACTTGAT
>WNEG01000011.1:3904-8990 GCA_012910725.1 Candidatus Ethanoperedens thermophilum | reverse complement strand
GCTTGCGTAATCAAGAATTATTTCTACTCGCGTTGTGTGCAGTTACTCGTACCTTGGCCACTACATAATTTGGTTACTATACTCCGTTGCTCTGCAGCGGGGCGTGCCGTCGCAATTTGATTGGTGGGGTGAAAAATACTGCCGATCACTTTGAGCTGGTGTGTCATTTAGTGTATGTTGAGAAATAATATAAGTATAGACCACTGTGGTGTGTTGGCATTGCAGATTAACTGCTATTATTTGAGTGAATTCTATCAGATAGCTGTTTTATTTCTTCACGTATCCAAGCTCTCATTATGATACATGTCACAATAACGATTAATATGTTAATAAATAATATAATAATTTCACTAACGAGATCAAGCCGTAAATCAAAACGAAGGAGTATGTGGTTGAGTACCCCATACGCAGCATCAGTAGCAATAGGCGCGGTCAAGACTACAATAGCAAGAGTCAGTACACTAAGTGCTCGTGTCATGTCATGTGTGTATTCCGATAGATTATTTGTGTAAATTGATTTCATTGTTTCTGTTAGAGTAGTAATAGACTGGAAACTATTTGAAAAAACAGAAATGTATAATTCGAAACCGTTTATATATTCTTTAAATAGTCTTGTAAATGATATTGCATAAATCATTTCTCCTTTAGCTTTGTTTGTTATTTCTATTGCTTGCTTAAAGTCTCTGTAAGTCTCTATATCTGGTTTTATTACTTTATGATAATGTATGATTTTCTCGTCGAATTGGGTTACCAATCTCTCAACAGCCTCGTATTTGTTAGCAGCGGGTACTGGTTTTAATAATATATCTTCATACTTTGTATGATGTGTGTGAAAATGGTAAACGTCCCGAATTGATATATAAACCCGTTTAGCTACTTTTGGTTGTATTTTTTCCCCAATAGACACAGTTTTATGATCTAATTCTATTTTAACAAGTCCATCATCATGAATTGTGCATTTTGCATGAGCCTTTATAGCGCCCGTTTTATCATACGCAAAAAAATTGTTTATTTTATAGTTTTGAATACATACAATAATTTTAAATTTTTCATTGTTTTCATCTTCGCAATCCCAATAACAATAGCATTCATCTTCAGCAGTTCCTAATATTTGACAAATTTTTTCTTTGTCTTTGTTGGATACAATTTCCCAGTCTTCTCTTGGCATTTTGCTAATGCCGTATTCAAAGTGAACTTTTTTAGTTAATATTGGTATCCAACCCCAATATATCACTGCGTCCGTACCCATTATATATTCCTTACATTTTGTAATACTATTCACTAAGATCAGTTACAAATCGTACCTCTCAGTACTCCGCTCTTAACAGAAAATATAGCTGAAAAGTATTGGTAATAAATAATTAACTACCTATCCAGATGTATAATGCATGATTCAGTTATTTTGGCTGTTTCCACCATTTTATCCCAGTCAAACCCAAATTGAACAAAACCAATACTCGCATATCTATCTAAAACAGCTTCATCTTGATCAGATACTATAGAACCGTTCTTGAATTTTTCGAGAATTTTCTTTTCATTTTTAGTAAATATTGCCATCACTGCTCACCTTTTTTCCACATTTAAAGCTAAATAGCTTTAATTAGCTTACATCACCATACGTACAGTACGTACAGTACACATTATGTGTTTTGGTATTTAACTTTTGTTTCTTGCATGGGATGCCACATTACGTGGTGTTGCAGTTGAAACGTTTTGGATATCTTTCGTATTCAAACCTGAGAGCNNGCAGTGCTTTTGCGCGGTGTGAAATGGTATTTTTCTCTCCTATTGTCATTTCCGCAAGTGTTTTGCTGTTTATTTTGAAGATTGGATCAAAGCCAAAACCGTATGTTCCGCGCTCGCTGTGTGTGATGCTTCCTTTAATCAATCCTGCAAAGGTTGTTGGCTCTTCATCTGGTTTGCAGTAGCATATTACTGATTTTACGATTGCACACCTGTTTTTTTCGTTTTCCATCAGTTTTAGTATGCGTTTGTTTCCGAGTGTGTGCTGTACGTATGCCGAGTAAGGTCCTGGAAAACCGTTAAGTGCTTCGATGAAAATTCCTGAATCATCTACTATTACTGGCTGCTTTACGTATCCTGCTGCCCATTTGGCGCCGTATGCTGCTATTTCTTCCAGTTTGTCTGCTTGTATTTCCGGGTATCCGCAGTTAATTTGCGTGAAAGTTATGTTTTTCTTTTCAAGGATGTGTTGTGCTTCTTCTACTTTGTGTTTATTTCCTGTTACAAAGATGATGTGCATAATACAGTTTTACCATTTCAGTTTATCAATTAATCAATTTTCATCTGCACGGTAGTGAATACTGGTCCGCGTATGTCGATTTTTTTATTGTGGTTGGTAATATAGCGTTGTGCTGCTGGCTGTATTTCAAGGTTTATTTCTGCTGGCGTTTTTATGATGCGCACCCGATACGCAGTTTCATCTTTGCCGCTGCATAGTTCGTTTTCTATCTCACTCGCGGCTTTTGCAGCAAATGCATCGATGTAGCTGAGATTTGTATGAACTCCCTTTTCAATAGCTTCTATGTTTTTGCTGGAGGATACTCCAAGGATGTTTCCATCGTTAACTACTATCGTATTCATTGCCGCAGGCCCGCAGAGCTTTGTTTTCTCTTCTGGTTCAATGACGTTCACAGTGATGTTTCTATTAAACAATTCTCCTTTCCATGCAGTAAATTCACACGGGCTTGGCTCGTTTTTATGCGTTTCACAGACGCGGATAATTGCATTCTGTATCAGAAGCCCGGCTCTGGTTTTTGGTTCACTTCGGATGCGTATCATTTTTGCAAGCTTGTGGTCGCTTATGTGCCATCCGGGCTGATATTGCAAAAATTGAGGATATGAAAGCGCTCTCACATCAGTTGCATCATAGAGTATCATGGCAAGACGTTCAACTCCAAGACCGAGATTCATCACAGGATAGGGTATGCTGTATTCTGCAAGAGCTGTTGGTGAATAAATGCCAAAAGTGGCAATCTCAACCCAGCCGTCCGAGTACTTGGTGTTTGAGCCGATAAGTTTGGGATGATAAGCAAAGACCTCGATTTGAGTATCAGGAATATAGTATTTGCTTCTTTTTTCATCAGGAACGAATTTAAAGTCCTCAAAACCGAATTGTGAGAGTATGCCTTCAGCAACCGCCATGCCATCGTCCACACTAACATCTTCGTCCATCATCACACAGGATGCTGAATGATACGTCATAAGCCGTGTAGCATCTTCCTGTTGCTCGCGTCTAAAACAGCGGTCAACAGAAAACAAGTGAACTGGCAAGTTCGTGTATTCCCACAGCTCTCTAAGAGTGATAAACCATGCCGAGGTCATGTGGCTCCGAAGTGTCCTTCGCGTAGGTTCCGGCTTTAATTCTTTAAATTCCGGAAACACGCATTCAATCATCGTGCCAACAGCCGAATCTGAAACGCCCAACCGATGGCTAATCACCGACACAAGATCATCCCCTTCGACCTCACCTTTTTTATAGCTATGAAGAATCTGGCGAATCTCCTCAACGCGTTTGTCATCAATATCAAGAAGTTGTTTAATTTTTAATACTCGCTCGTCTGAAATGCCAATATCAGGACGCGGCATGCCGGCAAGATAAAAACATCGATCAAGTACGGCAAGAGATTCATAGCCAAACTGCTTGTGAACATCCTTTTCATCCACGATTAACGGGTTTAACACCTCATCAAAACCAAGCCGAAGATATGATTCCCTCAAACGATAAATAGTATCAAAAACAGGATGCAACTTCCCAGAAGAGATGCTCCTGCGGGGATACTTTCTGTTCGTGTTGAGATTGGTTAATACTTCTCTTCCTTTATCCCACAGCACATCAAAATCAACATGTTTCGTTTTTTTAAAATCTTCTGGGTTAAATTTCATAATAAACACGCAATTGGATTAGTTATTAATAACTGGAAAAATGAAAAATGTACGTCCGGGCCGGGATTTGAACCCGGGTCGAGGCCTCGACAGGGCCCCATGATTGGCCACTACACTATCCGGACATGTTGCTTTAAAGATAAAGCATAATGATTTTTTTTGGATTTAAACCTTACGGCACTGAAATGATAAGAAGATTTTTGTACCGTTACCACATGACAGTTTTTTGATGATAGACAAGAAGTTGTTTGGTACTAACGGAGTTCGCGGTATTGCTAATAAAACCATGACTGCTGATACATCTCTGAAGTTGGGATCAAGTCTCGGCACATATCTCCACAACCAGCACGATGATGCTTCGGGTGTGGTTGCTGCTGCCAGACCGCACACAACGCGAGCAGAAATTACAAGAAACTGGCACGATGATGCTTCGGGTGTGGTTGCTGTTGCCAGAGACACCCGCATTTCTGGCAGTATGTTAAAAAATGCAGCAGTATCTGGCGTGCTTTCTGCTGGATGTAGTGTGGTTGATGTTGGAATTGTTCCCATCCCTGCACTACAATATTATGTGAGGGATCATGCTGATGCTGGCATTATGATTACAGCATCTCATAATCCACGTGAATACAATGGTTTAAAATTGATTGCAAGAGATGGCACCGAGTTTTCACGAGAAGACGAGGCGAAGATAGAAGAGATATATTACGGGAAAGAGTTTTACTTTGCTGATTGGAGCATGACAGGAGATCTTCGATACGATACTTCAGTTGCAGAAAGGTATATGCATGGAATTATCGATGCTGTTGATGCTGAGCGTATTAGAAGAGCTAAGTTAAAAGTAGTTGTTGATACCGGTTGTGGTGCAGGAAGTGTTGTTACTCCATTTTTACTGCAGCGGCTTGGCTGTGAAGTAATCAGTTTGAATGCACAGCTTGATGGCACGTTTCCATCCCGAAATCCTGAACCAACAGAGGATGCACTTTATGAGTTGATCGCACTTGTCAAAGCAACTAAGGCAGACATTGGAATTGCACACGATGGTGATGCCGACCGCATAGCTCTGGTTGATGAAAACGGGAGTTTTGTGGATGAGGAGGTGCTGCTTGCTATGGTGACAGACCATATACTAAGGAGCAACAAAGGAACGGTTGTAACACCGGTGAGCTCTTCACTTCGCACC
>WNEG01000011.1:2726-3661 GCA_012910725.1 Candidatus Ethanoperedens thermophilum | reverse complement strand
TAGCTTACCAACTGAAAGGTGAAAAGGTGGACACTACTGATGGTTTAAAGGTATGGTATAATGACGGATGGACACTGATCCGATCAAGTGGTACTGAGCCGATCATCAGGATATACTGTGAATCTAAAAGCCGCAAGCGATCAGAAGAGATGCTAACGTATTTTGAAGGGTTGGTCAATGAGATAAATACATGCCAATCTACAATATCCCCGGATAACCACATCCATTCTTCATTCAAAATTCGAACCCAGTGAAAACGGTAGATAAGGAAAATACAGTTGAAAGAAAAGACTATACCCAAAGAGATACCATTCTATGATTCTGGTGATCAGCTATATCAAACTTCAAGATAGTCCTGTTTTTAATTCTTGTTGTGGTGTTGATTTTTCTTATGCCTCTGTTTCAAACAGAACAAACCACCTATATTGATATTAATGAGGCAAGTATCAGATTTAACGGTAGTGATGCAACAATCATGCTGTACTATAAGCTGACTCCTGCTGCCAGAGCTTATATATTCTCCTTTGGCACAAGCAGCCTTGAGCCAAATATCCAGGGCATGTTCTCCAATTTTAAGGATACCCAGGTCTTGAACATACGACCCGAACACGCCGAAATACTGATTAGAAATGTATCGAAATCAAACGAAAATTATTACCTGCATCATAGTATTGAACTGCCACTCACATTCAGGGTACTAAAAGTGTACACTCCAAACTCGCGCGAGTCGCGTGACTATTATTATGTCAACTCCACCCCAGATATTTTTTACCCGAAAGAATGATAAGTTTTTATGTGATGTAGAAAATGAGATAAAGCAAGTCAACTACCCCTCCCTGACCCTAACAGGTCGAGGAATGGGCTTTCGAGTCCATTAGTTGATCAGGAGGCATTAAAACAATGCAGAAGTTAAAAGAGAGAGATACCAACACACC
>WNEG01000011.1:0-2661 GCA_012910725.1 Candidatus Ethanoperedens thermophilum | reverse complement strand
CCTTGCGCAAGTAAGATGAACAAACACATCCCTTTGATATTAATAACGTTATTTTTCATATCCGTGATATGTGCCTGTCCGGTTGTTTCTGCAAGTGATAGAATAAGTTTTGAATTTCCACTTGAAATTGGAGATAGTATATATTTTGAAGATGGTTACTACAGGGTAACACTTGTTGAGACTGAATGGCAGTTTGGTTGGGCAGTACTCAATATTAGCTGTGATGGTTGTTTTTACGAGCCGCGAGAGGTCTATGGTCGTGAAAACGAGACAATTTACTATCCAACAAAAGATAGCTCGGTGATATCTATAACTAATACAAGAGATGTTAGTAGAGATAGTGCCAGAGTGACCATATCCTTTCCAGAGCACTGGAGTTATAAGCTTGTCAGTGCAGAAGAAGGAACCAAGCCTGTGACAGTTCCAAAGCTTGTGATAACAAAATCGGTTGATAAAACAACAATAAAACCTGGCGATATCGTGCGGGTGACAGTAAGGGTGGAGAATGTGGGAAATGGTTCTGCGAGTGATATTGCCATCATCGAGTCCCCGAGTGCAGCACTTGTACCTTTTGGAGGTGGGTTAAAACTAAAGATTAAAGACCCGCTGCCTGCCGGGGAGAGCGATGATGACGCTTACTCTGTAGAGTCGGTCAGGTCTGGCACGTTTGAGATACCTGAAACAGTAGTAACGTACTATAGTGAGTCAAAGGAAAAATACACGGCAGAATCTGATGCTATATCCATTACAGTTCTTGCACCAGAGGTGAAAGTATCAAATCTTGAAACAACGATTCAATTCGACAGAACAGAGGTGTTAAAAGGTGAAGAGATTACTACAACCACTACCATTAAAAATACAGGCGATGCACCAGCAAAATCAATAACCTTGATAAACAAGATTCCAGCAGGATTAGAACTTGTAAGTGGTGAAGTTGAAAACACCTATTTTGAAATTAAACCAGGAGAAATGCACGAGCTGCGAGCACTGATTAGAGCAAATGAAGCTGGTAATTATACTTTTAATCCGAGAACCGTTTATAGTGATGGTGAAACAACGATTAAATCCCAGACAATTGTTGTTACTAAGAAAGTAGTAAACTATAAAAAATATCTATACTTAGCACCTATAGGTTTAATAATAGCTCTGCTAATATGGTTTGTCATTAAGAGACACAAAGAATATTCATTCTGAGAGGATTTGTAAATGCTAAATGTATTATTACTTGGAGTAGGACAGTGCGGAAATAGAATTCTTGATGCCATGAACTATGAATCATTCGGTGGTGGCAGATTCTCAAAGTATTACTCGAAACAAAAATATGTAAGCAATGTGCAGACCATAGCTATCAACACTGCACTAAACGATTTGAAGGGATTGAGATTTACCAGGGCAAAAGATAGAATACATATTCCTTTTCTTCATGGCGTGGGGGCAAACAGAAACATCGGTAAAGAATGTTTCATCAACAACAAAGACCTCGTAATGCGGGCCATCGAAGAGCGCGGCAACTTTGATGTGGCTTTTATCATCACTTCAGCAAGTGGCGGCACAGGATCTTCTTTTTCACCACTACTGATAAAAGAAATTAAGGAACGACACACATTCCCGGTATATGCCATTATCGTGCTGCCATTTAGGGAGGAGGGGACTATATATCTACAAAATGCGGCCTTCTGTTTGCAAGAAATGCGAGAGACTGCTGTTGATGGCATCATAATTGTGGATAACCAGTTCTTAAAACAGGCAGGAAAAGATATCAAATCTGCTTACGATGGCATAAATGAGATGATATCAAAACGCTTCTTATTTCTTATACGTGCTCTTGACAGCGAAATGATGATGGTGACAGACCTTGGGGACTTTAACACACTGCTTGCAAGTGGAGCCAGACTTGCAACTTTTGGATTTGCAAAGGGAGATGAAAAGCAGACTATAAAGGAAGTGATCAAACAGAGCATGTCGCCAAATGGGTTGCTTTTCTCCATGTCACCATATAAAGAAGCAGTGCGTGCAATGATAATTATACAGGGCGATAAGAAATATCTTGATATCAATGAAATAAGTAATGAAATCGAAAAACTCTCAAGCAGTCTGGGGCACGTCTTTAAAGGCATACTCATACGAAACAATGAACTTCCGCAAGTGCTGACAGTATTTTCAATCTCATCATCAGAAGAACTTGATAAACTCTATCTTGCAGCCATCGAAGCCATCAACAAGGAAAAAGAGCAAAAACAACAAACAACAAACCAAAAACAAGAAGCAAGCGATATACTTAAAGGTATGAAGCCTGAATACTAACGCACTCGACTACTTCGTAGTCGAGAGTTACTGGTAATTTCTGCACAACGAAGTTGTACAGTTACTGGTAATTTCTACACACGGAGTATGCAGGTGTGCAGTGCTTCGTAATCAAAAGTTATTTCTGCACAACGAAGTTGTACAGTTACTGGTAATTTCTACACACGGAGTATGCAGGGATGCAGTACTTGTGTAATCAAGAGTTATTTCTGTACAACGAAGTTGTGCAGTACTTCTCGCAATCGAGAATCGAGAGTTGTTTTTTTGCATACGAAGTTGTGCAGTACTTCTCGCAATCGAGAATCGAGAGTTGTTTTTTTGCATACGAAGTGTACAGCAACCAAGAGTTGTTTTTTT
>WNEG01000103.1 GCA_012910725.1 Candidatus Ethanoperedens thermophilum | reverse complement strand
AGAAATTTAGTCAATTCACTATACTCTGTCAGAAATGATGCAGAAGAGACAAAAAGAAGGTGTTTGTGGGGGTATAAGAAGTTGCCTGATAACCTGAAAAGGGTTGTGGCTAATTTTAGATACGAAGACAAAGAAGTTGAATTCCTACTCAGGGAAGTTATAGCTTTCTCTGGCCATTAAGACACAAAGGTATCATTTAAGCGAAACCAATAGGTAGTAAAATGTTCAATATTATGTACCTTTAGGTGCTGCAACTATGTATAAGTGGCAGGAGGAAGACAGAGCGTATAATAAAGGAATTGAGGGATAATCATGAAAAAAAGATATAAAAGAACTCGCTCCGGATGGATGAGACGCACGTCGCGGATATACATCAGAGGTGCAAACAAGTCGAAAGTAGAAGAGCTTATAAACTTCCTTAATCTTTATCAAAACATCATAAATTACTTATTAGTGAGATTCTGGTCATCTCACGATAGAAATGAGAATTTCCCGACCAACGGATTCATCAAATCCATCCAGGAGAGATTCAGCATCACAGCGCGATTAGCACAGTGCGCGGCAAAACAGGCAAAAGAAATAGCACGATCACAGAATGAGAAAAATGAACGCACGATGCCGAGATTTGTGTCACACATAGCTAATCTCGACAGCAGGTTTGTGGCCATAGAAGTGTTCAACGGGCATTTCGAGATGTGCCTGAAGTTTGCTTCCGGTGTTCCCAAGATCGTAATTCCGTTCAACTGGACAAAACACACAAACAAATTCAGAGATGGTGGATGGGAGTTAGCAAAGTCTATAAGACTTGGTTACAACAAAAAAGGCTTGTTTATCGATCTGATTTTTGAGAAAGAACCTCCCGCGATGCGAGAAGAAGGAGAAACAATCGGCATCGATTCGGGTTTTAACACCATGCTGGTCACATCCGACAAGCAGTTCATTGGCGAAGGGCTTAAAGAAACAATTGAAAGGGGCGGGAAAAGAAGAAAAACGTGGCATCATTTTGTGAAAACTGAAGTAAACAGACATCTAAAAGATTTAAACCTTGACAACATCAAACTTATCTCTCTCGAAAACTTGAAAAACGTCAAGAAAGGTAAGCGAGGGAAGTTCTCTCGAAACATCAACAGGCTTCTATCGTTCTGGCTTTATGCCAGGGTCAACGAACGTTTGAAACAGATTTGTGAAGAGCAGGGAATACGCATCGACCGCAAGAATCCCTGGAAAACATCACAGAGATGTTCCGTTTGTGGCAACATCGATAGGAGAAATCGCAAAGGTGAGAAGTTCTTATGTCTTGAATGTGGTTATGCAACGAACGCTGACTACAATGCGTCCAAGAACCTCAAGGCTTTGGGATTGGCGGGAGTCTATAGTCTCCGTTCACTGCCAACCATTGATGTGGAAAATGGAGAATTTTCTATATGAAATGGAACTATTCGATTAATTATTTCGTTTATTATTGCTACTGCTATTGGTGTGCCGCCTCGCGTACCGATGCTTGTAATCGATGGAATGCTCAAGTTTCGAATATATTCTTTTGAGTTTGAAGCGTTGACAAAGCCTACTGGTGTTGCGATTATAAGAGATGGTTTGATAATCTCCTGTTTTATCATATCGTTGATTGTTATTGCCGCAGATGGTGCGTTTCCGATTATTATTATGTTGCAGTTGAGTTGTTCTCCAAGGGCAAGAAATCCTGCTGACGTGCGGGTGATCTGTTTTTCTTCTGCAATGTTCCCCCCATAGTCAAGAGCACACTCAATCTTACAGGCGTGTCCTTTTTTCACTATCCCAACCTGCACCATGCGAATGTCTGTGTATATGGTGCATGATTGTTTGATTGCTTTAATTCCTTCCTTAATAGGGTTGTGTTTGAATACGATCAAGTCTTTGAATGAAGGGTCACCTGTTGCAATGATGCACCGTTTTTTTACGCCGTCTTCAAGGGTGTTTCCCTTGATTATCTGCGATACGATATCCCGGCTTTTGTTTGATATATCGCGTGCTTCCTGTGTTGTTGCTCCAATATCAGTAATCAGGCTATGATGTTTAAACCACATGTTCCAAACCTCTTCGCGTGATGCTGTCGTATTTGCATCGCACTGGATGTAGCCCGCATCCTCCTACGCCATCCACGTTAAACGCTTCTGGTTTCGCTTTTCTAACTATGTTATACCCACCATTCACATCAGAATGGATTATTGTTCCTTTAGCAGACCTAAATAGACTTCGTGTAAACCTTCTACCAGCATACTCATCATGATGTTCAATGCTTTCATTATCAAGAAAACTACATTTGCTTGTATATGATTCTTCTTGTTTCACAACATCGATTCCAAGCTCCTCGGCTTTACATCGTGTTTTCTCAATAATTAAATTATATGGAACAAAAACGAAATTTTGGTTATTTCTTTTACCAATATCAACGTTTTGTTTCCACTTTTCATTATAGCCAAACACAATCGTGCCGATATCGTGCTCAACACACAAATCTACAATAAACCGACTAAGTTTATGAACATAATCATGAGATTTACGATCTCTCTTATCTTCGAGTTTTCTCATCTTATATCCATCCTTAACCTTTTGTTTATCGTAAATATTATTCAGCTCTGCTCTTCTCTTATTATAGAATTGATTTATGCTCTTTATTCCAGTTCCATTGTCTTTAATAATAATCGATTTCAATCCGATATTATTGACTATAGTAACAATGTTTGAAATTCCAAAATCAATTCCGACAATCCTATTCTTATCTAACTCCTTTACATCAACCTCCTTATTATAAACAATTTCACAAACATAACCAGTTCCTTTTGGAATTATCCTAACTTCTCTCAAATCAATATCATCCGAAAGTCTTGTTTCTACTTTATATTTCATTTTAGGCAGTTTAACTACGCCATCCTTAATTTTACATTGTTGATTCGTAAATAACAATATATGTTCTCCGTTCTTTTTCTTATACTTTGGTGACTTTGGCTTCTCTTCATATTTGTCTGGATTAATTTTATAATCTCTAATTACATTAAAATACGCTTTCCAGCTTTTATCAAGTGTATAAAGTATACGATTAGCAGTTTGAGAAGGTAATATCTTGTAATTCCCACTTTCACGATTTAAAATCTTATTTAACTCTTCATGTCTTATCCATTTACCATTATTATATAGTCCTTGCTCAACAATATAATTCCCTTCATTCCACAAATTTTTCGATAAATGACAATAATAACTCATATTATCATCTGGACCTATCCACATCTGTTCAGTTCTTATGACTTTCATGGTACATCCATCGAATAACATCTGAAAAAGTAGGTCTTTCAATACCTCTCTCTTTCATCTCCCTTTTAACAACGTATAATATCTCATGTGCGTTATCATCAGTTCGTATCTTTTTCATCACTACTAACTGTATCTCTAATAGTATATAATTCTTTTGTTTAAACAAATGGTGTCATCATCTGACATTATCTAAAACGATTAACCAACGAATTATAGACTATACTTTCTATGGTATCCGCGTGGTGTTATAATCCTGTCGGCGTTATTCCATATTCTACTCTCTCTGTTTCCAATGAGAACTGTTGTGCGCATATCCACTTCATCATAGAATTTCATAAATTCTCCAAGTGTTGTGACGATTGTGTGTTCGCCTTCTCTTGTTATGTTTTGAGCTATTCCAACCGGTGTTTGTGGTTTTTTCTCCTGTGAGATTATTTGAATTGCTTCTTTTAAATGGCCTGTTCTCTTCCTGCTTTTGGGATTGTAGAGGGCTATGACAAAGTCAGCTTCGGCAGCAGCATACAGCCGCCGTTTAATAATCTCCCATGGTGTGAGGAGATCACTCAGGCTTATGACTGCAAAGTCTGCTGTGATAGGTGCTCCAAGACATGCTGCCGAGGCAGTAATAGCAGTGACACCTGGTATTATCTCGATATTGGTTTGTTCTTTTTTCTCTGCTACCTCGAGCACGAGTCCTGCCATGCCATAGATGTTGGCATCACCACCACTTATGATGGATACGATGCTGTTCTCTGCAAGTTCAACTGCTTTTTGTGCACGCTTCACCTCACCACCCATATAACTTCTAATAACTTTTTTTCCGGCAAGTAATGGAGCTATCTGGTCAAGATACGTGCCGTTTCCAAGTATGTATTCCGAGGACTCAAGTGCTTTTTGTGCACGAATGGTCATATCCTGCACAGAGCCAGGTCCAATACCAACTACATACAGTTTATTATTATTTTGCGATTGCAATGGTCACATCTCCGTAGATTTGTTTTGGAAGGACAATTGTTTTTTTATGAGCTACTGCAAGAGCAGAAGGCTCACACACGCCCACCAGTCCGAGACGCACCGCCTTTGATGCAGAAGGCGGGTTCATCGTGTTAATAACATCATGCGGTACATACACCAGTGGTTTAGCAAAGTGTTCTGCTGCGCCAATAATTCCAGGTTCACCTTTTTTTAATTCGGCAGTTGCAAAAAAAGAAACATCATCAATGGAAACACCTGCACTCTCAAGTGCTATTATAATAGATGTAATCACTTTATCACTGTTGATATTACGGTGTGCACCGATTCCAACGATGAACTTCCCACGAAGGTCTTTTTTTTCAACCACAGAAACATTATCATCAACCAGCACAACTTTTGGGCCACTGAGATAAACCACAGGTACATCGTCTTTAAGAAGTGCAAGATTCACACTTTTTGTCGATGGTCTGTTAACAATCCTTGCCCCCAACTGTTTTGTAATTCCCTCGACCGATGGTCTTTGATGGGCATCGGTTGCAGTAGTAATCACCGAAACAAGTCCAAACTCTCCAAGTTTTAGGGCAAGCTCGTTTGCACCATGATGCCCCCCCACAAGAGATACCGCAAAAGTCAGATTCGAATCCACAACAACAAGCGGAGTATCAGACCATTTGTCCCTTAAAAAAGGAGCTACACACCTGACCGCTATTCCTACAGCCATTATTGCTACAACTGCACTGTATGAGAGTGCCTTTTCAAACACTCCATCGTCATACAACAACAGGTCAGCATCAAGATGCTGCTGGAGTCGTCTGGCTTTCACCTCATCCCTCCTGAAAGCTATAATAGCAATATTTTTATCAGTCATCATCAAAAAACGTTCTTATGTACTATATTTTGCGTTTATTTTCACATATTCGTAGGTAAGGTCGCATCCCCAGCCGGTTGCTGTATCTTTCCCGAGGTTAAGGTCAAGTTTTATATTAATGGTGTCTGATTTCATTATCTTTTTGATTTTGCTCGTGGTTTCGAGAGTGCTCCCTTTATCTATTATTATTGCACTATTCCTTTTGTCTGAGAATTTGAGGGTTACTTTTTCCGGGTTCATGTTTGCACCACTTCTACCTGCTGCTGCAATGATGCGCCCCCAGTTCGGGTCTTCCCCAAAGATTGCGGTTTTTACAAGTGGTGATGTAAGTATTGTTCGTGTGATCTTTTTTGCGTCGTCTGGTGTTTCTGCGCCTGTTACTGTAAGTTCGATTAGTTTTGTTGCACCCTCCCCGTCCTTTGCCATCATCCTGGCAAGTTTGATGCAGGTTGTATCCAGTACTTGTTGGAATTCTGTTGCGCCGCATTCCTTTTTTCCGGTGGTTATGAGGATTGCCATATCGTTTGTGCTGGTATCCCCGTCAACAATAGTCATGTTAAAGCTTTTATCCACAGATTTCTGCAGGCAGTCTTGCAGAACACTCTCTTGAAGACATGCATCCGTGCAGATAAAAGCGAGCATCGTTGCCATGTTTGGTGCAATCATTCCTGCGCCTTTTAGAATGCCGCCAACACGTACATGTCCCTTTGTTTCCACTGCAAACTGCTTGATTGTGGTATCAGTGGTTATTATTGCTTCTGCTGCTTTCTGACTTGCAATACTTCCTGATGCAAGTTCTGGCATAACTTTGTCTATTTGCTGTTTTATTTTATCAACAGAGAGAAGTCGCCCGATTATGCCTGTTGATGCAACAAGGATTTCTTCTTTTTTGCAATTGAGCTTTTGTGCGAGGATTTTACACATTTCCTCTGCATCTTCAATTCCTTTTTGACCTGTGCAGGCATTGGCATTTCCGCTGTTTACAATAACAGCTTTTATATGTCCTTTCTGGCTTTCAAGATGTTTTTTTGTTACAATTAGTGGAGCAGCGATTACTTTATTCTGTGTGCACACAGCAACTGCACATCCTTCTGCAAGTATTATGGCAAGTCCATATTTTCCTTCTTTAATACCCCATGTGCTGACACCCTCTATGGCGCAGATTCCACTGTTAAGTTCTTTCATCGTGTTTCAGTCGATAAGGCTTTCACTTTCCCCACTCGCCAGAGATTTTATGATATCGCCGCGTGCAACTATCCCAACAAGCTTTTCTTTTTCCAGCACTGGTAGGCGGTTTATTCGATGTTTTACCATTTTTTCAGAGGCAGTTTCAATACTGTCTTCAGGCGAGACTGTATAAACTCTTGTCGTCATTATCTTTTCCACCGGTTTGTTTTCGATACTTTCAAGACTGTGCTTTAACTCTTCCCATCCGATAAATTCTCGCAGCGGTACCTCTATTACTTCAAAGGGGCTTGGAAGCCACAGATCTCCACCAACAGAATGAGTTTTTAATAATTTTAATATATCTGTCTCGGTTACTATGCCGACAAGCTCATCGTTTTCGACTACCGGAAGACCGCTTATTCGGCGTTTCTTCAGTACCTGTGCTGCGTTCTTTACGGTTTCTTCAGGTGTGCAGGTTATTACATCTGTGTTCATTACATCTTTGACTTTCAAATCATATTCCTCCTACTCAGGTTGTGTTTGTTCCTCTTATTTATGGTGCAAGCCCGCCGTACCACAATCCTGTGACTTCATCAAGGTTAAACATCTTGTTCATGTTCTGTATCGCCTGTCCTGATGCACCCTTGACAAGATTATCAATCACTGATATCACAACCACTCTGTTAGTTGCCTTATCAACCTCGATGTGTATGTCGCAGAAATTGGAGCCGCGAACTCCCGGGAGAGAGGGGACATTCTCTCTTAATCGAATAAAGGGCTTATCCCTATAGAACTCTTTGTACAGGTGCACAGCCTCCTCGCTGGTCAGTTGTTTTTTTGTGAAAAGATGCGCTGTCGTGAGAATACCTCTAACAGAAGGTATAATGTGCGGCGTGAAACATATACTATGCAGCGTCTCGTCAAAACGTGTTAGCTCCTGCACGATTTCAGCAGTGTGCCTGTGAGTGGTGAGTTTATAAGCCTGTATGTTTTCAGCCATATTGGGATAATGGCTTACCGCGGTTGGCTCTGCTCCAGCACCAGAAATACCTGACTTTGAATCAAACACTACTGAAGTTAACAATCTTTCACTTGCGAGAGGTGCTGCTGCAAGAATAGCGCCAGTGGGATAGCAACCCGGATTTGCAATCAACGCATGACCTGCGACATCATAAAGCTCTGGAATGCCGTAAACAGCCTCTCTCGAATCGCAATGGGTGAGCCCATAAACCTGTTCAAAGACCATGGGCGGCAAGCGATAGTCAGCACTCAAATCAATAACCATGGTCGAGTCTAATAATTCAGGTACCATGTTCATAGCACTTCCATGAGGGACAGCAGTAAACACCACATCACACCGACCTGCAACCTCTCCCAGGGAAAGATTTTCAAAACACAGGTCATATATTTTCCCAAGATGAGCATGGACGCTTGACACAGGTATTCCATCAAAACGTCTTGATGTAACCGCAACAACCTCTGCTCCTGGGTGAAAAGATAACAGGCGCAGTAGTTCACCGCCAGTATAACCCGAACCCCCAACAATGCCAACCTTAATCATTTTTTTCATCTCTTTGTAAACCTCTTTATTGTATGTGCATCTCCACATCGCAAAAGCGATGTGGAGTTAATTACGGTCAGTTGTTTATCCCAGCATCGCAAAAGCGATACAGATCTTGATCTTGCCCTGCACCAACCGCAGCAGTAGTGATAATCACACCTACTACAGGAACCTTCAAGCATATCTTTGTTTCGAATCTTGATTGCTGCGCAATCAAGAGTTATTCAAGAGTTAGTTTCTGCACAACGAAGTTGTGTAGTGCTTGCACAATCAAGAGTTGCTGGTTAGTTTATGCACTTGATTACTTCGTAATCAAGAGTTAGTTTATGCACAACGAAGTTGTGTAGTGCTTGCACAATCAATAGTTGCCGGTTAGTTTATGCACTTGATTACTTTGTAATCAAGAGTTAGTTTATGCACAACGAAGTTGTGTAGTGCTTGCGCAATCAAGAGTTGCCGGTTAGTTTATGCTTGCGTTGTATGCAGTTTCTTGAGCACTTTATTTTTTCCATAGTTCCTCGAAATCATCCATGAGTATGTTTCCTATTTTAAGTGGGAAGAAGACACATGGCTCCATGTCATGTCTGATATTTGTGTTCTACAACATCCATCGCCCAGAGGAAATCCTTTTATCCGTTCAGTCAGTTCTATAAAATGTTTCAAGAGAAGATGATGGTCAACTACCCCTCCCTGACCCTAACGGGTCGAGGAAGAGGCTTAAGAAGCCCCTGGTTGATCAGGAGGCATTAAAACAATGCAGAAGTTAAAAGAGAGAGATACCAACACACCACCGAATACTGCTCCAGTTCGGTGCAACTGTGATCCTGTATTAAAAGTCCCGAGAGGTAAGGACGGTGTGCAGGATTCAAAAACCTCTTTTAACAGCTCCGAGGAGCACTTACTCCAACCAGCGGGAGGGCTTAAAGCCAATACGCTGGTATTTGTAATTATACAGGAGGTGTGCGCAATTCCTCCCCGCCCTCGTGGACGGGGTCTCCTTGCGCAAGTAAGATGAACT
>WNEG01000081.1:5861-9872 GCA_012910725.1 Candidatus Ethanoperedens thermophilum | reverse complement strand
GGGATTGCCGCGAGTGTCTTCATGTTTTCACTCCCACAATGTAATTGGATACTCCTATCATTTACCCACACCCCCCAATTTCCCCATGCCATATTGGTTATCCCGATCACATTCCCTTGTATGCTTCATCATGATGCGCAAACTCCAGAAAAATTACTTTATGCTCGTTCTCATCTATTTCGTAAATCAGCACAAAATGCCCAACATGAACTCTTCTCTTGCCTTTGAGTATGCCCTTTAGAGGTTTGCCAAGATAAGGATCTTCTGCGATACGAAGTATCCTCTTTATTATGGCATTATAAACTATCTTATCTCTTCTTTTTAACCTCTCTATCTCTTTTCTTATTTTATCTACGACTTCCATGTCGTATGGCGGTTTCATCATCACTCTCTATGTAAAAATTCCTTTTTGAATTCGTCATAGGTGTAGTGTTTACTTTTTCTCGCCATTGCATTCTTTTCTGCCTCTTCCACTCTTTTTATAAATTCCTCTCGAAACATCTCTTCTGGCGGATAACACTGCTCCTCAAGCGTATCAATGATGCTTCGAACCACCTTATATCGTACCCTTTCCTCTACCATCGGAGCGAGCCGTTCCACAAGTTTTGCCTCACTGATCATATCCTTTCACCTGTATAACTTATTATGTATGAGTTTAAAACATTATCCACACTCAATCTTTTGCCTTCTGCCACCATCAAAAACACCGTCTCATCTGTCCCAGTATCATCTGGTTGCCATCAATCCCACAGTCCGCACCCATCCCTTTTAGATCTTCCGCAGCATCAATTCCAAACGCTTCTATCCATTCCCTTCCTAACAAAGGGTCAAATCCGGATATCTCGATTCCGAACTCCTCGCCCTGCGGGGGTAACGTGTGAACTGTAATCTGTAACATGTCACCAATCACCCGTTACCCATCACTGACGGCACAGCCGTCTCGCCAGCCCCTCGTCATGGCACGGAATTGCCGCGAGCGTCTTCATGTTCCTGCTCCTTTATTCCATAATCCCCTGACACAGGGACGGTGGGGGTGCAACCATTCTGACAACACAGCCTGCCTTTCGGAATTTCCTTTTAATTTTATAATTTCACCTCAATAACCTTTATCACTTCTCCCGCGATCTCAATCGCCCTATCAGCATCTCTTTTCTCAAATGCCTCTGATGGTATTCCACCGGGCAGCCCGTTTGGGTATCTTGTTGGGATATAGTATTTGTCGAGCGTTGCTACCTTTCTCCGTACTTTCTCTAATTCTTTATCCATGGATGTTGCTCTTTTACAAAGTTCCGCAACAGAATGTCCCAAAACCATCTCTTCCCCTTCTGCATATAAAAAAGCCTTCAAAGCCTTCTCCGCTGATTGTTGCGAGAGAAAACAGGCTATATTATACCTTTCACCTTCCGAGTTATATCGTGCATCATCGAGGTCTTGTTTTGCTTGAAGAAGCCATCTTCTACCCTCATCAGTTGCTTCATGCTTCATGTAATATCTTCCCCTCCTTCATCGCATTCATAATAAAACTCCTACTTTTCATCGCTTTAAATTCCTTTGGCGTATATACTAAAATATCCAGAGCAACGTTCGGAACCAGTGTCGAATAAATCTCATCCAGCCGATCGAGAAACTTTTTTTTCGTATTTTTTATAATTATCAGGTCTATATCACTCTTTCCACTTACGTCACCCCTTGCAAGTGAACCGAATAACATGACTAACCTGATCTCTTTATCCTTTCTTAACACTTTCGTCACCCTCTCAAGCTCGCGCTCAAGTTCTTTTTCTCTCTCTTCTTTTATTTGCATATTCATATTATTTCTAGCCCCCACGTTCGTTTTTCTCATTACAACAACATTTACATCAGTTCTCTTTATATTCTTTGCTATATAACTCATAATCCTCTGTAACAAAATCCCACCCGCTCAGTATCCTCTTTACCAAACAACCCCCTGATGTCGGTCAATACCGGATCGCTGTTCATCACACCTTTGAGCACGCTCAGTGAAATATCCTTGAATGCATTATGAGAAACTGCTATGACATCACAGTCCGCACCCATCCCTTTTAGATCTTCCGCAGCATCAATTCCAAACTCCTCGCCCTGCGGGCAGTAATGTGTGATCTGTAATCTGTGACACGTCACCAATCACCCGTTACCCATCACTGACGGCACAGCCGTCGCGCCACTTCCACTGCATCATCGGTGGATCCATCATCAACCACCAGCACACAATCTTGTTGTATGAACGGAGGCAAACCTGTAAATGTGAGTAGTTAGAGTTACGCCATTAATAGGCGAGATACTTACAGACAATCGACCAAAACTCCAATGGATTGATATCAATTGGAAAATAGTTGAAAAATATGTTAACACCCTCGCAAACTCGAATTACAAAAGGAGTTAAGGAAGTATCCGAAAACTGCTGCCCTGGGACTGAAAAGGTTACAAAATGCTTGAGCCGTATGCGGCGAAAGTCGCACGTACGGTTCTTAGACGGGGGGGGGGGGCGCGAGTAATCGCGTCTTCTTAGTCTACCTTGGTAGACCACATCACGTGCGCAAAATCAGGTCATGCCTGAAAAAAGATAGGCTTTTAAGCCAAAAAGCTGAATTTGATGGCTTCCTAAGTAGATCTGTCTTCTGTGATCTTGCCGTCCACGAGTCTGATGATTCGCTCGGTTTTTTCTGCCATTCATTCGTCACGTGTCACAAGGATGAATGTCTGGCTGTGTTCTCTATTGAGTCTGCGCAGCAGTTCGTAGATTTTCTCGCTTGTTCTGGAGTCAAGGTTGCCTGTTAGTTCGTCTCCTATGACAATGTCGGGCTTGTTTGCAAGTGCCAGCGTGATTGCAACTCTCTTGTTTTTCCTCCTGATAGTTATTTTGGTCTGTGGTTTATTCGTTCACCAAGCCCTACTTCTTCAAGCATTTCGTGGGCTGTCGCTCTGGCGTTAGCAGGTTTGATTCCGTTTATGAGTAGTGGCATCATCACGTTTTTGACAGCATTGAACTCAGGAAGCAGGTGGTGATATTGGAAGATTTACGACTGTTCGAGCTCAGGGAATCATTCATTTTCTCACTCATAACCACCAAACCAAATCAAGCAAATCTGTTATGATTTGTTCAGAAAATAATATCTGTTCATAGTAATTTTCCACAATCCTCAACGCCTCATCTAAATCCTTCTGGATGATGCCGGTCACCTATAAAAACCAGTGGTGAAGTATTTAGCGTCTAATTTCTATCTCAGTATTACACTTCTGGCATCTGTTGTCAGAAGTAAGTCCATCACACGTTACATCAAACCCATGCCGTCTGATTAACAGTTTACCACAGTTTGGACAATAGGTGTTATCTTTTTCTGTGCCGGGCACGTTTCCAACATACACGTATTTCATAGCTTCCTCTTTAGCAATGTTGTAAGCGGTCTCAAGTGTGTGAAGTGGTGTGGGCGGTAATTTATCTAATTTATAATAAGGATAAAAACGTGTAAAGTGCAGCGGTGTGTAATCACCGAGATTATCACGTACCCACTGCACAAGTTCTCTTATCTCTTCCTGGGAATCGTTGAGTGTTGGAATGATAAGGTTTACAACCTCTACATGCATACCAAGTTCTCTTGCAAGTTTTGCAGATTTAAGCACTGGTGCAAGTTTAGCACTGCACACTTCTTTGTAAAACTTGTCTCTAAATGCTTTAATGTCAACACTGAAAGCATCGAGATATGGTGCAATCATTCGAAGCGCCTTCTCGCTGATGTATCCATTCGTAACATACACGGTAGCAATCCCTGCCTCATGTGCCAGTTTAGCAGTATCATAGGTATACTCAAACCATATCGCAGGTTCATTGTAAGTGAATGAAATGCTCCGGCAGCCTGAAGACACGGCACGATCGAGAGCACTTTCTGGAAGTATTTCAACAGTATTCACCTCGTCAATACGCATCTGCGAAATGGTATAATTCTGACAGTTCTTACATCTAAAATTACAGCCTACGGTACCAAGAGAATA
>WNEG01000081.1:0-5633 GCA_012910725.1 Candidatus Ethanoperedens thermophilum | reverse complement strand
TCTACCCAAAGGTTAACCTTGTTATATGCCAGTTACTACTAAGAGGTCGTCATAAAATAACCTCCGCAACTTTGAATCCATAAAAGTTTCAATTTTTTTGAGTTCCAGGATTGGATATGTTATTTCGTTACACACTCTCAGGCAACACGTTTTTGCGCGACAAAATCAAAGAAGCATCGATAGAGCAGATATGCCCGTCAAATTAGAAACCGGAACTTTTAAAGCTGAATTTGATAGCCTCTAGAGAACCAAATATACTTGGTGATTAAGCTTATATATTGTCTATTGCTATCTTTATCTATTTGGTGAATGTATTATGAAACGATGGTATCGTGACACTGGCCTCCAGGCAAGAATGTTTTTGACTATGTTTTTGCTTGCAGCAGTCTATCTGGCTTTTATTATCTTCCTTGCGACAACTGGGGTTGGTACGATGGGTATTGTGGTTGTCGCAGGGCTTTTCATATTTATTCAGTATTTTTATTCTGATAAACTTGTATTGTGGAGTATGGGCGGGAAGATTGTAAGCGAAAGCGAAGAACCTGAACTTCACACTATTGTCAGCCGCCTGTGTCAGATTGCAGATTTACCAAAGCCGCGGATTGCTGTGGTTGAAAGCAAGGTTCCTAATGCCTTTGCAACAGGTCGCAGCAAGAAAAACGCTGTTGTGGCTGTAACAACAGGTCTTATGCATCAATTAAACCGTGGCGAACTTGAAGCAGTAATCGCGCATGAACTGAGCCATGTTAAAAATAGGGACGTGCTTGTGATAACTATTGCAAGTTTTATTTCTACAATAGCATTCTTCCTTGCACGAAATCTTATGTTCTTTGGCATGATGGGCCGAGGAAGACGGGATTCTGGAGGCATTATGGCCGTATGGATAGTATCGATTCTTGTATGGCTGATCAGTTTCCTTCTAATACGCGCTCTTTCACGATACCGTGAGTTCTCTGCTGACAGGGGTTCTGCAGCAATCACCGGGCAGCCGGCACAGCTCGCATCAGCCCTTATGAAGATAAGTGGTGCAATGAAACGTGTACCGACAGACGATCTTCGCAAGGTCGAGGGCATGAATGCATTTTTCATCATACCTGCTGTTTCCGGCAGCAGCCTGATGAAACTGTTCTCAACCCATCCACAAATTGAACAACGTATTGCAAAACTTGAAGAAATGCAGCAAAAAATGGAGTTTTAAAAAATATGGGTTTTCTGGATGCATTTCTCGGTAAGACAAAACTTCCAAAGTCCAAAACTAAAGATATTTTTGCCATCTCCACAGCCAATATCACATTCGAAGTAAATCTTAATCTTAGGGCACTTGATAGAGCAGGTATATGCTTTAAACCACAAGCGTCATCACATTTCACACAAGCACGAGTTGAGGTAGAAGAGCTATTAGCCTACGCCTGCAAAGATACCAACACCAGGTATCAGATAACAAAAGATTCCTATGGCTATACCTGGATAGTACTCGAAGACCCTGATTTCGAGGATCTTGTATCCAACATATACCTGGTAAGCGAGGGATTAATTGAGCGTGATTTCGGAGAACAACTCCTGTGTGCACTGTTCACTTTTAAAGAGAAGGATGGCGCTAATATATACTGGGTATATAATTTCAAACACGGTAATTTCTATCCGTTTGCACCAAAAGCAAACAAAGAGCGCAATTCCGCGTTTGAGTTCCGCCTTCGTTCAGTAATGGAAAAAGAACTGCCTATTGAAAAAGATGTAGAGCGCTGGTATCCATTATGGGATGTGCCAGTCTAACACGTGTTGATGCGTTTGACAATTAAAACACGACTCCGGGATTTTATCATAACAACCGATGACTGGATCTTTGCAGTAGCAGATTACACTCACCAAAGCGGCATACGCTGCATACTGAGATACGTACCTGACAAAGAAGGAGAACGCCTGAAAAACGGTGTCAGATATCGTAAACTGGATTTTGACGATGCTTTCACATTCATGAAAAAACACCGTCCATCGTGGGTGAAGGACGTTCACATCGTACCATTCGACCAAGTAAAACAGGTGTTAAACCCGGTCAGGAGAATACCAGACCTCATCGACACCAGTCCAGAAGCAGCAGTGATCGTACAGGTGCTTTCAGACGGGGAAATACCGCTATCACAGATGGGTATTACTGGTTCACATCTACCAGGATTAACTAACAAAACATCAGACATTGATTTTATCGTATACGGCAAATACTGGTTTAAGGCAAGAGACCTGATAGCAAAAGCAAAAAAAACTGGCGGGGCAATCTGCGAAATAAATGATGAGATGTGGCATCGCATCTACAACAAACGAATCCCTGCCACCACCTTTGAAGAATTCATACTGCATGAAAAACGAAAAGGCAATCGCGGCATGGTAAAGAATACATACTTCGATCTTTTGTATGTACGGGACTGGAACGACATAAAACCACTACCCACCGGAGTTGACATCAAACACAAAAAAATAGAAGCAATGGTAACAAACGCTGATTATGCCTTTGATGCACCATCAATATACAAAATAGACCATCCAGAAATCAAATATGTGCTCTCGTACACGCATACATACGCTGGACAGGCACGTAGAGGCGAACAAATCGAAGCAGAGGGCATGGTAGAACAGATAGGAAAAATAAAACGTCTCGTGGTTGGGACAAGCCGTGAGCCAAAAAACGAATGGATACGATCGCTCACGCTTATTCAAGAAACTGCACAACTTCGTTGTGCAGAAAATAACTGGTAGCCTTTGATTCTTGATTTAATTATTATACTCCGCAGCCTGAAGGATCATGGGTGCACATGGAGGTGACGCTGTCGCCGCTGCTGGACATCATAGCACGAGTCAGGTAACCGGGCTTGCAATCCGGAATGCCAGTCAAGCTGTGACATGCTCCTCGATCACGAGGTACTCTGAAAAAGCTTGTGGTGCCGGAACTGGTGCATCATCTTCGATCAATCCTTTCACATGCAGTACGATAGCTTCATACATATTTTGCTCAACTTCTTCGTGTGTGCTGCCAGTTGCCACACAACCTGGCAGGTCTGGCGAATATGATGAGTAGTTCCCGTCTGCTTTTTCGATAACAACTAAAAACCTGTACATAATTATTTCCTTTCAGTTGGTTTCGCCTGTTTTAATATGCTGCCTGATGTTCCGGGAGCCAAATCATGGCTGGGATGACCTGCGATGGTCACCCTTCCCGTTTTGGTCGGGTGCTTGTACTGCCGATGGCCCCCTTTCACCGTAACCGGATACCAGCCATCTAACTCGATTATCTTGATAACATCACGCACTTTCATGGCATTCGACCATCGTGTATAGTATGTTATCGTGCAGGATATATATCAACTCTTCCGATAGTCATAATATGAGGTCCCCAACCGCCATCTGTAGAATCATGAGTGCGTCGAGTGATGTAACCCTGCCGTCGCCATTCATGTCATAGAGTGGGTCGGACGGGGGGCTGTGGCCAGGAATGCAGTACAGCATCGCCCGATTGGTATCGAGTGGCGGGTATCGCCGCATCCACATTCGCAGGGCGAGCATTTCAACCATCTCAATCACCTGCGATACGCATGTCTACGATGCCGAATATGATAAATGATAACAACTCCGGATATGGTATGCACCTGATAGATAACTCTATAATCTCCAGTCCGAATCCTGTAATCCCGAACTGACCCCCGAATCTTACGGTGCTGCGAAGGAAACGGGTTATCTGCAAGCGATTCGATAGCTCTTATGATCCGCGAGACTTGTTGCGGATCAATGCTGTGTAAATCTCGTGCTGCCGAACTCTTCCATCGAATTTCATAAGATTCCATCTTCTTTCAGCCCTTTCTTAATATCTTCAAATGTTATTGTGGGCTCATCCCGGCGTTCGACGATGATTAATAGGTCGTGGAGGTCTTCCAACAGTTCTTCATACTCATCAATCGGGATGATCACTGCTGTTTTTTGTCCCTTCCCATCCACGACATACTGTTCCTGAATCGCTCTCATATTTTTCACCTTGTATCTGTCAACCGGGTTGATACTTCACTCTATAGAGTCAGAGTTATGATAAATCCATCGCACCAGCCGCCATCTGTAGAATTATGAGAGCGTCGAGTGATGAAACCCTGCCGTCGCCACTAACATCAGCAATAACAAGGGTTTCAGAATCACAGAAACGGCTGCCGACTGCGATTTCAAGCACGATTGCAGCATCTGTAGAGGTGATCTGGGAATCGTCATCAAGGTCGCCTTTCAGTGGTGGTGTTTCTCCCCATGGATGCATGAGCGGGAAGTGATCAATGCTGTTTCCGCCCGGGATCGGGTGCGGGTCGTCGCCGATGCCGTTGCTGTTGTTGTCGCTGCCTGTGTAGTCAGAGTAATAGTTGCCTTTGCTGCTTGTGTTCCACTGGTTGGTGCTTGTGTCGTAAGCGTTGTAGTTGGTGTTGTTGATGAGATTGTTTAGGTAGATTTTGTTATTGCTTGAATCTTCCAGCTTGATGCCGTAGTCGTTGTTCAATGCGGTGTTGTTCGTAAGCATGTTGTTGCTCGAGTCTGTTGCACCTATTCCACAAAAATGCGATTTTATTAAATTGTTTGATATTTTGTTTTCGTGTGAATGGTAGAGAAGAACTCCTTTGTTGTATCCACTTTGTGTAGGAGAGGATGCAACCAGTGTCTTTTTGTTTGTCTCCATTAGAGGTGTTCCACTTTCTGAGTACTGCCGTACCTGTTTGAACTGTATCATATCGGTGGTAACGCCTGCAAAAATAGAGTCCAGATATGCTGTAAATATTAGCTGTCCGTTTTTGTAATACGTGTAGTTATCTCCATCCGTTATTACTTTTTCATCAACTGTCATGTTGTTTTTTGTGAATCTAAGCCACATCTGTCTTGGGGATGCTTCAGCATCAATTCCAATCACTGACAGGCTGCAATTTTCGCATAACGACCAATTAACACCTTTTAAATTTCCGGTTGAGTACGAATGAGATGCATTGTTTATCAACTCGCTGTATGGTGTTGTTTCTGAATACTGGTACACGTTATCAAGTGTTACAAGTGTACTTTCATATCCTTTGAAAACATCGCGTACCTTGGAAGTTATAACCAGGCCCCCATTCTTGCTGTAATTATAATAGTCCCAACCACAGAGTATTTTATCATCCACTGGCACATCGTTTTTGCTGAGCTGGAGCCATACCTGTCTTGGGGATGCTTCAGCATCAATTCCAATCACTGACAGGCTGTAATTTTCATGTAACGACCAGTTGTTTTTACCTGAAACATCAGCATTCTTAAACAGGTAAAACGACTCATTCAGTACAGAATCGTGTGTTGTCTCATTGTACTGGTTGATCTGGGAAAAACTTGCAGCCCACAATCCGCCTGAAGAAAATATCCCATCGGATGTAGCATTTAAAACAAGATAGCCGTTTTTGTAATACGAATACAAATCTCCCCAGTAGAGTATCTGCTCATCCAGTACTATATTATTCTTGCTCAACCTGAGCCATACCTGTCTTGGGCACCCCAGTAGATAAGTGTGGGTATTAATACTATCAGCCGTTTTATGCATATTCATGAACAAAAAAACGATACGGATTCATGGAGAGCAAACAGAAAAAGAA
>WNEG01000004.1 GCA_012910725.1 Candidatus Ethanoperedens thermophilum | reverse complement strand
TCAACCAAAGCTGGGTGTTCAACCTGTGGAAAAGGCTCAGAATGGGCAAGAAGAGACTCCAGATGTAAATGGACGGCTTCATACATATTTGCTCTAGTTTCTTCTATTGTATCCCCGTTAGAAAAACATCCCGGGAGATTAGGCGAATATGCATAATAGCCGTTATCTTCTTCTTTTTCGATGACTATTTGAATATTATAGAACTTAATAGGCATAAAACAGTATTAAAACACAGTAACATATAATGGTTTCGTAGATTGACTATTAACATCAAAATGAACTATTTCGTCATTTTACTTTTTTCGAAGCACGAAGTATGCCACGGCAAGTAAACCGCTTATAGCAAAGAGAGCTTCAAAGCCTGGTGTGGGTGTTTCTTCTTCAGCAGGTGGCTCTTCAGCAGGTGGCACTTCTTCAACGCCCTCGCCAATCACGTATTCGACCATCGGGTAGAATCGAAGTACATCGTTGTCTGCTACCTTGAATTTCAGGTTGCCGCCAGGGTTTTTCACAGAATCTGCACTCGGGGGTCGTTAAAGATTAGCCTTAGCAAAATCCATAATGTTTCTGGTAATAAATCACAAAAAAAGTAAGAAATATAATGAACCGCAGATAAACGCTGATAAACGCAGATTTGGTTAGCCGGGTATCTGTGTAAATCTTGCGTGCATCCGTGGTTATTTAACATCAAAAAGATTGTAGTGTCTCAGCAACTTAATATTTAGGCAGGCGAGAATCTGTGAAGATTGCAGTTAATTTGATAGTTTATATTTGCGAAACCTCTGAGTATAGTGAGTAGCGTCCATTCCACCTGAAAATATAGATCAATGTCTTTTAAACTTTCAGACACAGGCTTACACTGACTATTGGCAATAAATTCTGGTTAATTGTGGTGATGGACTATATTATGTCTGAAAAATAACTGTCGTGACAATAGCATCTACTCATAGAACATCTTAAATGTTCAAGCTATTTCTGCGCAGTTACTAAGTGCTCTTTAACATAAACGTTGTTTATTTTTCCATGATTATTAAATTCATCTATTGGATCATCACCTAATTCAAGTGTTTTCCCATTATAATATCTCATAAAGAACGTATCAAAGTCCGGGTCAGAACATATACGTTCTGCCATCTCGTCTGCTAAATCAAACCGCTCTTTTGCGTTCATTTTTCGCACTTTAGTCATTTTTATGTTTCCTCAAATAGCGTTCGATTATCATTACGTGGTTCTCTTTTAAATAATTAATGGCAATAGACATACATTCTTTTATATTATCGATATCAAAAAATATTTTTTTGTATTCTCCTGTTTTTGTGTCTGGTCTGTCATATTTATCGACATGCGGTCTGCCGTGTGCAGTATCGTATCTCCTGATAACCTTAATCTCATCATTTTTATGGAGTTCCAACTGTATCCGAAAGTTCAGAACCTGCCCTGTTTCCAGATCAAATCCAACTCGAATAAAAATATTTCTGACCAATGGTATTGCAAACTCACGGTCATAAGGCTCGATTCTACGCATATAATCATGTAACGCATCTTTGACACTATAAATATTTATTCTCGATCCCCTTTGCCATGAAAAAATTATGTAAGTGCCTCTGTACAATGGTTTCGTTTTTCAATCCCATATGCAGCGATGACAATCACCAGAGCCGTAAGTAGCGTTATGACATTAACTTACGATTCCATTTCAAGAAACTGCACAACTTCGTTGTACAGAAATAACATTTCAGATGCAGGAGAGCGAGGTGCGTTTATACTTTCCTATACGTCAAGAAACTGCACAACTTCGTTGTACAGAAATAACATTTCAGATGCAGGAGAGCGAGGTGCGTTTATACTTTCCTATACGTCAAGAAAATTGAAACCACGAGATT
>WNEG01000113.1 GCA_012910725.1 Candidatus Ethanoperedens thermophilum | reverse complement strand
CCTGCAATTGCAGTTGTTGTAATTATTTTTTTATCCATCATTCCATTCCTCCATTATTTTTTTCTTATATTTTTCTCCTTTTTCTACAATTTTATATTTCTTTGTTTGTTGATTACAGTGTAACCAACTGGTGCTGCCGCGATTGTGCAATCGGTAATGTGTAATCCTATTAATATGGTACTTGATTACACAATTACTGACGCAACAGCCGTCACAGCACCTTTTAGTATCGTAAACCGAATACTATATACGTATTGCTGTTTCAAATTTTATATTCATTGAATTATTCATCGTAAAACTGAAATAAGAAATAAGAATCCTGCACAAATACTATTTCCTCTTCACTATTATTTTGTCTATCGTGATTTTTGCATTGGAGAGGATAATTTTTATACCGCCACCAGTGCCACCTGATAGATGCAATACATCCTGTACTTGTGTTGTTTCTGTCGGTACTTCTTTACTTGTTGCCACTTCTTTTTCATCCTTCCATCGAGCTACTACAGGATGCTTGTGTTTAATTAGGAATGCTTTTAGTTTATCAATATTGGTAACATCTTCTTCTGTAGCAATGGCATCGATTATCTCTTGTGGTATGCTTCCACTTACCCGATCTTTTAGAAACTTGGGCATCCAGACCGTCCTATTCCATCCGCCATCCGCCTGTATAAATTTGGGGGACCTGAAGTAGTTGATGCCTATTCCAAGAAATCCAACCACCTGTTTTCCACCGCCTGTCTGGCCTGCCATGGTAGAAAAAGGCAGTCCATTTGGAGCAGTGCCATTAAAATCCCGATTAACCCAGCCTATTCCATCCACTTCAGGCATAAAGAATCCTACCACTTCAAAACAACCGCAGGATGTGTGCGGATATTCAAAGAACGAGTGAAGTTTGATTCTATTGTATGCACCACCCGAAAGCTTTGCCGCAAGCTCATTGACTCCACTATACTCCCCACCAACTAAGTCAAGTACTTCGCCTTTTTTAATTGCAAACTGTGGACCTTCGGGGTCTGTCATGGCTGCTGCTCTCCCATCAAACCAGTTGATTGCTCCACAGAGTGATACACGATCCGGGGTAATTACACAGACATTGGTTGGAGCAAAAGATTGGCATAGTGTGCAGCCATAGAAAGTATCCACATCTTCTTCATGCAGATCTCTGGTTCTTGCATCTCTCAGGTCATAAGTTTTCTTTGCTTCTTCCATACGTTTTTCTATTTCTGCAATATCTGTTATATAGACAGCCTCAATTCTCTCTATAAATGGCAGCTCGTTTTTAAACAGCATCATCGTTGCTTGTGCGATCTGTTTCAGCGAGCTGAGTCCCTTACTCATCGCTTCCTTTCCAATTCTAACCCAGATGTCATATCTCTGGTTTAAGTGCATGTATCCATGAATATAGTTCTGAAAATCATGGTTTCGACGTTCTACAATGGATTCGACATCTGTCTCCACATGTTCGCCTGCAATATAGTAAATCATTGCATAAGGATAGGTTTTACCTTCTTCCATCTCGCTGATGTCTGGACCTATCAGTGTTACCTTACCATCTTCAACTTCATTCATCTTTGCTGCCTGTACAAGCTCAAACCCTTTGGATTTTGGACCTGCAAGCTCCACATGCAATCCATCTTTTCTAATTCGCTCTCCTTCAAACATTGGAGATATTTCAAACGGAAAATCTTTTACCATTTTTAATCACCTCGATTGCTAACGCAATCGAGAGTTTAGGGTTACCGGTTATTTTGCTGCACTCGATTGCTTCGCAATCGAGAATTAAAAGATACAATCAACAGTTATTTTCTGCACAACGAAGTTGTGCAGTGCTTGCACAATTGAGAACCTGCTCAAATCAACAGTTATTTTCTGCTCGCGTTGTGTGTGGTTGTGCAGCCTTTAAGAAGTACATGCAGATGCTGCGGCTCTACGACAAGGTTCAGGATCTTTACTGGATCGGCAATCTGCATAATTTTCTTCATATTTTCTTTTTTTTTCCCTGATGCAAGACCTCTCACCAGCTCTATTGATTTTTCATCCATCGGCTTTACTTTGATAACTCCTGCTTTTTTTGCACCATCGATAAGCTCCTCTCCAATTTTACTTCGCACAATAACTGTATTCCAACCATCTTCTGAACCTACGGAACCTACGGAAATATCAGCAAGTTCTGCTGCAAAATCATAACAAACATTGCATCCTTCCCTGACACATGATTTCATCGCTTTAATGTTTTCTGTAATCACGCCATCGTCTGTATATATTTTGAGCCCTTCCGCAGAAATATCAAACTTGTTTACCTTGTCGATATCAACACCAATCTCTGCAAGTTTTGCAAGCAGGAGATCACGATCAAAGGTTTCAGTGCAGAAAAGGCCAATGACATATTTCACCTTACCTGCACCAACATCAAATGCTTTTGAAAGCTGAATCTTTCTTATCGCCTGTACATGACATGGAAGGGCAACCATTGCAATCGTCTCATAATTATTAATTGCATCTGCAACCGCAACAATCATGGGAGTTTGCTCATACTTAGAGCCTGAGCAGGTAAGAATCTCTTCTGTAGTAGTTGCAACAAACGGCTCTGGTTTCCATGGTATATGATCAGATTTCTTACAGACGCATGCAGCATCGATCTCACCTTTATCCATCAGGTATGTCAAAAGTGCGGTTACAACACCACCATCCTGCCCTGTTTTAATAATCATATCACCAGATGCTTTTACTGAAAGTATTCTTGTATAATATCCTAATTCTGCATCACTTCGAATATCTCCAAAAATCTCTTTTTCCATTTCAAAAAATGGCAGGAAACTTCGTGGACAGAAATCAAAGCATGCACCATGTATCTCAAAACACTTCTTTTTTGTCACAGGAATTTGATTCTCATAGGTTATATACTCTGGACAAAATGCACCGCATGCACCACAGTAGCAGCAGATATTATTATATATAACCTTTGATTCCAAATCTATTATCGTACCATTTTCAGCAAACCTCATGGATTTTTCCTTCTATATTTTGCATACGCATCGTTTCTACATATATTTATCCAATTCTACTTGCAGCAGTATCTCCGAAAAACTTAACAACTTTTTTTAGTTTCATTCATTCCTCATTCTAACCAAATTTTCCATCAACCTATGCCACGCTCTTAATTTCAGCACAATCTTTAAATACATTGGATATCCATAGGATATCCTATGAGGAAAGTAGAGATACAACCACAGAATCATCTGGAAATAGAAGGGATCGAAGGATTTTTTGTTCGCAAAGTAACAAAATTCGGGAACAGTGCTAAAGTTGATTGTCCGAAGGAGTATCTTGGCCGTACAGTTTACCTGGTGATAGTATGACAATTGCTCCCGCTAGAGCTTTTCGAACTCTAAAGACATTTGTATAGTCCCAAATGTTTTGACTTTATATACCCCCCCTTCTGTTTTCTAAATTTTCTCACAATTAGAATTTGGTATAGCGTTGTGGTGCTGCATAGATTTTTCAGAAAGAATGCTCTCACACCCTACCTTTCAGCGAATTGGAAGTGAAATTTGGTATGAAAAACAAGCTAATTTTGATTTTGAAACTTTGATTGATCCAGACAGGATCACAAAGAACGACTTAATCGAGTGCTTTCAATATATTCTTAAATCTGATGGCCATCAGTACAGCAAGGAGAGGAAAAAACCAAGCATAGCCCCTTCCCCACCAGAAGAACATGTAGAAGAACATGTGATAGTGGAAGAGGAAAAAACAGAAAAGCCAAAGAAGGAAGAACCGAAGAAAAAGGGCTTCCTCAAAAAATTATTTAGTTAACTTCCCTAAAGTAGAGGTAGAAATAGTTGAAGCTACGATTGAAGCGGCATTCGCAATTGCAGGGTATGGCAGTAACATATCTTTTGAGAAGGAGGAAATGAAACAACAGGGATGCACCCGATTTAATCGGGTGTGGCGTGGATGGGGCTTTTATCCTTAAAAAATAAAAATCTCGGTTTCGGTAAACTGAAGATTTCTTTTAATTGGCGGGATAGAACATATATGAAAAGGCTCAACAGAGTGGAAGGCTACCGGACTGACTTCTATCGATACGTTTTTAATACTTTCTTTGTATCTGTATCTCCTGATGGGCATAAATTTTATTCACGGCAGTGATTTTCATCTTGGGTATGTGCAGTATGGTTTGCATGAGCGGTTTGTGGATTTTGCTACAACGTTCAAAGCTTTTATTAAGTATGGAATTGAGCATGATGTGGATTTTATCTTGATTGCAGGGGACCTTTTTGAAAAGCGCAATATTAATGCACCTACATATCTCCAGGCATATAAGGTGTTCTCGTGGTTACAGGAGGAGTGTAAGTCCATTGGGCGTGAGCCTGTTCCAGTGATTGCGATTGAGGGTAACCATGACCTTGCATACCAGAGAGATCGAAACAGTTGGCTTCAGATCCTGGAATCACAGGGGATGCTCCGGTTGTTGAACTCAACAGAGGATAATAGCTTAAAGTTGGATTACGTGGATGTTGGCGATTGTCGGGTATTTGGTGTAGGCTATCTTGGTGCATCTACTATGCAGAGTATCCCGCTTATTGCTGAGCAGATACAGAAAATCAACCAGGGTGTGGATCGGTTCACTGTGCTTACCATGCACTTTGGTATGGAAGAACAGGCTCGCAGCGTTGTTGCAGGTGAGATACCATATAATGCATTACTTCCCCTTCGCGAGTTTGTGGACTATCTTGCACTCGGGCATTATCACAATCAATACGAGTATGATCACTGGGTGTACAATGGCGGAAGCCTGGAACTTTTTTCGCTTAATGAATATGGACTTAAAAAAGGATTTTACCATGTAACCGATGGCGGTGCAAGGCTTGTAACACTTCCAACACGCCAATTTAAGCGGCTTTCAGGTAATATTAGCAGTGTTAAGACACCAAACGAGTTATCTTTGCTTGTTCAGTCGATAGTAGAAAGTGAGGCTCCTGTTGACTCCAAACTTCCCCCGATTGTTGAACTGACATTGTGGGGCAATCTCAATTTTCCTAAAAAAGAGATCGGTCTCCCTGAAATAAAAGAAATGATCTCAAAGAGGTTTGGATGCCTCTATGCTGATGTTCACATCAAACAGACCAATGATTACTATACTGTTCACGAAAGCGATATTACTGGCATGAGCAGGGAACAGATAGAAACGAAGATATTGAGAGAGCAGGTACTGCAAGATGGACGTTACAAGGCATACGTGAAGCAGGTTGTCAGCGACACTGTCGAGGCAAAAAAACTCGCTTTGCAGCGAATTGATGAAAAAGAGATCATTCGATGGTTAAAACAGAGTTTTAACCAGATACAACTGCATAAAAAGCACGCTCGAGAAGAAAGTAATGCCGGTGAGCTTCCTTTTGTGAGAGGCGATGTTACGTGATGCTCGCAGGGCTTCGACTTAAAAACATTAAATCGTATAGGGATGCTACAATAGAGTTTAAAGCAGGTATCAATGGTATCGCTGGCGAGAACGGTCACGGCAAAACCACCATTCTTGAAGCTGTCGGTTATGCACTCTTTGATGCACTACCCTACCCGGAACGTGATTTTCTTCGAAGAGGTGCAAAAACCGGTAGTGTGGAGATTGTTTTTGTTGCAGACGATGAAATCAGCTATATTCTCACACGAAAGGTTGGAGGAAGCGATGTGCGACTTGCAACACCAGCTGGAATTATTAGCGGCAAAAAGGATGTGTATGATTGGCTCACCGACCATATATTCCCTCATGTAAATGGTTCAAAGGAGCTTCGTTCCATTTTTGAAAACACGATTGGAGTTCCCCAGGGCACGTTCACAACCGCCTTTGCACAGACACCTTCAGCAAGAAAAACGGCATTCGATGAAGTGCTTGGAGTTGATGAATACAGAAAAGCCTACACGAATCTGCTGCCTGCAATAAATGCTGTGAAAGATGGGATTACATGCCTTGAAAAAGAAAAGCTTGTACTTCAAACAGAAACCAGAGACTATAAACAACTAAAAAAAGAACATGCAGACCTTCAAAAGCAGATAAACCAGCTCTCAAAAGAAATGCAGCAGATAGGGAGCAATCTTGAACAACTTAAAAAAAGAAAAGAGAATCTTGATAAGAAGCAAAAAAGCATTCAGCAGCTCGAAGATAGCATCCGCAGACTTGAAATATCGATGGCTGCAACAAAAAAACAGATGGTGCGGGTAGATAGAGATCTCAGAAGTGCAGATGCGGCAGAAAAAATCGTCTTTGAGCTTGCTGATAAAAAAAATGAATACGAAGAGAGCGAGGACACTTTAAAACACCTTTATATTCGAAGGGAAGATCGGAACAAGGATGAACAGAAAATACTCTCACTTAAAAATGAGTTTACAATCCTCCAAGACAAACAGAAAAGAAGACAATTGCTTGATCAGGAAGTCTCACGACTAAAAACAGAAAAGGAACAGCTACTGCCGGGAGTACAAAAACAACAAACGCTGCAGCGAGAAATCGATCTGGTACAGCGAGAATTAAAAGAGCCACTGCAACAGCTTATTTTTGAAAAGACCACCCTGCAAAAAGAACAGAGACGGTTTGATGAATTAAAGAGCAAAATAAATACACTTGAAAAAGAAAAAAACCTTCTTTTACCGCTCTCACAAAAACAGGAGCACCTGAAAAAAGAGGTTGAAAAAATATCACGTTCTCTTGCAATCACAAACTCTGAAACCAGGGAGCTTAAAAAAAAATCAAAACAAGCAGGGGAAAAAAACCTCTGCCCAATACTACCTGGTGTTAAATGTGAAGCAGTCACGGATTTTCGCACCTATTTTACAGAAGAAATCAATAAGCGGCAAACAATATTAAATGCCCTTGAAATAGACTTATCAAAGCTTCAAGAAGAGCTTAACACACTTCACGATCCGGTTGGGCAAATAACACAAAAAGATGCACTGGTAACAGGTGCACAGGAAGAAATTGGCAAACTAACACAGATACCTGAAAAAATCAAAGAAAACACATCGAAACTGGGTGAAATATCAAAGAAATTCCAGCAACACATCAAAGCATTATCAGGAGAAAAAAGCGAACAGGAAGAAGTAGAACAAATCATCACCTCACTGAAGACACAGCTTGAAGCACTCGGCGATGCTAAAACACAGCTAAAAAGCACTGAAACACTGATAAATACAAAACAAAGAGAACTTGGAACACTATCAGGTACAGAGCAGCAAATAACCGAGAAAGAGCAAGAATTAAAAGAACACAATACCATTTTCTCAAAGAGATATGCAGGACTCGGGGCAATAATAACAGTAATAGAAAATAAAACTAAAAAACTAAAAAGTGCTTACGAGACTTATCTACGAAACAAACCAATCGCAGAAAGAAAAATAGAGCTTACGGAAGAACGCGACAGCATGCTAAACGCACTCGAAAAAGAGCAAGCAGAGACCAAAAAAGAGCAAGCACAAAATCAAGTCCTGCATTCAAGTTTCAGTGAAACAGAGTTCCAGCAGGTAACAAGAGAACTGGATGAACTCGGGAAGAAGCTAAGCGCTCGCGAGAGCACCTGCAATGAAAAAATCAAGCAGTCTAACACAAACCAGCGCAACCTTGTAACCATGGAATCAAAACTTAACGAGCTAACAAGAAATGAACAAAGACTGAAACAAGAACAGCAGTTCCACTCTTACGTGACATTTATCAGGGACCTGCTCAACAGTTCAGGTCAACTCGTCGTGCTTGAACTGATAAACGAAATCGCATCTGAAGCTACAAACGCCTACTGTGAAATCATGAACGACTACTCGCTGGAACTTCGCTGGAACGAAGAGTACAATATATCGGTTATAGAGGG
>WNEG01000076.1:11835-15974 GCA_012910725.1 Candidatus Ethanoperedens thermophilum | reverse complement strand
TTGCGTTGTATGCAGTTTCTTGACATATAAGAAAGTATAAACACACTTCCCTATATTGCTACCGAAATGTTATTTCTGTACAACGAAGTTGTGCAGTTTCTTGACATATAAGAAAGTATAAACACACTTCCCTATCTTGCTACCGAAATGTTATTTCTGTACAACGAAGTTGTGCAGTTTCTTGACATATAAGAAAGTATAAACACACTTCCCTATCTTGCTACCGAAATGTTATTTCTGTACAACGAAGTTGTGCAGTTTCTTGAAAAGTGTTATTTTCTTCGATCACTTAAACATTTCCATTTTAACAGCTGTGGGACAAAAATAAATTATGCCTCATTCCACGTGGTAGGAGGCATAGTCTTAAACCGTTTGGAAAACAAAACCACCATCAAGCGCCTGGTTGAGTGGTTAATCTGACAAAGCAATATTAATTAAGCGGTATAAACAAGGACACTACCTAATCTTTACCACCAATTAAATAATTAATCACCACTTCAGATAGGTCACCTGCATACTCGCCTGTTCTCCTGATGCTCTCGATAGTATATCCTACCGAGATAGCCATTATGCCTTTCTGCGGCAGCGCGAGGGTGTTAATTTCTTCGTACAGCGGTGTAAGTTTTTTTACTGACTCGATGTTTTCATTGGATGCTTTTATGTCTTCTCTGAGGAATGATTCCATACTTTTTTTAAAAATTTGCAATGCAAAGTTGCCGGTGGATACTATAGTATCAATGATTTTTTTGTCTATGCCTTTGCCAATAAGATTGAGGACATTTTTTGCTATTATAACTGCATGGTCTCCAATGCGCTCCATAATTCTGCTTATCAGGAGGTAGTTAGTAGCCATTCCAAGGGTAACACCCATATTTTCTGCAAGATTTGCATTTCTTAATATCATATTGTATTGGCGTGCAACCAACCAGTGCAGTCTATCCACATCATTATCCCTTGATATTACATCTTCAGCTAATATCTTATTGTTATTCTTTAAAGCACCAATAGCATCTTCATGCATATTTTTTACGATAATATACATCCTCTGGATAGTACTATTAAATGGCATCTCCACTGGATTAAGTAAGTCTTTTATCGTGATGGAAGTATCTGTTTCTTCCACAACTTCCTGACCTATTGTTACATCAGTAAACTCTCTAACGTTTGCCCTCACAAAAAGGGGCATCTTTTTAGCTGATTTGATTTTGATAATAGTATATCCTGCTATATATGCTCCAATTAAACACCGGTATATGCATGTTGATTCGGTTGTGTTGTCTACGTCAAATTCCTTTGTTATTTGTACCTGTCTTCCTGTAATTTCAGTTGTAACCAGTAATGTTCCATTTGGCTGGGTAATTAATCCTAACTGGTCATTCTTCTTTATATTCAATGATTTTGTCCATTCTTTTGGCAGAGTGATAATATAAGATGAGCCGCCTGTAACCTGAACTTTTCTGATTTCCATGTTATCGCCTTCAAATAGGGTAAGTCATTATGAGTTTTTAAAGTTTTCTATATATTCACAATTCAATATAGAGTCGTATTGTGATAATATAGTGAACTATAGCTTATGTCGAGAAAGTATATGTGTTATAATTTCTATTTCGGTGGTGGTGATATAATGAAGTCTAAAAGCAAGACTAAAAGCAAAAAAATAACGATTGGAATGCATGTAAGCATTGTAGGGATGATCATTTTTGCGGCATTGTTCGCAGGATGCATTGGAGATAACGACGTAAAAACACTGACAGTAGCAGGCTCTACCACTGTACTCCCGGTAAACCAGGAATGTGCAAGACTTATGATGGACACGAATCCCGGGCTTAAAATATCTGTTTCAGGTGGCGGCTCTGGTCATGGCATAAAGGCAGTTGGTGCAGGTGAAATAAATATTGGTGCAGCATCACGAGACATAAAGTCAGAAGAGATGGAAACGTACCCGGATCTGAAAGCGGTTGGAATAGGCAAAGATAGTGTTGCTATCGTCGTGAACCCGGCAAATCCTATCGATGAACTTACAATGGATGAAGTGTCAAAAATATTTGCAGGTGAGATAAAGAACTGGAAGGAAGTAGGAGGAAAAGATAGTGAGATCCGTGTTATAACAAGAGAGGATGGTTCCGGGACAAGAGAAGTCTTTGAAAAGTATGTGCTGAAACCCTCTCTAAGGGAAATATCAAGAGAAGCATCGGTGAAGCCATCAAACGGTGAAGTAAGAGCAACAGTTCACACTGACGATAAAAGCATCGGCTATCTTTCTCTTGGATATGTTGACCCTTCGATAAAAGCTTTGAAGATAGGTGGAGTGGAGGCAACAGTTGAAAATGTTCTTACAGGCAGTTATCCGATCGTAAGAACCCTGTACCTTGTAACAAAAGGAGAGCCGGATAAGCTGGAGAGCGAATTCATAGATTTTGTGTTGAGTGATGATGGACAGAGCGTGGTTGAGGATATGGGCTATATCAGCATAAGATAGGATGAATACGATGAAAGTGAAAATCGTGCATCTATCAGATATTCATACTGCTAATCCGCATTTCCTGCCAGAACTGGCTCTGAAAGTGATAGAAAGGATAAACGAGATAAATCCAGAAATCGTGATTATTACTGGTGACCTGACAGAAAGCGGTTATCCCTTTGAATTTGAGTGTGCTAAAAGCTACATCGATAAAATAGACTGTGCATCGAAGGTGATAATTCCAGGAAATCATGATGTGAGGCATGTTGGTGATCTATGTTTCGAGGAAATGTTTGGCTCAAGGTCGAAGGTGAAGCGATACAAAGGAATAACAATTGTTGGCATAGATTCTACACAGCCGGATATTGATGATGGACATGTGGGCAGGGATAAGTATGGATGGATAGAGAAGTGCTTTGATACCGATGATTTCAAGATTTTTGCATTACACCATCACCTGATGCCAGTCCCGTTTACTGGAAGGGAGAGGAATATACCAGTGGATGCCGGTGATGTCCTTGAGTTGTTAGTCAGGTGCAAGGTAGATCTTGTGCTCTGCGGTCACAAACATGTGCCGTGGACATGGAATCTGGAGGGTATGACAATACTGAATGCAGGAACAGCATGCACCAACCGGATGAAGTGGGGTATCCCACAGTCGTTCAACCTGATCGAACTTGACAAGGAGACATTTAGAATATACAAGGTCTATTCGAAAGGCGGATATGAACTTGTCCTTGAAAAAAACAGAGCTTTGAAAGGATGAAAAAGATGAACGTGGAATGGGTAATAGAAAAACTTCTGTTTATATCTGCGATCTCTTCCTCTTTCATCGTATTTTTTATTATTATATTCATGTTACACGAGGGAATTCCAGCTTTAGCTATTGGATGGGATTTCTTCTTTGGGATGGACTGGAATCCTTCCAATAACCAGTTTGGCATTTTTCCGATAGTGGTCAGTACATTCGTGGTTGGAATCGGTGCATTAGTAACTGCCGCTCTTATAGGCATACCAGCAGCGGTTTATTTAGCAGAATTCTCACCTCGATGGGTGCATAACATCGTTAAGCCGTGTGTGGAGATGCTGGTTGGCATTCCTTCGATAGTGCTCGGCTTCTTTGGGCTAATGGTACTTGTTCCTTTTATACGGGACTCGTTTGGCGGATGGGGAGAGTGCATACTTGCTGGCTGGATTATCCTTGCAATAATGACACTGCCTCATGTCATCAGCATATCCGAGGATTCTATTCGTGCAGTTCCGAGGGCATGTAAGGAGGCATCGGTTGCTCTTGGTGCAACAGAGTTACAGACTATCTGGAAAGTGATACTACCAAACGCCCGCTCAGGAATATTAGTGTCCTTGATTCTTGGTATGGGAAATGCAATTGGCGAAACAATGGCTGTTTTGATGGTCATTGGCAATCCAAACATACCCTGGATTCCTTCAAGCATCTTAGAACCTGTTTCTGTGCTCACATCCATAATAGTCATCGGGATAAATTATGCAGTCTGGGGTTCGATGCACCAGCATGCATTGTTTGCACTTGGAATCGTTTTGTTTGCGATCGTTGCCATTCTCAATGCGATAACGACTGCTGTGATAAGAAAAGGAGTGGAAAGATGATAAAAACCACGAGATTCCACGAGATTATGACACCTGCACACTTCGTGTACAG
>WNEG01000076.1:3396-11658 GCA_012910725.1 Candidatus Ethanoperedens thermophilum | reverse complement strand
TGTACAGAAATAACGTGAAGCTGGTGTTTATAGCTGGTTTATCTGTGTAATCCGTGGTTACTAAAAGGAGCTAAACAACGATGAAAGTACGTGATAAAATAGTAAAAATTGGTTTGTGTGCAACTGCCCTTATAGCAGTGGCAGCACTCTTCATCGTGCTTGCATACGTATTTTTTAATGGTGTGGGGATAATAAACCTTGCTTTCCTTCTTGAATCGCCTTATCGGTTTGAATACGGGGGAATATTTCCACAGATTATAGGTTCACTATGTCTGGTTGGGGTCTGTTTGCTTTTTGCTGTTCCACTTGGTGTTGCATCAGCGATATATCTTGTAGAGTATGCACCCGATAATATAATAACAACAAGTGTGAGGTTTTTTGTTGAATGTCTTGCAGGAATACCATCCATTGTGATCGGTCTCTTTGGACTTGTATTTCTCGTGTACCATCTTGGTCTCGGCATCTCCATGCTGTCAGGTGGTTTGACTCTCGGGTTCATGATCCTGCCGTGGACAATCAGGGCGAGTGAAGAGGCGATAAAAACAGTTCCCTCCTCTTACATGGAAGCTTCTCTTGCGTTAGGAGCTTCAAAGTGGCAATCCATTCGTGGTGTGATTCTAAAAAGCGCATATCCTGGCATAATAACTGGAATATTGCTTGGAATGGGAAAAGCAATGGGGGAGACGGCAGTTGTCCTTTTAACCGCAGGATCGGGCCTGGAATCGTTTTTACCGCAATCAATACTTGACCCTGTAGCCTCACTACCAGTGTACATCTATATGCTGGCAACACAGGGCCACACACAGGCATCCTATTCTCGTGCCTTTGGCGCTTCACTCGTGCTGATCACAATGTTTTTGATAATAAGTATGTTTGCCATGTTCCTTCGAAATAGATATATTACCAGAAATTCAGGTTTTTGAGGCGACAAAAGTATAAGATTTGGGATATGGGCTCAGGATTTTAACCACAAGATTACACAAATTTTCACGAGATTTCTGTGTTGATCTGTACTTGCCAGAGTACTATGCGGGCAGCATCCTTGAGCAATCCATCTGCGAGGATTGTTGCTTTTTTTATCTATCCTTCTACCCATCGCCGAAATTCTCTGGTCTAAACGTGGAATTGTTTAATATTTGGACCGAGATCTTTTAATAATCTCCTTAGCTTCCATCTCAAACTCTTCCGCACTTTTTCCTTTTTGCAACCCATCAATTATACTGAGCAATCGTTCTTTCTTCTCTTTTTTCATTTTAGTTTTCCTCCTGTTCTTTTTTAATTTCTTCTTTCAGTTCCTTAATATCTCTTTCATACTTTTTATCTTTATCCTGCAACTCAAAAAATAAAGTTCTAATATCTTCATATCTTGCACTTACATCCCTCCGTCCCCTGCTTTCTTCTACCAACCTTTCTCGGTTGAAGTAGTATCCAAGAATAATCCCAAGCATGCTGGAAGAAAATCCCATCACAATCTTTACCATCTCTACGTTATCCATGAAAACGACTGCAACTATGAGCAGAGACAAACAGACACCTATGAAAATAAAAGCGATTATGTGCGTTACCCACACGTCCCAGTCCACGCCTTTTGTTTGTTTTTCGTCAGTCATTCTAACCAATTCTACTTATCTATCTCTCGCTTTAAAAAATTTTCGGTGAAGAGGCACAATGTTTAGATTATGTTAACGAAGCTGGACTCAAACTTTGCTTGCTGATCAGTTTTGGAAAACATAAAGTGGAGATCAAGAGATTGTGACTAATACTTGAGTTATGTTTAACTCTACTTTATTGATAGACGTTTAATTAAACTGCATGAATTTTAGCGATTACAACAACAGAACCAGCGATCACTTCAATTGTTCAAGTTATTTATGCAAAATATAACTAAGGCTATCTGCAATAGCGATGATGCGAAGCCATGAATTAATAGAAGCTCGCAGGGCAGTTATATCTTCTGCATGTATCAGCAGCTTAAGGTGATTATTTGTATGCTGCAGTATGACCTGGCTGCGCAGCATCTGATCTGATAGTTCAGGTACGATTGACTGGTAGACTATAGAAGCACTGGATATTTCAAAGATGAACTCTGCTGTAAGCTTCAATTCAGTTTTTATTCTGCTTTCATTCGTTTGATTGCAGTTGGTCTCTGTTTTACTAATATGCGATGTCCACAGTAAGGACATCGGATGCCAACGCTGCTGTAATCAATCTCGACAGGTCGTTTGCATCGTGTACACTTGTAACCCAATATCAGCCCCCCGGTATCAGGCCTGTTGCTGGGCTGCAATGGAACGCTGAGCAATCAAACCTTGTGGTGTTGCTGGAACATAGGTTCCACCTGCAAAGGTATAATTACACTTTCTGCATTTCCATATGCCAGTATCTGTGCGTGATACTGTGATGTGTCCACATTTCTTACACTGGTAGCCCTGCCTCATCTTTTCTTCAATGTCTGCTATAAGTTTTCGGTTCTTTCGACCATATCTAACGCCGAACCTGCCTGCTGAACGTGTTTTCTTTCCTTTTCTTCTCTGTTGTGCCATACTCTTAAAGCTCCAAAAATTTTTCACGCAATTCTTCTGACCGTTTTATTGCAACGTCTACAATATAGTTGATTTGTTCTGGTGTAAAAAACCCAACCCCGCTTTTCTGCATCGCTGATATTGAGCCATCAATATTCGAAGTCACGGTTAGTTTTGCTCCTGCAATTCTTCCCTCATCAGTAGAAGGATCTATGACAATACTCCCATCTATTTCCACTGCCGTCACAGCAATTGGAATATCCCTGATCGGCAGTTTAAAGTCTTCACCAACATCATACCTCTTTGCTGGAACCGTGACGTCAAGGAGTGCAGCAATAGCACCAAGACATGCTGCATCCATGAGATTGCCGCCATCATCTATTACATGAATATCTATAAAGATTAGCCATACACTTTCACCAGGAACGATACACAACTGTTTGAGATCAATAGAATGTGACTCTCTGATCCCCCTATCTACAACCCTCGCGAGTTCAACAGCATTTTCACCAGGAGGTCCTGTTTCAAAGCTTGGAGACGCCATCGGGATAAGTTCGACATTAGTTATTATTACTCCCTTATCTGGTGCGTCAGGAAAAGGCGTTCCAGGTTGTATCTTAATTCCAACAACAAGATAAGTGTCTCCAAGTTTTACGCTCGCAGAGCCTTCCGCCTTCTCGATAATATCGGTCTTAATTACGATGTCACGACCCTCTTCAAAGCCTCTTCCATCAGCACGTTGATTTTTCAATATTAAACTATAAAGGTGATCCTTTTTAAGTTCATTCATCACTTCTTCACTCATTGTGGAGACCTCCAACTTCATCTGTATCATCAGTTGTCGATTCAATGATTGTTTCCTCGCTTTCAGCGACAACCTCTGCAAGTTCAACTTCTTCTTTATGTTCTTCAATGTCCTTTTTGTATCGCTCAATAAGCGCGTCTCTTTGTAATTTATAGATTTGTTTACATCCCTCTGTTGCCATTTCAAGTGCTTTTTTAAGCTCTTCTTTGGTGAGGTTTCCATCCATCTGGAGCAGTGTTATTTCTCCATCTGGTGTCATAGCAACTGGCATGTCAGCCTCACCATAATTATCCTCATCTTTCATTAAGTCAAGTACGAGTTCTCCATCAACTTTTCCAACAGCACAGGAAGATATAAGTCCGCGCATTGGTATGCTGGCATCTGCTAAAGCAACGGATGCTGCATTTATTCCTGCCGTTCTTGTACCAGCATCGGCTTGCAGAACTTCCACAAAGATGTCAATGGCAGATTTTGGGAAGTACTCAGTAAAAATCATTGGCTCAACCGCTTCACGACTCACTTTGGATACTTCAACACTGCGTCTGTCTGGGCCAGGTCGCTTTCTTTCCTCTACTGAAAAGGATGCCATGTTATATCTGAATCGTACAACAGCAGTGGTTGGTTTTTGCATATGTCGCGGGTGTACTTCTCTTGGTCCATACACAGCCGCAAGTACCTTGTTTTTTCCGAATTCGAGATAGCATGACCCATCAGCTCGGTTCAATACTCCAACTTCTATTTTCATGGGCCTCAGTTCATCTGGCTTTCTGCCATCGAGTCGGATCCCATCTGTTATGAATTTCTCTGGCTTATCCATTTGTATCTCCTCTATCGTATTATTATATTGTTATTCTAATATTTCGTCTAAAATATTCTTTTTTTTATACTCTTCATCAGTTTCATCTTTTTGGCTTTTCGCATCTTCAAAGAAGTCAGACAGTCGATCAGTAAGACCTGGTATGTGTGATTCCTGCTCTATCTTGGTTATTGCATCGATTGCAAAATCGATATTGCAATCATCACCATTAATCCATACACGCCCGTTCTCTCCTGCTATTATTGAGCAGTTCGTTTCCTTTTTAATAAGCGAAATCATAGATCCGCCATGTCCGATCAATCGTGGAATCTTCGATGGAGAGAGTTCGAAGATTCTTCCGCTACGTATGGGTTTGAGTTTTCTATCACGCATTGTAAGTTCCACTTTCATCATAGGATCGAGTTCCTTTACCTGTGTAAGTATCGTTTCTCCAACCTTCAAGTGCTTGCTCATATCTTCACTATTTATTCTTCGTGGATACTCTGAAATATGTAGCAGTCCATCGTATGGAGAGCCAATATCCACAATCCAATTGGAAAAAGTCACTTCCTTGACAGTCCCAATAACAATATCTCCACGTACAGGTATGTATTTTCCTGAAAGGGGCACTACCCTGATTTTATTGTGCTCACTGAGAATCCCATACAAAGAGGCACACACTTTCCCATCACGAACATACGTTCCGTCGCCTGCAATACTAACATCCTCTGAAAGAACATCACCAGGTATTATGATTTGTCTTTTATTCAAAATATCATTCTCCTGAACTTGATCGCTTCGCGACTTGATTGCTTCGCAATCAAGAGTTGAAGGTTACCTATTATTTTATGCACTCGATTGCTTCGCAATCAAGAGTTGCTAGTTATTTCTGCACAACGAAGTTGTACAGTGCTTCGCAATCGAGAATTAATTTCTGCATACGCAGTATGCAGTTTATCTATTTTATAATCTTTGTTTCGACTTCGCCTTTGGTTAAATGATTCATGGTCTCATAAAAATCATTCTGTAAACCAGCAGGCATCGTTATAACTCCAATCCATGAACCATCGTTTTGCCATTCCTGTTTATCAATTTTCCCAAAACTAGAAACTGCTCCATAAACTTTTGAAGCATGATTGGGGGGTGCTCTGACTGCAATGCTGGTCTCTTCAAAACGTATAGGTATGATCGGGCGAAGTGCTTTTAACACAACATTTACCTGTTTATCCACATGTTTCAAAGGATCAATATGCACACCTGCTTCTTCCATTGCTCGCCCAATTCGCTCTGGCGGATGAGGCGTTTTTGTCTGGGGATTAATGGCATTTCTGGCAATAATTGCTATTATTTTCTTCCTTTTTTGCTCCTGTATATTTTTACGCTGCTCTGTTGTAAGATGAATCTCGCCGTCTTTTACGATTTTAGAAGCAACCTGAAACACATCAGTAGTTCCGAAGATTTCAAGGATATTCTTTTCAACAGGCCTCTCACCTCGATTTGCATTCGAAAACACGTCTGCTACAGCAAGAATGTCCTCTATAGCTGCTTCACCTTTCTTGAAAGCATGTGCACCATCAGGTTCGACAAGAACCTCAAAAGTCATGCCCTGTGATTTAAGCCGAGCAGTCACGGCTTCATCAAGTGTGACCAGAATAACACCCCAAGCTCAATTTATTCGTTATTTCCTTGATTGCTTCGCAATCAAGAATTATTTTCTGCACAACGAAGTTGTGCAGTGCTGCGCAATCAAGAATTATTTCTACACACGAAGTGTGTAGGGCATCAACAAGTGTGACCAGAGTAACACCTCCAAAAACTCACTCTTCCGAAGTCGATTCTGTTTTTGCCGGAGGAATAGAGTCTAAAAACGTCTTAACATGCGCAGAAACCTCTTCTGTCGAAAGTTTTCTAAAACAGTGAGTCGATACTTCAACAACCCCACATTCAATAGTAGAAGCGTCAAAATGACCTTCTGAAGAAGTATGGATTGCCTCGAGTCCCAGTTGAATAGCATCATTGAGGTTAATATCATCTGAATACTTGGCTTCAAAGACCTCCATCACTTCACTCCTTCCCGAACCAATAGCAGTGGCTTTATATTCTAAAAGAGCGCCACTCGGATCAGTCTCAAAAAGACGTGAAATCCCGTCATCAAGTCCTGCAATCAAAAGCGCAGTCCCATACGGGCGCGCACCTCCATACTGGGTATAAACTTGCTTATGATCGCAGACCTTTTTTGCCAGGGTTTCAATGCCTATAGGCTCGCCGTATGTTACATCATTTACCTGAGCCTCTACTCTTGCTCGATCAATAAGTGCCCTTGCATCAGCCACAAGACCTGAACTGGCAGCACCAATGTGATCATCTATCTGAAAAATCTTCTCGACCGATTCAACCTCAAGCAATCGGCTGGTAACACGCTTATCAACAAGCAGTACAACTCCTCCGGTAGATTTTATACCAACCGCAGTCGTACCTCTTTTTACTGCTTCACGTGCATATTCTACCTGAAAAAGACGTCCATCCGGACTGAAAACCGTTATAGCACGGTCATATCCCATTTGTGGTGCCATTTGTTGCATACTTTAATTCATCTCCTAAAAACATAAAATAGTGAATCAATAATAATATATTAATGTTAGTACATGTTTATTATACTATGCATCTGTGTATCAATTATTCACTTTTCTTGTCTATAACTTATTCAAGCATATAATGGTATCGAAATGATAAGCTTTTATACATTGTAGAAATAGTAAGGAGATAAGTTACACAGGAAATTAATAAAAGAACACGTAATAGAATAAAAGTTTGAAGAGGAAGATATAATATGGGAAAAGGAAAGTATGCAGCTCGTAAACTCAAGGCCGATCGTAAGAATTTTAGATGGAGTGACAGCCACTATGCAAGGCGTACTCTTGGTTTAGATGTAAAGGCAGATCCCCTCAGTGGTGCGCCGCATGCACGTGGTATTGCGCTTGAGAAAGTAGGAATTGAGGCAAAGCAGCCGAACTCAGCTATACGCAAGTGTGTCAGGCTGCAATTAATTAAAAATGGCAGACAGGTTTCTGCTTTTTGTCCCGGTGATGGTGCTATTAACTTTATTGACGAGCATGATGAAGTTACTGTTGAGCGCATTGGCGGCAGGATGGGCGGTTCCATGGGAGACATTCCTGGTGTGCGTTTTAAAGTGATAGCTGTAAATAATGTGCCGCTTCAAGAGATGGTATGTGGTAAGAGAGATAAACCTGTGAGGTAATTATACATGAAGTTGTTTGATCAATGGGATACTGATGTTGAAGTAAAAGACCGGGGGATGGCAAGGTATATTAATACTACTCCAACGGTTTCACTTCATTCTGGCGGCAGGCACGCACGTCAGCAGTTTAATAAGTCAAATCTGCCAATCGTTGAACGGTTGATTAACAGTGTTATGCGACGTGAAGAGAACAATGGAAAGAAAATACTATCGCATAAAATAGTTAAAGAGTGTTTTGAAATCATCAATCGAAAGACTAAGGAGAACCCGATGCAGGTTCTTGTAGATGCTATTACTAACGTGGGCCCACGAGAGGAGATTGTTCGTCTCAAATACGGCGGCATATCGATTCCAAAGGCAGTTGATTCTGCCCCGCAGCGGCGTGTTGATCTTGCATTGCGGTTCATTACCGAGGGCGCTTCAAAGAGTGCTTTCAAGTCAAAGCGTTCCATGCCAAATGCACTTGCAGATGAGCTTATTGCTTCTGCAAGGTACGATGTAAAGTCCTATTCCATTGGCAAGAAGGATGGTCTGGAACGCGTTGCAAAGGCAGCAAGATAATCGGTCAACTACCCCTCCCTGACCCTAATGGGTCGAGGAAGAGGCTTAAGAAGCCCCTGGTTGATTAGGAGGCATTAAAACAATGCAGAAGTTAAAAGAGAGAGATACCAACACACCTACGGATGCTCCACTAGTCCGTAGCAACTGTGATCCGCTATTAAACAGTCCGTTAGGGGTAATGGACAGTGTAGCGGATTTAAAAACCTCTTTTAACAGCTCCGAAGTGGACTTACTCCAGCTAACAGGAGGGCTTAAAGCCGATATGTTAGTGTGCGCAATTCCCCCCCGCCCTCACGGACGGGGTCTCCTTGCGCAAGTA
>WNEG01000076.1:0-3361 GCA_012910725.1 Candidatus Ethanoperedens thermophilum | reverse complement strand
ATCAAGTACGAAGTAATCAAGTTTTTAAGAGGAAATTTATATGGGACGAAGAAAGAAAATGGTTGAGCGCGTCCAGGCATTGATGGACAAAACAGAGTTTATCAGAAATATTGGAATTGTAGCGCACATAGATCACGGCAAAACAACACTCTCTGACAATCTGTTAGCTGGGGCAGGCATGATCTCAAAGGAGCTTGCTGGAACTCAATTATTCATGGATTATGACGAGGAAGAACAGCAGCGAGGCATAACGATTAATGCAGCTAACGTATCCATGGTGCACACTTTTGAAGAAAAAGAATATCTTATCAACCTTATAGACACGCCCGGGCATGTTGACTTTGGTGGAGATGTTACACGTGCCATGAGGGCAGTGGACGGTGCTTTAGTCGTGGTTGATGCAGTCGAGGGTACTATGCCGCAGACTGAAACCGTGCTGCGTCAGGCACTTCGGGAGAACGTGAAACCTGTGCTCTTCATAAACAAGGTTGACAGGCTCATAAACGAGCTCAAGGTCGATTCTCAAGAAATGCAAGTTCGTCTTGGAAAAGTCATAGACCACGTCAACAAGCTGATCAAAGGCATGCGCCCAGAAAAATACAAGGAATGGCGTATGGATGCAGCCAATGGCACAGTTGCCTTTGGGTCAGCACTATATAACTGGGCAGTAAGCGTGCCATTTATGGCTAGAACCAAAATTGGATTCAACGAGGTATACGATTACTGCAAAAACGAGGACATGAAATCTCTTGCACAGAAATGTCCACTGCACGAGGTGGTAAACGACATGATTATCAGGTTCATGCCAAACCCACTGGAAGCTCAAAAAGAGAGAATAAAAGTAATATGGCGCGGAGACCCTGAAAGCGAAATCGGCAAATCCATGATTAATGTTGATTCATCTGGCGAGGTTGCACTGATGGTAACAAAAATACTGACAGACCCGCATGCAGGAGAGATTTCAGCAGGAAGACTCTTCAGCGGCACACTTCGTCGTGGAGCCGAACTATACATCTCGGGGACTGCTGTAAAGAATCGCCTGCAACAGGTGGGTATATACATGGGTCCAGATCGGGTAGAAGTGGAACAAATACCTGCAGGAAACATTGTAGCAGTATCAGGACTCAAAGACGCAATCGTTGGAACAACAGCGACCACCCTCCAGGACATGGTGCCATTTGAAGGCATAACACATGCTAGCGAACCAGTAGTCACCGTGTCGGTGGAAGCAAAACACATGAAAGATTTACCAAAACTCGTAGAAGTGTTGAGACAGGTAGCAAAAGAAGACCCCACGCTCAAGGTAAGCATCAACGAAGAAACAGGCGAACACCTCATGGCAGGGATGGGTGAACTCCACCTCGAAGTAGTGGGACACAGAATTGAACGCGACAAAAACGTAGAAATTATCACATCAACACCCCTTGTCGTATACAGGGAAACAATACAGGGAGCAGCAGGACCAGTAGAAGGAAAATCGCCCAATCGACACAACAGGTTCTACGTGGAAGTAGAGCCCATGAAACCTGAGGTTGTTGAACTTATAAAATCTGGCAGCGTCTCAATGAAAATGTCAGAAATAGATCGCAGAAACCTGTTAATCAAAGCAGGCATGACCAAAGACGAAGCAAAAGGTATAACCCACATCTTCGAATCAAATATGTACATAGATATGACCAAGGGCGTCCAATACCTCAGGGAGACAATGGAACTCATTCTCGAAGGCTTTGAAGAAGTCATGAAAGAAGGACCACTCTCAAGAGAACCATGCCAGGGCGTACAAGTAAAACTTGTTGACGTCAAGCTTCACGAAGATGCGGTACACCGCGGACCAGCACAGGTAATACCAGCATCTCGCCAGGCAATACAGGCAGCAACACTCATGGCAGGCCCAACACTCCTTGAGCCATATCAAAAAGTATTCATCCAGGTGCCACAGGAACAGATGGGCGGTGCCACCCGGGAAATACAGGGTCGACGCGGTATGATCCTAAACATGGAAACAGAAGGAGATACCATTATCCTTGAAGCAAAGACACCTGTTGCAGAACTATTTGGATTTGCAGGAGACCTTCGTTCAGCAACCGAGGGACGAGCCATGTGGAGCACAGAGTTTGCAGGTTTTGAAACGATTCCTACGAACATGCTAAAAGATGTTGTGAAAGGGATCAGGCAGCGCAAAGGACTCAAGCTTGAGCCACCAAAAGCAAGCGACTTTATGAGTCGATAAGCTGGCTTTATTTCTTGATTGCTGTGGCACTCGATTGCTAACGCAATCGAGAGTTAACTTCTGCACAACGAAGTTGTGCAGTGCTTCACAATCAAGAGTTACTGGTTATTTTCTGCACAGTCAACGATCCTGTTTTGGAAAAAACGGGGCATCCTGTGTATGCTCGGGGGTTATTCTGTTGTTGGTTTACACTATTTCAGTGTTTTAATTCAGGCACAGAAATTCAATAGAGAAACAAATGTTTTGGAGTAAGCAGCTTGTCGTTAAGCCGTCTGCTCCATACTTGATTTTTTAGCAACAGCTACATATTCTGCAAATGATTTTGATTCTGGAATGGGTAATTTATCCTCCAATAATCCCCCTGTATGCATTTCAATAGCTTCATACATATTCTTCTCAGCTTCTTCGAGGGTAGCACCTGTAGCTACACATCCCGGTAAATCCGGCGAGTATGCCGAATAGTTATTATTTGCCTTTTCGATCACTACAAGGAAACGATACATTTTCACTTCACCTTCTTCAATTGAGCTTGCATTAATATACTGTTTAATGTTCTTGCCGACAAATCATCACCTGGATGACCTGCGATTGTTACTCTACCTGGGTTTGGTTGGATGTTTATATTGTTGATGACTACCTTTTGTAGCAACAAGATACCAACCATCGACTCTTAGCAATTTTATGATTTCACGTATTTTCATTATGTTCTATCTATGATATTTTATCTATTTGGAATTTCATAATACTCTTTTAACAAATTTGTTATATCTGGTCGTTTCCCATAAAATATTTCAGTATTAGCATCTTTGGGATATTCCTTAAACATCTCCTCTTCCAAATCACTTTGAATCTGGTTTATCTTATCCAGTTCCTTGGACATTTTATCCCCATACTTAAGTTTGCCATATTTTCCGACTTTGACAATCAAATGAACCATAAAATCATTAAGTATTTTAAAATCCATTCCTATTTCTTTATATTCATCCATTGTGTGTGATTTCATATAAATACTCCTGATAATCGTATATCCAAATATGTTTTTAACCTATATCCCTTATTGTTTCTTAATGGTTATTTTCCAAATAAAGGTAGGACACTTTAGCATACCTCTTTTTCATCAGATTATGTTTA
>WNEG01000087.1:13916-40573 GCA_012910725.1 Candidatus Ethanoperedens thermophilum | reverse complement strand
GCTAAATCTTGTTGAAAATCTTGATTATATGAATAAATATAATAGCCAAAAACTACAAAGGCAAACACTAATACTATCACAATAAATATATGAGTTTTATTCATTTTCATTAGAAATATATGGAAAATGTAATTTAAAAGGCATTTTAAAGCCAAGTATCCAATTTACTTCCATTTGTCTTGGCTCCATTTTAGTTTTCATAACTTCTCTTGTTTTTTCGACATCTCTATATTTAGTAACAGTACGGTATTTTGTTAGAGTTCTATATTTAGTAACTGGTCTTTCTTTTTGGATCTCTTGATAAACAGTTTGAATTTTATATCTAGTTACTGCAACTGAACAAGTGCATTGAATACAATCTCCAGTCCAACTATAATCAGTACATGTGCAATCAGAACCACAACTAGAATAATATTGTTCAGGTGGGGCATTATAAACAACTGTTTCGTAATCAGTGTAAGGAACACTTTCCTCTACCGGAACGTTATCCGTGTAATAATCTACATCTTGATAAGGTTCTTGTGCTTGATATGATTCTTGTGTTTCATAAGGTTCCTTTTCAGTATATGTTTCTGTATCGATGTAAGAAACTTCAACTTCATAGTGATGTGTTTCTGTTGGAGCAATTACTATAAAAGTGATTAATAAAAATACACCTAAACCAATAAAGAAATATAGATTACTTCGATTTTTGTGTTCAGATTCTTTCTCATCTTTTTTACGAAACATTACTTAAAACTCATTAATTATGGTATATAATATTTTCTGTTTATAAGTATGTAAAGAGGTCCATCAAATTAGGAACCGGAACTTTTAAAGCTAATTTGATAGCCCTTCCAACGTCTATCGTTTAAATGCAAAGGATTTTATGGAATATAACCCATGACTTTCGCAAATGACTGTCTCGTTTAAAAAATTTCTCATATTTTTGTCACTGGTTTTAGTCCTATATGCCAGTATCATGGTGTTTACTATTGCACCTGTTCCTGTTGATCCTGGTGAACGCGGGGATTTTATGACCGATCAGCAGTGGCATGACTATCAAAGCAGTTTTAAAATTTTTTATTTTCATTTACCAATAGCGATGACCGCATATATCGCCTTTGCTATTATGTTTTTATCAAGTGTTATGTATCTTAGGACTGGCGGTCGTACCATCCTAAATTTGCAGAAGCAATTCGATGCACAATTGTGGGACTTTAGAGCATATTCTGCGGCCGAGGTTGGTGTGTTATTTGCAGCCCTCACACTGATAAGCGGATCCATCTGGGCAAAAAGCGCATGGGGAGTATACTGGTTATGGGATGTCAGGCTTACCACCTCACTTGTTGTATTCCTCATTTACCTATCTTATCTCGTGTTACGACAGGCGATCGAAGAGCCAGAGAAAAGAGCCAGGTTATCAGCAGTATTTGGGGTTGTTGGGTTTATGGGCGTGCCACTAAGTTTTCTTTCGATTAGACTCTGGAGGGCACACCATCCGCTGGTAATTGGTGGTGGCGGCATACATGGCACAGATGTGATATTCCCCCTATTGTTAAACCTTGCAGCGTATGTTACGTTAGCAGTAACCTTGATATTAATACGTATAGATAATGAAAAACTTAAAGATCGCATAGAGCATCAAGCAAATCTTGTAGAGCAGTGCACTGGCAATCTATGACCCAACATAAACACCAACTACTTGATTGCTGGCACAATCAAGAGTTACTTTTCTGCACTCGATTGCTTTGCGCAACTCGACTATTTCGTAGTCGAGAGTTACTTGTAGTTTTCTGCACTCGATTGCTTTGCGCAACTCAACTATTTCGTAGTCGAGAGTTACTTGTAATTTTCTGCACTCGATTGCTTTGCGCAACTCAACTATTTCGTAGTCGAGAGTTACTTGTAATTTCTGCACAACGAAGTTGTACAGCAATAAAGAATTGGGGTTACCAGCTATCTCTGCACAACGAAGTTGTACAGCAACTGAGAGTTGTTTCCGCACACGGAGTGTGTGGTTCTGCATACGCAGTATGCAGTGACATAACACAAACACCAACTTTATCTCTGTTGAAAGTACTACCTGCATGGACACAACAACTGAAGGGATTGCAAACGTGGCAGTGCATAGCTATAATACTGTAAAGGAAAAGATTATCGAACGCTATCTTTTTGTATGCGCATTAATATCCATCTTCGTTACAATCGGTATTGTGCTGGTACTACTTTCTGAAACAGTTTCCTTTTTTAGAGATGTAAGTATCATCGAATTTCTAACCGGGACAAGGTGGGCACCAACCTACTCGCCATCCTATTTTGGGGTGCTGCCACTTATTAATGGTACATTACTTATAGCCATAGGATCAAGCATTATTGCTCTTCCCATAGGGCTTACGAGTGCTATATATTTAAGCGAATATGCAAATGAACGCACACGCGGAATCGTTAAACCAGTAATAGAGATGCTTGCTGGCATACCAACCGTAGTCTATGGATGCTTTGCGGTCATGTTTGTCACCCCCATTATCAGAAAACTGGTACCAGGAACAGATATCTTTAATGCCGCGAGTGCCTGCATCGTGGTTGGGATAATGATACTCCCGATGGTGTCAAGTCTGAGTGAAGATGCGATTAGAAGCGTGCCACGCACACTCAGGGAGGGTGCTTATGCTCTTGGTGCTACCAAATATGAAGTAACAACAAGAGTTGTTTTGCCATCAGCTCTTTCTGGAATCCTTGCATCGTTTATCCTTGCAATTTCAAGAGCTGTTGGGGAGACTATGGCAGTAACACTTGCAGCAGGCGCCACACCAAATATAACCCTCAACATCTTTGAAAGCATACAAACAATGACTGCTTACATTGTGCAGGTAAGTCTTGGAGATACTCCTGCCGGCAGTATCGCATACAAATCCATATTTGCAATAGGTATGGTACTATTTCTCATGACATTTGGGATGAACCTGGTTAGTCAGTGGATAAGATCACGCTACCGGGAGGTATACGAGTAGTAAACTACCCCTCCCTATCGGAAGGGGCTTTCCATCAAAGGACTGATATCATGCACAGCACAACTCAAAAACTTATCATCTGGACGAAAAAGCCCGTTTACAGGGACTTTAGCTCTGGTAAACTGGGAAAAAAGGTTGGTGAGACCTTGAGAATTTTCCCGCACCAGAGCCGATTTGATGGCAACCACGAGGGACGCATTTCTGTCGCTATTAACAACCAGACCACACTCTTTGCATCTATACAAAGCGTAGTTAGATGTGGCATGTCCATTATTCACTGCACCGCAGTGAGGACACCACTTCGAGGTGTGGTAAGGATCAACTTGATCAAGATACACTCCGTACTCGGCACAGTTCGATATAAGAAAGTCTCTGAGCTGTGCATACGGAATCGTGTTTATCTTTCGGTTAGCCGTCTTGTTAAATTGGTGTTTCCTGCTTCTAATAGTAAGTTTCTCAATGGCAATGGATGCACTATGTTTAACCGCGAGTTCCACGATTTCTTTAGCAATTTGACCACTACGGGTCTTGACAAAGTTGAATTGTTTGTTAGCAAGCCGTTTAAGACTCTTCTTCGCTTGATCAGAACCTTTGTCGACATTGCTCCGAAGCAAAGCACGCTGATCCGCAATCCTGCGTTGCCTGATGGCAACATCTCTACCAAAGTAGAGTTGTTTGACAACACGGTTTTCGAGGGTGTCGAAAATGGTTATCGCTGCGAGAGTGGTCGAACCAACATCAACTCCTACGACATACCTGCTGATGTTAGCAGGAACTTCGAAATCTTTGTCGATGGCGACAGCAATTTTACTGTCGAGAAGGGATATAGTTTTGATAACCCAGCCATCATCGAGAAAACAGGTGAATCGATCATAACCACCATCAATTGCTATGGGTATCGTAAAAGTTTTGTGTGGAGCGTAGGTGATCTTGAAGCTGGGGGTTGCTCGATCAGTGGTAAAAAACCTGAACCATCTCTTGTTAAGTCGGATAGAACACCGTTTGAATCTATTATTAACAGTCTTGCGTTTAGCCCACACATCTTTTCGGGCTTCTTGAACAATATCAGAAGGCAAAAAGGAGGTTTCACGAATGTTGAAGTATGTTAGGTGGTGCAAATCGTTTGAAGATTTGGCATCAGGCAATGATTTAAGTGTGGCATTCAGAACGCGAAGATATTCTTTAAAGAAGCTATTGCGTATCTGCTGTTTCTTGCTGGTTAATGGCAAACAGTTGATTAGTATCGTCTTCAAGGTCTCACCGATGTTAACTATGTCACGAAACTATGTAAGCTCTATGGAGGGCGCAATTCCTCCCCGTCCTTTCGGACGGGGTCTCCTTGCGCAAGTAGGATGAACCTGCAACAGAAACGTCAAAGAAAAGACCAACTTTTTGCAGTTATCTGCTTTGCCTCTACAATCACTGGCATCGTGCTGCTTGCTTTACTGTTATTTGATATATTTGTAAAAGGATTTTCCTGGTTAAGCTGGGATTTTATTTGCAGCTATCCATCTCGCTTTCCAGAAAGGGCAGGCATAAAATCAGCACTCTGGGGTTCAATCTGGCTCATATTGCTAACCGCTGCTCTTGCACTGCCTATGGGGGTGAGTGCAGCAATATACCTGGAGGAATATGCACCAAGATCACGTCTCACAAAGATTATAGAAATTAATATCTTCAATCTGGCTGGCGTTCCGAGTGTCGTTTATGGCATCCTTGGTCTTGCTCTTTTTGTTCGAGGACTATCACTTGGAAAAAGTCTGATAGCAGGTGCACTTACACTCTCGTTATTGGTACTCCCAATAATTATCATCTCCACAAAAGAAGCTCTTGGCGCAGTACCAAAATCACTTCGAGAAGCATCCTACGGACTTGGGGCGAGCAAGTGGCAGACTATCAGGTACCAGGTGCTGCCTTCAGCTATGCCATGGATACTTACAGGAAACATCCTTGCGCTTTCAAGAGCTATCGGAGAGACCGCACCATTGATAATGATAGGCGCTCTCACGTTTGTAGCCTTCACCCCGCAAACGCCCCTTGATCCTTTTACAGCCATGCCAATACAGATATTTAACTGGATCAGTAAACCTCAACCAGAATTTGCAAATATTGCATCGGCAGCAATTATCGTGCTTCTTTTGGTTCTGCTAACAATGAATGCAGCAGCAATCATCCTTCGCAGGAAATATCAGAAAAAACTGCAAGGGTAATAAAAAACAAATCGTAAATTATAGATATAGATAGAGCAAAAGGAGGACCTACGTATGGACCATGAAGAAATCGAAATATCAGTTAAAAACCTGAATCTGTGGTATGCAGACAATCAAGCTCTAAAAAACATCAACCTGAATATACCAAGGAGGAAAATCACAGCGCTCATAGGGCCTTCAGGCTGCGGAAAAACCAGCTTCATACGATGTATTAACCGAATGAATGACCTGATACCAACGGTAAGAACAGAGGGTGAAATGCTGCTAGACCATGAAAATATCAACCACAAAGATATAGATGTGGTGAGTCTTCGAAAAAAGGTCGGCATGGTATTTCAGAAACCAAACCCCTTCCCATCATCGATATTTGAAAACGTCGCATACGGTCCACGAATACATGGTGAAAAAAACAAGCAGCGACTTGTACAAATCGTTGAAGAAAGCTTAAAAAATGCAGCTTTGTGGGATGAAGTCAGTGATCGAATCAACCGCTCGGCATTAAGCTTGAGTGGGGGACAGCAGCAGCGATTGTGCATCGCGAGAACTCTCGCAGTGCAGCCAGACATCATACTCCTCGATGAACCATGCAGTGCCCTTGATCCAATCTCAACAAGCAAGATCGAAGACCTCATGGTAAAACTTAAAGAACACTACACCATTATCATAGTTACCCATAACATGCAGCAGGCAGCAAGGGTATCAGACTACACAGCCTTCTTCCTTCACGGAGAGCTGGTAGAATTCGATGAGACAAAAAAACTCTTTAAAAAACCGAAAGAGAAAAGTACAGAAGACTACATAACAGGAAGGTTTGGATAACGCATGACATCTTGATTGCTCTGCACTTGATTGCTAACGCAATCAAGAATTATTCAAGAATTAATTTCTGCATACGCAGTATGCAGTGCTTCTCGCAATCAAGAATTATTCAAGAATTAATTTCTGCATACGCAGTATGCAGTTCCGCACACGGAGTGTGTGGTTCTGCACAACGAAGTTGTGCAGGTGTGGATAAGACTTATGACACGGACTAAATATCACCAACAACTGCGAAAACTGAAAGAAGATACGATCAGGATGGGCAACATGGCAGGAGATAATATCAAAAAAGCAATTGCATCACTGAAACACCAGAATCTTGATGAAGCTGGTGAGGTGATTAACTCAGACGATGAGATTGACAACCTCTATGCAACGATTGAAGATACGTGCTTTGCCCTCCTTGCATTGCAGCAGCCGATGGCAAAGGACCTCCGCCTGATAGGCTCAATCATTAAAATCATTATCGACCTTGAGCGCATAGGAGATCTTGCCCTTGAAATAGCATGGATAACCAGATCCACCATCAAACAACCACACATAAAACCACTGGTAGATTTGCCAAGAATGGCAGATATCTGTGGTGAAATGCTCACTTCTGTCATGCAAGCATTCGAGAGTGGCGATAGTGAACTTGCAAAACAAACTGCAAGAAGAGATGATGAAATTGATGCACTCTTTGATCAGGTACGCCGGGAACTTATCACTTATATGATAGAAGATCCAACAAAGATAAAAAACGCATCACACCTGACCTTTGCAGCACGCTACCTTGAACGCAGTGGTGATCACATCACCAACATCTGTGAGAGCGTCGTGTACATGGCAACAGGTGAGCGAGTCGATCTTAATTAATAAACTTGTTGACAGTATTGGGGGCGCAGGGGGCAGCGCAAGCCTCGCTCTTTAGAGCGGGGATAGCCCGCCCCCGCCTCTCCAGACGTGCAAAAATGCTTATATAGTATAACAAACATGTTGTTTATGCGGAGTAATCCACAAAAACGGTAGAAAACACCGAGGATTATACGTATGTCCAGATCAGGGCGTGTCGATGAATGCAGATGTGGACGGTGTCGCAAACATTAAACAGAATAATAACTGTGAGCCTCCGGGTAGCAGTAACTGGGCTATGGCGAGCCCATTGAGGGTTCTATGAATCTTCCTAAAGATTCCTCGCAATTTCATTGCGGGGAGTACGTCAAGAAGTCTTTATGGCAATTTTAAGGCAAGATTATGGCACAAGAAAGTGTAGAATTATTAATACCTTTCGAATCATTAGTTAAATCTATTACAAAACTGCATACGAAGGACAAATTCCGGCTTTGGGAACTGCTGGATGAGCAGATGGCGCATGATGAGGAAAAGACATGGGAAGAAGACATGAGTGTGCAAGCTGAAATTCAAGAAGCTCGCACTGCATATCAGGCAGGAGACTATGTGACTATCGATGAATACATCGCTCAGCGGCACAGGAAAAATTGATGAACTACCGGGTTGTAATCCCAAAGCCAGTACAGAAGCAACTAGATGACCTACCGGATGCTGTCTATGACAGAATCATTAAGAAGATCAAGATGTTGGAGGAGCATCCACATCCGCGTGGGTGTATCAAACTGAAAGGATATGAAAATGAGTACCGTATCCGGATTGGCAACTATCGAATACGGTATGAAGTTTGTGACCAGGAATATGTCCTAATATTGCTTCACTGCAAACATCGTAAGAGCGTGTATAAAGACTGATTTGTTAAAGGGCACATGTTTTGTAGTACAATTCCAAATTGCCTCTGTCAAACATACACTCACCCACCCGTTCTACCTTTATCCACATGTACATTACAACTCGACCTCCAATCCAGTTGATGCCCCAAACTTTGCGAAGTGGAGGTCCGGGGTTGTTGACCAATACTGTTAAATCAATGTTGTAGAATGATAGTTACATAATAGAACCCATAGTAAATAGTTTACCCAGTTTTTGAAAACCATCATAGACACATGTTTTGATTACTGCATAACCAAGATTCATTCCTACTCACGTTGTGTGCAGTTTCTTAACGTATAGGAAAGTACAAACGCACATCGTTCTCCTGCATCTGGAATGTTATTTCTGTACAACGAAGTTGTGCAGTGCTCGTGCAATCGAGAGTTACTGGTTGTTTTCTGTACAACGAAGTTGTGCAGTTTCTTGAAAATGATACAGTTCCGGGTAAATCATTATTTGTGAGTTCTCGGCTCAAAACCCAAAAGCCTTATATGTTGATTTTGTTATTTACCTTCTGGCGATTCCAATGTTGAGCGTAAATGAAAGAGCATTAGAAATTACTGAAGTAATGATAGACTGGGCAGAAGAACTCAAAGTAGAAGAGATAAAGCTTAAAAATAAGGCAACTGTCATCGATTGTGGCATCAATGTCACTGGAAGTTATGAAGCTGGTTTGATGTTTACTGATGTGTGCATGGGCGGTCTTGGCACAAGCAATATCAGTGTTCATAAACTTGGAGATGTTGCACTATCTTTTATCGACGTCACTACAGATCATCCATCTATTTCGTGTCTTGCCTCGCAGATGGCTGGCTGGCAGATCAATGTGGGTAAGTATGTTGCGATGGGCTCGGGCCCAGCACGTGCATTATCATTAAAGCCCAAGAAAATCTATAAACGCATAGGTTACAAGGACAAATTTAACGGTGCTGTCATTGCTCTTGAATCAAATGAGCTTCCTGATGAAAAGGTGATGGAATTTATTGCCAGGGAATGTGGAATTGATGTTGAAAATGTTGTGGCAATTGTAGCTCCAACTGCTTCGATTGTAGGTTCTGTGCAGGTCTCTGGCAGGGTGGTAGAAGCTGGTGTCCATAAGTTGAATGAACTTGGATATGATACGAATAATATTGTCTGTGGGGCAGGGGTAGCACCAATTGCACCAGTACTGAGTGATAACACAAAAGCAATGGGTTCAACAAATGATAGTGTAATATATTATGGTTCTGTCAACCTGACCCTCAAAGGTTTTGACGAAGGTGTGTTCAAAAAGGTTACTTCCAGTGCATCAAGCAGTTATGGTAAACCGCTCTACGAAATATTTAAAGAAGCAGATTATGATTTCTATAAGATTGATGTAGACATCTTTGCCCCTGCAGAAGTAACAGTAAATGACCTTGAAACAGGAAAAACATACCATACAGGCTACTTAAATGACGAGGTAATACTGAAATCTTACGAAATCAAAAATCTATAAGTCTCAATCACTCAACCATCGGAATAATTCCGAGACATTCCAGTTGGCATTTGCTTATGTGCTGAACGATATCTGTTTTTTTATAATTTTTTTAGCACAGGTATACACTTTTACCACATAAAACCTACATTTGATTTTGGATGAGAAAGATTGGTTGGAAGAGCGCCGAGAGGTGCGAATCGCGTACACAATGTTGGGCGACGTTAGCTATCACAATTTGTTCCACTCATTCACTGTAATACCACAATTCAAGATTCCTTCAACCTCACGAATCATCATCCGGAGCTGAGGCACGGAATATTCAGCATTGGAAGGGATCGCTATACGGTTCTGCCCATGGATCATAAATTGATGACGTGTACCAGAATAAGGTCCATCAAAACCCAACTTCCGCAGCCTCTGGATAAAATCTCGGCGTTTACAGGGCTTCCATGGGCTCATAAGCCATATCCTTGTTAAGATTAATTTCAGCAATCATAGGTAAAGGATGTCCCAGCTTGAGACCAACCAGGATCCAATCTTCGAGGGTTGAGTGGAGTTCATCTTCACATTCACGTAGGGTTGCTCCAAATGCTACTACTCCTCTGCATTCTGGAATTCGTCCGGCATAAGTGCCATCATCCAATTTGTCGTAGACTGCATGCGCCAATAGCTGGCTTACGTAATCAGTGAGAATGAACCGAACTGTCATCATTTACCACATATTCCGTTTATGTTTATTAAACTAATGTCGCAATCGCCCATGCGCTCTATATCCGAACCCGAGTTTACATATCCTGCCTATCTGGTGTTATGTCCGAACCGGGATTTCTATGTTATGTTCTTGCGGACGAACTTCAATCACCGCACATTTATCTTCACTCTTCACCCACATCACGTCTTTCAACCCAAGGTCACAAAACACCTTGCCCATGTGGGACCCGGCGCCGACCGACTGCGTTCATCGTGGCATTTTCTCGACGTATATGAAATTATAAACGCACCTCGTTCTCTTGCTACTGAAATGTTATTTCTGTACAACGAAGTTGTGCAGTTTCTTGAAATAAGGTTTAATCTTCCTTACCATGACCAGATCCGGAAGAGTGAAAAAGTGCTTGTAACTCGAATTACCAGAAAGCCTTAAATTTTCGCGGCGGTAGTATAAAACAGGTAGCGCGATCTATGTAGAGTCGGATGCCGTTACAATAGCCTTTAATGATTCAGATGCTTTTTCAAGCACCTTTTCATACAAATCCACCCCATAGGAATCGATGCCAACGATGAGCGGTCCGAAGTCCCTTACTTCGAATTCCCACACGGCTTCAGCCATGCCAAGATTTTGCCAGTAAACATTAATCACTCTTGATATTCCTTCTGCTGCAAGAACAGCGCAGCCACCAGTGTAGGCAAGGTATACGCACCTTCCTCTGAATAGTGGTGCAACTCCTTTCATTCCGCCTTTTCCGATTATGGCACGAATCCCGGTATTGTCCATCAGTGCGGGTGTCATCTGTGTCATTCTTTCACTGGTCGTTGGTCCGGCTGACACCACCTGCCAGCTGTTTTCAGTCTTTTTTAAGAGCGGCCCGCAGTGATAGATCACAGCACCAGTAGGGTCAAAAGGCAGCTTCCTGTGATGTGAAAGTGCGTTCAGGATGTGCTTGTGTGCTTCATCCCGCGCGGTAAACACTCTTCCTGTGAGATATAAAATATCTCCTGCTTTTAATTTCAGAATTGCTTCTTTTGTAAGTGGGGTGGTTAATCGGTGTTCCATTCAATCATTCCCTCATATAAACTTCTTATATGCTCGTCGATTTGCCCAGCATTGAATATTTACTGCAACAGGAAGTGATGCTGTATGACAGTGTGCTGTGTTCACATGCACTGCAAGGGCAGTAGTGTCGCCACCAAGCCCCATCGCCCCGATCCCAAGAGTGTTCACAGCGTCACAGAGTTCCTGCTCAAAATCATTCATTCCATCAAGTGGTCTTAGTGCTGCTTTCTTGGAAAGACGTGCCGCAAGGTCAAAGGAACCACCAATTCCAACACCAACAATTATTGGTGGGCATGGCATGCCACCCGCAGTAAACACGGTTTCAACGACGAATCTTTTAATCTCCCTATTTTGCGACGGCTTGAGCATAGCAAGGCGGCTCATGTTTTCTGAACCAGCACCCTTGGGATACACGTAAACCTCAAAATCACTACCTTCCGTGAGATTAAACGTAATATCAGGCAGTCCATCTCCAGTGTTGTCCAGTGAATTCTCTCTTGTCAGGGGGTGTACCACATTTGGTCTGAGCGGTAGTGTTTCTGTTGCAGAGCGAAGCGCTTCACAGATGGCATCGTTGATATTGAAATTAATAACAATATTTTTGCCAATTGTAACATTAAATATGAAAATCCCGGTGTCCTGGCAGAGAGGATATTTTTTTTCTCTTGCAATTTTTATGTTCTTCAGTATTGCAGCAAGTTGTGACTTTGCTATCGTGTTTGACTCCTTCTGCCATGCATTTTCCAGTGCGATCACTGTGTCCACTGGCAGAATTGTCTCAGACTGGATGATCAACTCTATTATATTTGTTACAAAAAAGTCGCGAGAAATTATAGACATAGATTTAATTTTTTCATACCGTCCCGCACGGAATCAGCCGACTGTGCGAGGGCAGCTTTTGCTTCATCCTCCAGTTCAAGCTCTATTACTTCAAGTACGCCCCCTCTCCCAAGTTTCACAGGAACGCCAAGATACACATCTTTCTGACAGTATTCGCCAGTAAGATATGCGCATGCGGGAAGGATTCTCCTTGTATCACGTACAATGGATTCCACCATCCTGACAATAGAAGCTGCCGGTGCATAAAAAGCACTGCCTGTTTTTAACAGGTTCACAATCTCAACACCACCGTTTACTGTTCGAGAAACGAGACGTTCTATAGCATCTTTTGGCAACAATTGTGTAATTGGAATACCTGAAACCGTTGTATATTCTGGCAGCGGTACCATCGTATCGCCATGACCGCCGAGAACCATCGCATGAACATCACGCACTGAACAATTGAGTTCTGCTGCAACAAAATAAGAAAAACGAGCAGAGTCAAGTACACCACTCATCCCAAGCACCCGCTGATGCTCAAAACCAGTGTACTTCAACGCTGCATAAGTCATAATGTCAAGCGGGTTTGTAACAATCAGCAACACCGCTTTATATGCATGTTCAACAACATGCAAGCACACGTCCTTTAGAATATTAGAGTTGATACCAATGAGGTCCTCGCGAGTCATGTCAGGTTTTCTGGCAACTCCAGCAGTCACCACAACCACATCAGAGCCTTCGATATCACTGTAATCATTCGAACCGAGCACATCCACATCAAAATTACACAACGATGCAGATTCAAGCATGTCCAGTGCCTTACCCTGCGGTAAGCCTTCGACAACATCAATCATCGCAATATCGCCAAGCTCAAATTCAGCCAAACGCTGCACGGCAGTAGCACCAACCATCCCAGCACCAATAACAGAAATCTTAACCATTTAACAAACCTCTTGGAGTTATAAAAATATAAAATGTTTGTGGGGGAGCTGGCATCAGACTCACACCCACAAACTGGTCATCATTTTATTTCATAACTTAAAAAAGTTATTATTTTGTTGTGCTCGATTTTTTTCTAAAAACATATCAACAATAGTCTTTACTTCGGGATGCCATTACGATGTTGCGCGTTCTACGACATCTGTGACCCATACTTCATCTTTAAGCAGTGCAGACGTTTCTCTGATCAGTTTTTCCTTATTACCATCGTAATATTCCATTGCTAAAAAATCAAGAGCGTAATGTGGTCCTCTCTCTAATATTTTAAGATTTTTAGGATATTTGACCTCAATGCATTTTTTTGCAACTTGTTTTTCCAAACTTTCAGGAACGGTTGAAAGCCGTATTTCAACATTTCCCCTGCCTTTCAGAGGAATCAGGATGAACGAATCATTGTGTTCTTCAAGGGTAGGAAACTGATTGCTGGTGAATTTCGATTTATCCTTTGAAATGGATCTCAATTTGTCTGAAATAACTTTTTTCAGCTCGGAATATCCCATACCGTCGTCGTCAAGAATAACTGTTATACATATGTCATCCGCGACTTTCCCAAGCGTATCAACTATGACTCTGCTAAGAACCTTCTCAATAATTGTCGGTTTGCCAGTATCTCCAAATATGATAAGGGTATATTGAGTTTTTATATAATTAAAACAATTCATTTCCAGTAACCGCATGAGTTTATTTATGTCTCCATCTGGTATAGGGTGTATATGATCGCCCAGATGTTCTTTTATGATTTCATCAAAGAACCACGCATCGTTTTTTCCTTCGCACAGGATTATATTCAGATTAGAACCCCCTGAGGTCGGTTTTAATCACTTCAATCTCTTCAGCCGCCTCTTTTCCTGAGAAGATTTCTCTTTCTATGTAGCCTTCTGTTAACCTGCGCAGTTTTAAAATCTTTATAGATTCGATCTTGCCAGATTTCTCAGCCTTTTCCAGCAGATACTCTATCAGTTCCAAACTGTGAGTGGATATAAAAATTTGAGAATATTCAGAGCTTAATAAGATCTCTTTTGCCAAAATATTAAGATATCCTGGATGCATTGATGTTTCGGGCTCTTCAAAGAGGGCGATTCCGTTTTTAATCAGAGGTGCCATGAAGGATAGCTTTAAAAGAGCTTTGAAACCGTCTCCCATGAAAGACAACGGTAACGGTTCATCCAGATTTTCAAGCAAAACAAGCAAGTCACCATCTACCTCTCTAATATCTTCAAAATATGGTATTTTATTTTTCAGGATTTCAAGCACCTCTGCCAGTTTTTTTGTATTTACTAATTTTTTATAAATTTCAGATACATCCTCATCAATGTGAGGGGAACTGATAATTAGAGGAATCTTTTGGATGGAGGGGCTCTCTTCGTTGAAGATGGAAATTCCATCAGCATAGCCATCCATTACTGCACGTATGCTGATTAAGTTGTTGTTTATTTTTGAGGTTAGGAATACCTTTTCTGATTTGATTAACCTGCTCCTATAGTCTTCGATAACGGATTCAATGTTTTCGGAGACTCTTTTCAGCAACTTATCCAACTCCTCTTTTAATCCCGCTTTTCCAGATAGCCTATCTAATTTAATTCCAAGAACCTGTAATTCCAATAGGCTCATGTGGAAATCAGTTTCAAACTCATCAAATTTTGGAGTTTTATTTATAAAAGTTAAAAAAAACTCAGCAACTTCTTCAGGATAGTTCTTTTTTGAATATAGTAAATCCAGTATTATCCTATCATTTTCAAAAATTTCTAATGCTATAGTCGATTTCTGTTTGCCCTGGTGTATCAAATGTCTGATATTTTCAGTTTCGATAATATCTGATAATCGGGTCTCAAGATTGTCTTCAAAGTCGTTTAAAGAAGCGACCGCCATCCAGACTGATTCCAAAATGGAAGATTTTCCTGTGTTGTTCGGACCTACTATGATATTTATAGAACCGCATGAAAATTGCGTCTTCTCGATGCCTTTATAATTCACAATCTCTACGTTTTTGATGATGTTCATGGAATACCCTCCTTTGCTACTATAATTCAATGATGATATGGTTCAAAAGACTTTGCCATACCAATCATTACATCCACCACACCCCTGCCAGCGATATCACACTGCTTCATTCGTTTGTTGTGCTTTTGTCTCTTTTTCTACTGTTATGCCAATTCTCTCAGTTAACATAGCTTCCATTTCCTCAATTTTGCTATTTTCAATTTTGTTAATAATAATCTCTGGTTTTGGCAGTTTTTTGCCACTTTCAAGCTCTATCAATGCTTCCTCATATAATACAGTATGAATATTATTTGTAAAACCCAATTGTTTCCATGCAGTTTCCATGAGACCTGGCATAACTGGCTCAAATAATATGATAAGTGCCTTGGCGATCTGTAGAGAATCTTTCAGTACTTCTGCACATTTATTCCTGTCTGTTTTTATCAGTTTCCATGGTTCCTTTGACTGGAAATACGTGTTGCCAAAATCAGCAAGTAACATGGCATGATCTGCTGCTTGCTTAAATTCATAATTATTAATACTTGCCGTATTTGCACCAATGACTCTCTTTATTTCGTTCATCGTTTCAGAACTTACTTGTGCATCTGGAACTTCCCCAAAATTTTTATAAGCAAATGATAATGTACGGTACAGGAAGTTTCCAAACGAGCCTGCCAATTCCCTGTTAGTTTTCTGTTGAAACATTTCCCATGAAAAATTAAGATCCTTGGTGTGTGAAGTGTAGCTTGCAAGATAATATCGCAAGATGTCTGGATGGAAGCCATGACTAAAATAGTCCTCATCAACCCATAGTACATAGCCGCGACTCTTTGAGAATTTTCGGTCTTCAATCTTCACCATTCCAGATGCGACAATTGAGGACGGGAGGGTGTAACCTGCACCTTTTAACATTGCAGGCCAGAAGATGCAGTGATGGTATACAATGTCAAGCCCGATGAAATGAATAATGCGCGAATCGGAACACCACACATCTTCCCAGTTTTTACCTTCCTTTTTTGCCCATTCCTCGGTAAACGAGATATATCCAATCGGGGCATCCACCCACACGTACACGACAAGATCTTCGTGATCTGGAAAAGCCACGCCCCATTCCATGTTCCTTGTGATGCACCAATCCCTGAGTTCATTGTCCACCCATTTAATAGCATAGTTGCGTGCATTGGTGGTGCCCCCAAGATTTGGTAAATAGTCAAGAAGGAAGTCTTTGAAAGAGGAGAGCTTAAAGAAAAAGTGCTCCTGACTGCGGTATTCCGCTTTAGTTCCACAAACCTTGCACACAGCATTTTTTATCTCACCAGGTTCAAGGTGTTTACCACAGCCCTGGTCACATTCATCACCACGAGCATGAGAACCACAATAGGGGCATATACCTTCAACGTATCTATCTGGAAGAAAACGGCTGCATTTGGGGCAGTAAGCAAGGTCAATCTTCATTGAATACACGTAGCCAGCTTTGATAAGGGCTTTTACTATTGAAAGAGTTCTGTTGTGGTTTGATTGTGAATCTGTGCTTCCAAAGTAGTCAAATTCCACGTCCATCTTTTTGAATATTTCATCAAAGTGTGCGTGGTATTTTTTCGCAAGTTCTTCTGGAGTTGTGCCCTGTTCTTCAGCATTCACCACAACAGGCGTCCCGTGTGCATCAGAACCACACACGAACACCACCTCTTGACCCTGTTTGCGAAGGGATCGCACAAAGATATCAGCAGGTACATAAGTGCGGAGATGTCCGATATGACACTTGCCATTAGCATAAGGCAGACCACAGGTTACAAGTATTGGCTGGAACGAAGTCATAAATATTATCTGTCAATATTTGGCTATGTATTTTATCTTTTGCATCCCTGCCTTTGGCCAGGCAGAATCCAGGTGGAGGAACATATTCGGGTCTTCGTGTACTATCGCTTTTGCAGTGACCAAAACCCCGGAGACTTTTTGATATTTTTGAACGTATATGAAAGTATAAACGCACCTCAGTCTCCTGCATCTGAAATGTTATTTCTGTACAACGAAGTTGTGCAGTTTCTTGAAATAAGGTTTCGGAAAACCACAGAGGGCACAGAGTGACACGGAGGGAGCAAAAGATAAAAATAACAACTCTCTGTGATCCTCTGTGCTCTCTGTGGTTTAATCTTCCTTACCATGACCAGACCCTCCGGAAGAGTGAAAAAGTGCTTGCAACTCGAATTATAGAGAGAGCCACATATTCAGTCAGACACAACAAATATATTTAAGTTATACCAAATAATATAGTACATGAAACCAATGAAGACACAGCACACATGAACACAAAAATATTAACGATAATTTTATTGCTTGCGCTTACCACATCTGTAGCATCTGGAGACTGGTTACAGTTCCATCATAACCCAGAGCGCACAGGGAATGTGAGTGGATATGCACCGCTTACAGACACACTGTTCTGGGAGACCGAACTTGGCTGTTTTGTCGAGGGTGGTGCATGCATATCAAATGTGCGTGTGTACGTTGCGAACCGTGTTGGTGGGTCAGGAAAACTGGGACTGTACTGCTTAAACGAGACTACAGGAGAAATCATCTGGAATAATTCAATCGGTGGCAGCGGTGGAGTCTCAACTCCAGCGATATCAGGAGATCATCTCTTTGTTGGCTCGCTCACAGGCGACCTGTACTGCGTGAATGCATTGAATGGAACTACAATCTGGAACAGAACGATCGAGCCAAAACCATCATTCTGGGGTGTCGCATCGTGTCCGCTCATCTATGAGAACACGGTCTTTGTGAACACAGTATCCAATGGTGCATTTTTTGCATTTGATTTTGATGGAAACGAACTGTGGAATATCACAACAGGAAGCTATGGGGAATATCCTCCAGCAGTGGCATATTACATCTCTCCAGCCGCTTATGACAGAAAGATATTTTTTGGAGGTGCGGGACATGCGCTCTACTGTGTGGATATCGAAACACACAATGAACTCTGGAACTTCAGCACAACTGGTACGGTGTCGACCACTCCAGCAATCGATTATGGGATCGTGTACTTTGCAACAGGGAGCAGGATCTATGCTGTTAATATGACAGGGGTCGAAGTCTGGAGCCAGAGTCTGAAGGGTACGATTTCATCGCCTGCGATATCAAACGGTAAGATATACATCGGTGACAACGACAAGAAGATTAACTGCATTAATGCAACCGATGGAAGCGAGATATGGAGTCAGACATTGGGTGGAAAGTGCGACTCATCGCCAGTTGTTGCAAACGGCATAGTTTACACCACAGCAAACTATGCCAAGGGTACAGTCTACGGTTTCGATGCAGAGACCGGCGATCTGAAATGGACTTATGACACTGGCAACTGGAACATGGCACAGCCAGCGATTTCTGATGGCATCCTCTTCATCGGCTCAGACTCCGGCTACCTGTATGCATTTTCTGATCCAATCCCAAAAGGTGATCTCAATCTGGACTGGGCAGTCACGGCAGATGATGCGGTTATTGCACTACAGATGGCGGTTGGGGCAATTCCTGCTGTTGAAGGGGCTGACATGAATGACGATAATAAGGTGACGTCACTCGATGCGCTGATAATTCTACAGGCAGCTTTCGGCGCAAATTATAGTTAAGAACATTACACAAGATTAATCTCGTGGTTGGAAACTTTTATGGATTCAAAGTTACTGAGGTTATTTCATAACGACCCCTAACCTGTTTCCTGTTCAAAATCCTCTTCCAGAACCACGGCATAAATTGCACCCGAACCAACCAGCAGTCGCTCTTCCTTTAATTTCTCAGATTCAAAGGATTTCTTCAGATTCATCTTCACGAATGCAAATCCCATTTTTTCATTCTCCTTTCCTATCTCGGTTATTCTTCAAAATACTCTTTTATAATCTTCCGTGTCCCCGCCATTATCGAGATACAATTTGCTGCCTCTTCTTCCGCAGCCGTTATGCCAGGATACCTTATCTCTACTGCAAAACTGGAAAGTTCTATCAACTCCTCCTTGCGCTCTTCTAAAAGAGGCGCGAAATGTTTACATTTTTCCAACAGGAGATCAAGGTCGTGAACTTTCTCAAACTTTATATTATTTTCTTGCAATATTGCTTTCATATATTTCTCTACACATTGCTGGGCGTGAAAGCATATTGCATCATAAACCGGGGTTTTAGCGTCATATTCATGATTAACAACGATAAAATCACCCTCTGCTTTGTCTATCCATTCTTTTGTTAGTTCTTTCATAAATGAACTCCGTTGGTTAATATATTTTTTATAAAAAAATCGCCTAAATTTAGTCTTTCGTTAATCTGTTGAGGCGTTCTTACGATTAAGTCTATGGGAACTTTCACACCCAATTTTTTATCTAACTGCATGCGGATTAAAGCTGACTGTTTGTAAGGCTTCAATTTGGTATCCATAATAACTAAAATGTCAAGGTCGCTACTCTGTGAAGGTTTCCCGGAAGCAAAAGAGCCGAATAAAATCACCTCCTCTACGTCGAACTCCTTCTTTACCAGTTCCCCGACTTCCTTTATAATTTTTCTCATTTTTATGTCTGCTCCTCCTCAGCCACCACAAGCCTGCCTTCTTCTTTTTCCTCTATCCTTCCTTCTATCCCCATCTCCTGACCTGACCTCCCCTAATCCTCGTCTGCTTTGACAGCCAATTGGTCATTTCCCAAATAAAGGTAGGACATTTTACCATACCTCCTTTTATCAGGTTATGTTTAATTATATATAACATTTTTGATTATAACAGTATCTCCGAATTACCTCATTTTTGTACAATACAAACCATAGCAGTTGCAGCACCTGTTCATAAGCAAAATAAAAATACCTGATACTGACATTTTCTCACAGGATATCCTATGTATTTATAGATTTTGCTGAAATTATGAATGTGGTCTAAGCTGATGGAAAATTGAGTTGGAATGAAAAATAAATGAAACTAAAAAAAGTTGTTAAGTTTTTCGGAGATAATGTACCATTTTTTAGTACCCATAAAAACTATATGCTTCGAGCACTTTCTTAGTTACACCAATGGATGTATTGATATTTGACCCCTATTCTGGTGCAAGCGGGGATATGATTGTAAGCGCTTTAATAGACCTTGGTGCAGACCCTGAAGTTGTGGTGGGTGTGATGGAATCTGCCGCAAGTGTCGAAGTAGATGTATCCACAGTGAAAAAATCTGGGATTAGTGCAGTTAGAACAACAGTGGTTCAACAACACCAGAAACACCGCACATACGCAGAAGTAAAACAGCACATCCAGGAGTTGAGCATCACACCAGGAATAAAAGCTGACGTTCTCCTGGTATATGAAATACTTGCAAAGGCAGAATCCACGGTACATGGACATCTACCAGAGACTCATTTTCATGAGGTGGGGTGTGACGATGCCATAGCAGATATCGCAGGAGCATGTACAGCAATAGATATTCTTAAGCCAAAATATATATACTGCAATCCAATATCAACAGGTACTGGCTTTGTTAGCATAAACCACGGTACCTATCCACTGCCATCACCAGCCACGCTTGAGATACTTAGAAACACGCAACTGGTAATCCAGCAAACATCTATTCAAGGAGAATTACTAACTCCAACAGGAGCTGCCTTGCTTTCTCATTTCACAAACCAGCATGCATCGCTGCCACCAATAGCAATACACAGGATTGGATATGGTGCTGGAAAGCATGAATATGAACATCCCAACCTTCTTCGGGCAATTCTTGCTGAAGTAGAAGACAATCTCATGCCTGACGCTATTGAAGTTATTGAAACAAACATCGACGATGTTACAGGAGAGGTATTAGGAAACCTCATAGATAGATTGCTTGAAGAAGGTGCAAAGGATGTGTGCATTATACCTACTACCACTAAAAAAAGCAGAAGTGGGCATATCGTGCAGGTGATTGCAAAACCATCAAACTCCTCACACCTTGCAAAAACCATCATAGAAGAGACAGGCAGTCTTGGTGTACGAATCATACCGGCAAAACATCGGCTTACTGCCAGAAGAACGATAAAAAGAATACAGATACTCATAAACAACAAACAATATACATCAGGTGTGAAGATTGCAACAGACCTGAACAGGCACATCCTCGATGTGTCAGCAGAGTTTGATGACTGCAAGAAAATAGCAAAAACAACCGGCATTCCTCTAAAGCATATCATGCGAAGGGTGGAAGAGGAAGGATGGAAACAACACACCAGGACAAAAACGCCATAGTGTAGAGAAAGTTTTAAATTAGATTAGGATGTTGGAAGGTGGATGCATCTTCAGTGATATCTTCAAGATCTTGTGTGAACATATAATAACAAGTTGCATATTTGTGCGCATGCCCTTTATATGGGCTCGTAGCTCAGTTCGGCAGAGCACCTGGCTTTTAACCAGATGGTCGTGGGTTCAATTCCCATCGAGCCCGTTTCTGCTACAGGAGGAAACCTAAGTAAGGTCAACTACCCCTCCCTTGACCCTAACAGGACTAAAGGAAGGGACTTCTAAAGAATCCCTTAGTTGATCAGGAGGCACCTAAAACAATGCAGAAGTTGGATAGAAGAAATACATACACACCACCGAATACTGCTCCAGTTCGGTGCAACTGTGACCCATCATTAAAAGTCCCGAGGGGCAAGGACGGTGTGGTGAGTTTAAAAACACTTTCCAACAACTCCGAGGAGCACTTACTCCAACCAGCGGGAGGGCATAAAGCCGATACGCTGGTATTTGTGATTAACAAGAATGGAAATCCCCTGATGCCATGCAAACCTGCAAAAGCAAGACATCTGCTGGAAGCAGGTAGAGCAGAGGTCGTTCAGCAGACACCGTTCACGATTAGATTGCTTTGGGATTGTGAAGAAAATACGCAGGACACAACACTCGGAATAGACGCTGGATACACAACGGTCGGGTTCAGCACAGTAACATCCGACAGAGAACTCATCGCTGGCGAATTAACCCTGCGATCCGACATCAAACGACTCATCGAAAAACGAAGAACATACAGACGCACGCGAAGAGCAAGGTTGTGGCACAGAGAACCACGTTTCAACAATCGCGGCATCCCAAAAGGCTGGCTTGCACCGAACATTCAACATAAATTGAATAACCACATCAAACTCATTGAGAAACTGAAGAAGATTCTTCCGATTACAAAAATAGTTATCGAGGTCGCTTCTTTCGATGCCCAGAAGATGCAGAATCCAGAAATCAGTGGAATAGAATACCAACAAGGAGAATTGCAAGGATACGAAGTCAGAGAGTACCTGCTGGAAAAGTGGGGCAGGAAATGTGCTTACTGCGGCAAAAAGGATGTGCCATTGGAGATTGAACATATCGTACCACGGTCAAGAGGCGGTTCGGATAGAGTCTCTAATCTGACGATAGCCTGTCACGAGTGCAATCAGGCAAAGGGCAATCAGACAGCTGGAGAGTTCGGTCACCCTGAAATACAGAGCAAAGCCGAAAAGACACTGAAAGCGACTGCGTTTATGAATGCTGTGAGAAGCAGAATCGTTGATCTGCTGAATTGTAATCAGACGTATGGCTACACCACAAAATACAATCGCATCAAACTTGGATTAGAGAAATCACACGCAACGGATGCTTTTGTTATTGCTGGCGGTAATGGTCAGATGCGATCTGATAGCATAATCATCAGCAAACAAGTAAGGCGACAGAACCGATCATTATACAAAGCCAACCTCCTCAAAGGAGGAAGGTTAAAGAGAAATACTGTGAAAGAAGTTAAAGGATTCAGAAGGTATGATAAAGTGAAATACAACAACAACGAATGTTTTATACATGGATTACGGAGTTCCGGATACTTTGGTCTTCGGACAATCACTGGAGATCAAATCGGAGCGTCAGTAAACAGCAAGAAGTTAACGCTTCTAAAAAGAGCAAAAGGAGTTATACAGGAGGTGTGCGCAATTCCTGCCCGCCCTTGCGGACTGGGTCTCCTTGCACAAGTACGATGAAAGAGTTTAGTTTGTTAAATCATGATACGGTTCCCAATCATGAAATATTGAGTGATGAGGAGCTTGCACTGGTTCTGGAAAAATACAACATTGAAAAAGAGCAACTTCCAAAAATTAAAACTGTTGATCCTGTTATAAAAGAAATAAAAGCAGGTGCTGGAAATGTGATTAAAGTAACCAGAAAAAGTGCAACAGCAGGTGAAGCAACTATATATAGACTGGTTGTCTGATGAGAAATAAAAAAAGTCGAGGTTATTAATATATGCTGGATCGCCGGATTTTATCAAAAGCATATTTCACCCATGAAAAAATAGTGCAGCACCATGCGAATTCGTTTAACGAATTCCTTGGTCGCGGGCTTCAAAAGATTATCGATGAACAACAGATTATAGAGACCGATGTAGAAGATGTACACATAAAACTTGGACGAATTAGTGTCGGAGAGCCTGTGGTTAAAGAAGCTGATGGCGCAGTCGACAAGCTGTATCCAACGGATGCACGCCTGCGAAACATCACCTATGCAGCACCGATGAAGCTTGAGATGAGCATCGTTGATAAGGAAGAAGAATCTGGGCCAAAGGAAGCAGATATTGGATTTCTGCCAGTAATGCTTCACTCAAAAGCATGCAACCTGCATGGCATGTCTGAAGAGGAAATGATCAAACTGGGAGAAGACCCACATGATCCTGGTGGTTATTTTATAATAAATGGCACAGAGCGAGTGATAACCACCCTTGAAGACCTTGCGTCCAATAGGATCATAGTAGAATTTGAATTACGATATGGAGAGCGAATCGAAGTTGCAAAGGTATTTTCTCAGCGAAGAGGCTATCGTGCTCTTGTAATTGTTGAACGGAACAAAAAAGATCTACTTGAAGTATCCTTTCCCTCTATTTCAGGTAGAATCAATTTTACAACGATGATGCGAGCTCTTGGAGTTGAGAACGACGAGGATATTGCAACTGCAGTATCTAATGATCCTGAAATTATGAAATTCATGCTTGAAAACCTTGAAGAAGCAGAGGTTGAAACCTGCGAAGAAGCTCTTGAAAAGATCGGTAACAGGATTGCAGCAGGTCAGCTAAAAGAGTACCAGATAAAAAGAGCAAACTACATCATTGATCGATACTTATTACCTCATCTTGGAAATGAAGAAGAACAACGTCTACTTAAAGCACAGTTCCTTGGCAGAATGGCAGAAACATGCTTTGAACTGGCACTTTACCGCCGCAATGAAGTGGATAAGGATCACTATGCCAATAAACGTCTGAAGCTTGCTGGTGATTTGATGGAAGACCTGTTTCGTGTTTCGTTTAACCGTTTAACACGAGATATTAAATACCAGCTTGAGAGAGCCAGTATGAGAAATAGGGAACTTAACATCTCAACAGTAGTACGTTCAGACGTGCTAACAGAAAGGCTTAATTATTCTCTTGCAACAGGAAACTGGGTGGGGGGTCGTACCGGCGTTTCACAACTGCTCGATCGCACAGATTTCATAGCTACACTTTCACACCTTAGAAGAGTGGTATCGCCATTATCCCGCTCACAACCACACTTTGAAGCACGTGACCTGCATCCCACACAATGGGGACGGATATGTCCTTCAGAGACGCCAGAGGGCCCAAACTGCGGCTTGGTTAAAAACTTTGCGCAGATGGTTGAGATATCAACTGGCATGGATAATGGGGATGCAGTTAAAGACTTATTATTCAGCAGCCTCGATGTACAACCTCTTGCACCCTTCCTGATCGAACCTAAAGAAAAACCAGTATCTTACGCACCTGAACTCGAAGCACAAGGTGAAGAGCCAAGCCATGGAGTTGAACTTATATGAACTTGATTTCTTGTGCACTCGATTGCTGCACAATCAAGAATTGCAATCAAAAGTTATTTCTGCACAACGAAGTTGTTCAGCCGCTGTTAGACTACTACACTTACAAGTCAGGTTGCAATCAAGAGTTATTTCTGCACAACGAAGTTGTGCAGCAATCAAGAATTATTTTCTGCTTGCGTTGTATGCAGGAGTCGAACTAATATGAACACGTCACGAATCTTTTTTAATGGGGAGTTGATCGGGCATCATGACGATCCAGAAGAGTTTGTCGAGAATATCAGGGATGTTAGAAGATGTGGTATCATATCAAAACAATTAAATATCACTTACTATCCAAAAACTAATGAGGTTGTCATCAGTACCGACAGTGGTAGAACCAGAAGACCACTGATCATTGTAAAGAACGGCAGATCTCTTGTAACTGAGCAGCATATACAAGATATAAATAGTGGTAAACTAACCTTTGAAGATCTGGTAAATGAAGGTGTGGTTGAATATGTCGATGCTGAAGAAGAAGAAAACACACTTGTCGCTATCAATGAGCAAGATCTTACCAAACAACATACACACCTTGAAGTCAATCCTGCTTTGATACTTGGAATCTGTACCGGGATGGTTCCATTCCCAGAACACAATGCATCTCCAAGAAATACGATGGGTGCGGGCATGATGAAACAATCACTCGGTGTCTCGTCAGCAAATCTCAAACTTCGACAGGACACGAGGGCTCACATGCTTCATTATCCACAAAAGGCGATTGTTAATATGCAGACTGCCGAAGCTATTGGATTTGATCAGCGCCCATCAGGACAAAACTTCGTAGTAGCAGTGCTGTCTTATGAAGGATACAACATTGAAGACGCTCTTGTCATAAACAAAGGTTCAATCGAGAGGGGGCTTGGACGAAGCCACTTCTTCCGTACACAGGAAGGAGAGGAACGAAAATATCCTGGCGGACACCTTGACAGATTTGAAATACCTGACTCAGAGGTGCGAGGAGCACGTGGTTCTGAAGCTTATGCCCATCTTGATGCCGATGGACTTCCAAACCCTGAGACCTGTGTTGGACCAAACGACGTATTGATCGGAAAAACAAGTCCACCGCGGTTTCTTGAAGAGCCAACAGATCTTGGATTAAGCCCACAGCAGCGGCGAGAAAGCTCTGTTACTGTGCGCTCCAATGAAAAAGGCATCATCGATACAGTAATACTCACCGAATCTGAAAGTGGTGCTCGCCTTGCAAAGGTGAGGACCAGGGACCAGCGAATACCAGAAATAGGAGATAAATTTGCATCCAGGCATGGTCAAAAAGGTGTTATAGGTTTAATAGTGCCCTATGCAGACATGCCTTTTACAGAAAATGGCATGGTCCCTGATCTTATCATTAACCCACATGCAATCCCTTCACGAATGACAGTGGGACATGTGCTTGAGATGATTGGCGGCAAGGTTGGAAGCTTGCAGGGACGGAGAGTCGATGCCACACCGTTTTCAGGTGAAGAAGAAATAGATATGCGGGCTGCTATGCAAAAAGCAGGATATGCCCATACTGGAAAAGAAGTGTTCTATGATGGGGTAACAGGCAGACGTATACTGGCTAATGTGTTTGTAGGAGTTATCTTATATCAAAAGCTCTATCACATGGTAGCTTCCAAGATGCATGCACGTTCACGTGGACCAATACAGGTACTTACCCGCCAGCCAACAGAAGGGCGTGCAAGAGAGGGAGGTCTGCGGTTTGGAGAGATGGAACGTGATGTGCTCCTTGGGCATGGTGCTGCCATGGTATTAAAAGAGCGCCTGCTTGATGAATCTGATAAAGTGAAAGAATATGTATGTGGGCACTGCGGCATGATTGCAATGATTGATCGCCGCAGCAACAGAGTATTCTGCAGCAATTGTGGTGCTAATACTGACATTCATTTAGTTGAGATGAGCTATGCCTTTAAGCTGCTACTGGATGAAATGAAATCACTTGGCGTTGCACCAAGGTTAGTATTAGAGGATGCAGTATAAATG
>WNEG01000087.1:0-13652 GCA_012910725.1 Candidatus Ethanoperedens thermophilum | reverse complement strand
TACATTAGAGGATGCAGTATAAAATAAATTAAAAGGAACTAAACATACTAAAATAGGTTTTAATATATGATTCACTCAACTCCAAAAAAAATTGGCAAAATCAAATTTGGGCTCATATCTCCAAAAGAATTTAGAAAAATGAGTGTTACCAGAATAATAACAGCAGATACTTATGATGATGATGGTTTTCCCATTGATATGGGTTTAATGGATACAAGACTTGGTGTCATCGATCCGGGTCTTCGCTGTAAAACATGTGGACAGCGAGCAGGTGAATGCCCGGGACACTTTGGTCACATCGAACTGGTGGCACCTGTCATTCACGTAGGTTTTGCAAAATTGATTCGAAAGATTCTGCGTGCAGTGTGCAGATCATGCGGCTCGCTCTTGTTAAATCCATTAGAAAAGATGAAATATTTAGATGATATATATGCTAAACAGAGATTGGGGCAGCCTATCGAAGATGTAGTAAATACGGTGTTCAAGGAAGCTCGAAAGGTAAAGGAATGCCCCTATTGTGGTGAGCGGCAGCTTGAGATTAAATTTGAAAAGCCGACCACGTATGTTGAGGATAAACATAAACTGATGCCTGCAGACATCAGGGACCTCTTTGAGAAGATATCTGATAAAGACATGGAAGTAATGGGCATGGATCCAAAAAGTGCACGTCCGGAATGGATGCTTCCAACGGTACTACCAGTACCTCCTGTAACTATGCGGCCGTCTATCACACTTGAATCAGGGCAGCGAAGCGAGGACGATATCACCCACAAGCTGGTAGATATTATCAGAATCAACCAGCGTTTCAATGAAAATCGAGAGGCGGGAGCCCCACAATTAATCATAGAAGATCTGTGGGAACTACTCCAGTACCACATTACCACATTCATAGATAACACAGTGTCAGGTGTGCCTCCAGCACGTCATCGTTCAGGTCGCCCACTCAAAACATTGTCCCAGCGATTAAAAGGGAAAGAAGGTCGATTCAGGGGCAGCCTGTCAGGAAAACGTGTTAACTTTTCAGCACGAACGGTCATATCTCCCGATCCAAATATTAGCATCAAAGAGGTGGGGGTGCCAGAAGAAATTGCAAAGGAAATGACCATAACCATGAATATAACACCACGGAACATCGACGAGGCAAAGAAATATGTGTCAAGAGGAACACAGCAGCATCCGGGTGCAAACTACGTGATTCGAAGCGATGGACATCGCATCAAGATTGCAGATAAAAATGTGGATGAGCTTATTACGACGATTGCGGTTGGATGGAAGATAGAGAGACATTTAAAAGATGGTGACATAGTACTCTTTAACAGACAACCTTCACTGCATCGGATGAGTATCATGGCTCATGAAGTAAAAGTGCTTCCACAAAAGACTTTCCGATTGAATCCAGCAGTCTGTCCACCATATAACGCTGATTTTGATGGTGATGAGATGAACCTTCATGTGCTTCAGACAGAAGAGGCGAGAGCAGAGGCAAAGATACTGATGCATGTGGATCAGAATATTCTTTCCCCAAGGTTTGGGGGTCCAATCATAGGCGGCATACACGATCATATCTCTGGATCGTACCTGCTTACCAATAGAGATAAGAAAATACATAAAGCAGAGGCTCTTGAGCTTCTAAAAAAATCTAACATCGGGGAACTTGTAGAGCCTGCTGGATATGAAAATGGAAAGCCTTACTGGACTGGCAGGCAGATCTTCAGCATGATATTACCAAAAGGATTATCTCTTGAATTCAAAGCAGAAATATGCGAACACTGTGATGTGTGCAAGAAAGAGGAATGTGAACGCGAAGCGTATGTGATCATCGAAGATGGGGTGGTTAAATACGGCTCTATCGATGGAAAGGCAGTCGGGGCGTTTAAAAGTTTAATCCTCGATAAGATTTACAAGGAGTATGGTGCAGAAAATGCTCGGAGATTTGTTGATGATATGACACGACTTGCCATACGTGCTGTTATGAAGATAGGGTTAAGCTTTGGAATAAGCGATGAAGATGTGCCACCCGAAGCAATTGTGCAGATTGATGAAGTACTGCATGATGCAGAAGAGCATGTTAAAAAGCTTATCTCGGCTTATAAAGCAGGAGAACTGGAACAATTGCCAGGGCGAAGCATTGATGAAACACTGGAGATGAAAATCATGCAAGAACTTGGAACAGCAAGAGACAATGCTGGTGAGATTGCAGGTAGACATCTTGGTCTTTCCAATTCAGCAGTGATTATGGCACAATCAGGCGCAAGAGGTTCAATGCTCAACCTTACCCAGATGGCTGGTTGTATTGGACAGCAGGCTGTGCGAGGAGAACGCATCCAGAGAGGCTATAATGATAGAACCCTCTCTCACTATGAGCGAGGTGATCGTGGCGCAGATGCACACGGTTTTGTCAAGTCAAGCTATAAAAAAGGCTTATCTCCAACCGAGTATTTCTTCCATGCCATAGGCGGGCGTGAAGGACTGGTAGATACTGCTGTTCGTACATCACAATCCGGGTATTTGCAGCGAAGGATGGTTAATGCACTGCAGGATTTGGAAGTGCAGTATGACGAAACAGTAAGAGATACCAGAGGTATGATCATACAATTCAAGTATGGAGAAGATGGGCTTGATCCAATGAAAGGAGATTTTGGAACAAGGGAGAGCATCGCACGTATCATCGATACCGTGTTAACTACAAGAGGGCAAAATGATTGATTCAGATGTAATAAATTCAAGAAACTGCACAACTTCGTTGTACAGAAATAACATTCCAGATGCAGGAGAACGAGGTGAATTTATACTTTCTTATACGTCAAGAATTCGCAGCTTGCAACTTCCACTGAAGATATGTGAAACGTTGATTAGTGAACTTGAAAATCGAGAGTTAACAGAAGAGGAGCTTGAAAAAATCATTGAGCTTACACTTAAACGATATAAGCAATCATCCATTCCCCCCTATGAAGCTGCTGGTGTTGTGTCTGCTCAATCTATTGGCGAGCCGGGCACACAGATGACTATGCGTACCTTCCATTATGCTGGTGTGGCTGAAATAAATGTAACTCTTGGCCTTCCACGAATTATTGAACTGGTAGATGCACGCAAAAATCCAAGCACTCCAATGTTAACGATTTATCTTAAAAACGAGTATTCCAATGACAGAAATAAATCCCGGGATATTGCATGGAAGATAGAATCAACAATTCTTTACCATTTAGGAGATATTACCACTGATATCTCGTTGATGAAAATTACTGTAAGTCTCAATCCAAAGGCTCTTGAGATGCGAAACATGACTGCAGAGGAAGTAGCATTAAAAGTGGAGGATACAATAGGCTTGCCTGTAGAATTAAACGAGTATACTCTTACCACAGCTCCTGAAAAGGTGTCATATCGTGAACTGCTCCAGCTTGCTAAGAAGATACGATCTGTTCACTTAAAAGGGATTAAAGAGATAAAAAGAGTGGTGATCCGTAAAGAAAGCGATGAATATATCCTATACACCGAGGGGTCTGCTCTCAAAAGTGTTATGGAAGTAGGTGGTGTGGATGCAACCCGCACACGAACAAATAATATACTTGAAATGGCAGAGGTGCTTGGTATTGAAGCCGCCCGGCAGTCAATCATAGACGAAATAATGGCTACACTAAGAGAACAGGGTTTAACCGTTGATATCCGTCATGTGATGCTTGTTGCAGATATTATGACCTGCGACGGCGAAGTTAAACAAATTGGACGGCACGGCATATCAGGCGAAAAAGCAAGTGTGCTTGCAAGAGCTGCTTTTGAGGTGACTGTACATCACCTGTTGGAATCAGGCATAAGAGGTGATGTCGATGAATTGGGTGGTGTGACCGAAAACGTGATCGTAGGACAGCCAGTCAAGCTCGGAACAGGCAATGTAAGACTCGTAGCAAAAACAATATAGAGGTTTGAACCATCATGGTTGAGATAGATAGTATACTGAGAAATGTTATCAAGAAAGGTAAGGTAGTAATTGGTGCAAAACAGGTAATTAAAAATACAGATGACGGTCTGGCAAAGATCGTGGTTGTAGCTTCAACCTGCCCACCAGAGTTAAAAAATAAGATCAATATTGACAATTTGATCGAATATAATGGTAATGGAGTGGAGCTTGGAACTGCATGTGGGAAGCCCTTTTCAATAGCTGCCCTTGCAGTACTTGAAGCTGATGAAAGCGATATTACCACACTTACAGGTCTTTCATCTTGAGTGAAGTTAAACTTGACACGGACGGGATGCGATACATTGTACTGTTTGAGCGGATAACAGGTGCATCTCCTATCGACTGCATGATAGATGATGAGCTTAATAAGGTAACATTTGTTGTAAAAAGTGAAGATATGGGTGCAGCTATTGGTAAAGGTGGCGACCATGTCAATCGCGTAAAGTCAATAATCAATAAACAGATAGAGATCATAGAGTATTCTGATGATGTGCGTGAGTTCATAGAAAATGTTATTCAACCAGTCTCAATTAAAAATATTAGTATAGAGGAGAAGAAAGGTAAACGTATTGCTTATTTAAACGTATCTGCTGGAGAGAGAGGATTTGCTATAGGTAAAGGGGGCCGAAACATAAGTAGGGTAAAAATGATTGTTAGCAGGCACCATGACATTGATGAAGTAATTATCCAATGAAAGTTAACCTTCTTTAGTCCTACTTTGTCACATTACAGACAAAACAACAGCGGATGGTGGCATGGCCTTAAACCGTTTAGAAAACAAAACCAGGATCAAGCGCCTGAATGGGTGGTTAATCTGACAAAGTAGTATTAGGTAACACGTTTATCAGGACAGAATCAAAAACCTTAACAGAACAGATAGGCTTGTCGAATTAGAAACCGGAACTTTTAAAGCTGAATTTGATAGCCCCCCGAACGCAACACAACTTTTTTTTCGTAACCTTTATCAATCATCAGTTATATGTTTGTGCTAACATAAGGAATTCTCAAAAGCATAGGATTGATAAAATGGGTGAAGAAAAATATGAATAAAAATTTTATTAAAATTGTTCTCTTTGCAGTATTGATTGCAGCAATCTCTGGCTGTGCACAACCACCAGCCGATGATGCTAACACAACAGAAGCACCGTCTGAAGAAATCAAATTAAAAATTTTCCATGCCGGAAGCCTCGCGGTCCCGCTATCAGAACTTGAGAAGGAGTTTGAAGCCCTGCATCCAGATGTTGATGTCCAGCGCGAATCAATGGGCAGTGTTAAAGCAGTAAGACAGATAACTGACATCGGAAAGAAGGGCGATGTGATTGCCTCTGCCGACTACACACTCATTCCAAGCATGATGTATCCAACGTATGCAGACTGGACGGTAAGGTTTGCAAGAAACGACATGGTACTTGCATACAGCACTGAAAAAAGTAAGTATGCTGATGAGATTAACCAAGAAAACTGGTATGACATTCTGCGAAAGGATGATGTCGTCTATGGTTTTTCAAATCCTAATTTTGACCCATGTGGATACAGGGCTGTGATGGTGTTCCAGCTAGCAGAACTTAATTACGGTGACGATATGATATTTGATGATCTTATCCTCAGCCAGACATCAATTACGATAAACGATGAAAATGGTTCGTATCTTATAAAAACGCCAGAGGATATGGAGCCAAACACAAAAAGAGTCAGCATACGACCAAAGTCAGTGGAACTTGTTGCTCTTCTTGAACAGGGAGGAATTGATTACGCATTCGAGTATCGAAGCGTTGCAGTTCAGCACAACCTTGGTTTTGTTGATCTGCCAGAAAAGATAGACCTCAGCAGTGTAGAGTATGCAGATTTTTATAAAAAAGTGCAGCTTGAGACCGTTGATGGAAATACAAAAACCGGAAAACCGATTGTGTACGGCATATCTGTTCCAAAGAACGCACTGCACCCTGAACTTGGGCTTGAGTTTGTAAAATTCGTGATTGGCGCAGAGGGACAAAAGGTCTTTAAAAAGGTTGGACAGCCGCCGATTGTACCAGCAGTTGGAAGCGGTAATCTGCCAGGGGCACTTCAAGGTTTAACAACAGTTAAGCCATCTTCACTCATGGTTTATTCAGGAGCAGGAATGAGAAAACCAATGGATGAGATTGGGAGCCTGTTTGAGCAAAAATATGGCGTTTCTGTAAACTACAACTATGGCGGTTCTAACACGCTCTTAAGCCAGATAGAATTAACGGAAACAGGTGACGCCTACATGCCGGGGGCAACGATGTACATCGATACAGCAAGGGAGAAAGGTTTTGTTGACTATGAACAGAACATAGCTTACCATGTACCGGTGATCGCGGTTCCGGAAGGAAACCCTGCAGGTGTAACCTGTTTGAATGATCTTACAAAACCAGGGGTAAAAGTTGTTCTTGGAGATGCAAAAGCAGCGGCAATTGGCAAATTGGGAGATAAACTGCTTGAAAAGAATAAGATTTTTGATGCTGTAAATGCAAATGTCGCTGCCCGTGCTGCAACAGTGAATGAACTGGTGATCTATACGTGCATGGGCACCACAGACGCATCGATAATATGGAAGGCATCTTTGATTGGAACTAAAAGTGAAACAGATATTATAGAGATACCAACTGAGCAAAATATCATAAAAGTGATTCCCATAGGCACACTAACGTTCTCTGAAAACAAAGAATACGCAACGATGTTCGTTGATTTCGTTGCATCTGATGAAGGAAGAGCCGTATTTGAAAAACATGGTTTTACAGCATATCCCAATCCAAAATACGAATAGTTCAGTAAATAAGTATAAACGGAGATAAAAAATAAATGATGGATAAAATAGTATACAGTCCTGTTGGAATCATACACACAAAGTTTCATGACAAAAAAGATGCACCGATACAGGGTGTTTTTGCAAAGGATGCAAGAGGAAAAATAGAGATATTTAAACAATATGCCGATGGACTGGAAGATATTGAGGGATTTTCCCATCTCATCCTCATTTACCATTTCCATCGCTCTGACGGCCATTCTTTGATTTCAACACCTTTCTTAGATGATGAAACGCATGGGATATTCTCAATAAGGCATTTCAATAGGCCAAATCCTGTTGGATTGTCTATTGTAAAATTAGAGAATGTGAACGAAAACATACTGGAAATCAGTGAAGTTGATATTTTAGACGGAACTCCGCTGCTTGATTTAAAACCTTTCGTTCCATTCTTTGACCATAGAGATCATGTAAAAACCGGGTGGCTCAGCAACCCCCATCTTGATATGGTAAGAGGCGAACCAGGAAAGCATAGAAGTGAATAAAAACATGGTGATGTTTTAAATTGAAAGACTCGACGATCAAGATAATTACCATCCTATCAAGTGTATCCCTTGCTGTTTTTATCTCAGTTCTTCTTATATGCGTTGTGACGCATACCACACTACAAGCCCTGACAACAAGTCTTCTTTCAAAGGAGATACAATTTGCAGTAAAATTGAGTTTAACAACAGCAGTTATCTCAACTGTTTTATGCATCGCTATATCAATACCCGCAGCTTATGCGCTTGCTCGATACGACTTCTTTGGAAAGAGCATTATTAATACGATCCTGGATGTGCCGCTTGCCCTGCCCCCGCTGGTTGCAGGCGTTGGATTGCTGCTTTTATTTGGTACAACACCATTTGGTAAAGGTCTTGCAGAAGCAGGGATTGTTTTTGTGTTCACCCCGCTTGGAATTATTATTGCACAGTTTTTTGTCAATGTGCCGTTCATGTTCAGAATATTGCGTGGAACATTCCAGGGCATCAATCCAAGATATGAGTACATAGCCGAAACACTTGGTTGCAGCAGGGCACAGGCGTTCTGGCATGTAACACTTCCCATGTCAAAGAATGGGCTCCTTGCCGGCTCTATTATAACATGGTCGAAAGGAATAGGCGAGTTTGGAGCTGCATTAATGCTTGCAGGGGCAACAAGAATGAAAACAGAAACACTGCCCATCTCGTTGTACCTGAACATGTCATGCGGAGAACTCAATTTAGCTATCGCATCTGCAACAATCCTGATTGTTATATCGCTTGTATCTTTGTTTGTTTTTGAAAAATATGGCGGATTTGCACGTGTATTTTAAATAGTGAATAAAATGAAGTATTTGTATAAAAGGAGCTATAAAAATGATGCTAATTGAAAATATATCAAAGGACCTTGGCGAATTCTTCCTTCAGGATGTAAGTCTCAAGATAAACGATGGAGAATATTTTATTATATTAGGCCCAACCGGTGCAGGAAAAACAATACTTCTTGAGACCATAGCAGGCATTTACCGTCCAGATGGTGGCAAAATATTCCTTAATGATGTGGAAATCACTAATATTCCGCCAAAAGAGAGAAATATTGGCATGGTCTACCAGGACTACACCTTATTTCCCTTTTTAACAGTGGAAGAGAATATCGGCTTTGGTCCAAAGATAGAAAAGGTGGTGAAAACAAAAATCAAGCATGACGTGGATGAACTTGCAGATATGATGGGTGTCTCTCATCTACTCCATCGTTATCCCAACACATTAAGTGGCGGGGAGCAGCAGCGAGTTGCAGTAGCGAGAGCACTGATTATGGAGCCAGACATCCTTCTATTGGATGAGCCTCTAAGTGCGCTTGATCCTCAAACAACGAAAAAACTTCGCACAAAGCTTAGAAACATGCAGTCAATCACAAAAACTACAATTATTCATGTAACTCACAGTTTCGAGGAGGCTTTCTTGCTTGGAAACCGTATGGCGGTGATGTGTGCTGGAAAGGTTATGCAGGTAGGTAGTCCAAACGAGGTATTCAGGAAACCCAATTCAAGGTTTGTTGCTGACTTTCTTGGTGTTGGTAACCTGTTTCAAGGAGAATCACTTCTTGAAGATAATATCGCACGAATCAATATCAATGGCATAACTATTACTTCTGCTACACTCGCGCATGGACACGTTCATGTATCTATTAGACCAGAGGATATATTTATATCAACAAAACAAATTGTATCGAGTGCCAGAAACTCATTTAAAGGGGAAATAAAGAGTATCGTAGATGAAGGGACGATTGTCAGGATCGTGGTTGATGTTAGCATTCCATTTATGGTTGTAGTGACAAAGCAATCATTTGATGATATGGAACTGAAGGAAGGTATGCCCGTGTGTATCACCTTCAAGGCATCCTCGGTGCATGTTTTTAATGAATGAAAATTACTGGAATTCGCAATTTTTCAGAATTAAATAAGTGCAATCAGGCATCCACTCCAAAAAGCACAGTAAAACGTATCTTCGACTGGACATGCTTAAATATCGTGTGGAAATCCACATAAGAGTGTGTAACGAAATAACACATCCAATTCTGGAACTCAAAAAAAATTGAAACTAAATACATACAATTAATCAATGGTGACGACTTTACAGTAGGGTGAACATTCTTATGGTGGAGAAATATGAAAACAACATCATACAGAAAAATAGTGTACTTTCTGCTGCAGGCACTGGCTGGAATTGCAATCATCATCTACATAACTCTGTACAAGCTTGATCTCACTGAAATTACAGTAGCTATCAAAAACATACACATCGCCTACTTTGTTCTTGCAGCTCTTGCATATTTCATACACAATCTTTTATTCTCCTACCGATTATTCTACCTGATACAGCATATTGGATATAAGATCGCCTACACCAAAGTGTTAATATCCCATCTTGGTGGAATGCTTGTTGCAGATATTACACCTGGCAGGAGCGGTTACCTGCTAACACCAGCTTTTATTAAAAAAATCACAGGTGCACGGGCAACAGATGCCATGGCATGTATAGTTGCACCAGGGGGACTTGACTTGATACTAAAAGGTGCAGGTGCGATGCTTGCTCTAATCTATCTCCTGTCAAGTACAAATGGCTTTGAGCTTCCTGCTACCACCTTCTTGATAGCAATAGCTGCTCTTACGCTTATTGGATGCCTCATACTTGCAATATCATGGCTTGATGAAAAATACACCAGACACATCCTGAACAAAATACCATTACTTAATAGATTCAGCGATCAATTCTCACAGTTTAAACACTCAGGCATCAAAATAAAAAAAAATATCAATGTAATCATCATACTATACATGCCAGGGTGGTTTTTTTGTGGACTGCAATGGTACTTTATAGGAAAAGCGATGAACCTTCCTATTACTTACCTTGAATTCTTTTTACTTCATCCATTGATCACTGCACTGATGTTCATACCTCTGACGCCGGCAGGACTTGGAATAATGGAAAGTGGTACAGTCATTGCTCTCGGTCTGCTTGGAATCGAGCCCACAACAAGCTTTGCATTCTCACTACTGGTACGGATAAATATTATTTTAACAGATGCAACAGGGATCAGTGCCTTCTTATATCCTGAGAAGTTACCACCTTCTCAAGGTCACTGATAAACGCATCCAGCATTGTTTCTGTTACATGAGGCATCATTATAAGGCGCATCCCAACAGGCTTCCTGGTTATGGATGTTACCCACCCTTTCTGGTAGAGCTTTTCTCGCACATAATCTACTTCAGGCAGGTTCAGCACCACCACATTGGTTACAGGTTCTATTACTGGTTCGATACCCATCTCGTGCACTCTTGTAACAAGGTGTGATGTCAGGTTCATACAGTAGTCTACGATTTTTTTATATCCTGCTATTCCAAGATGCGTCATCACCGCGTATGCAGCTGCGGCCGATGCACCACTTCTTGTGCCCACGAGACTGTACTGTGTTCTACTGGTCAGGTAGGGAGTTTCTGTTTTTAGTCGCTGAATAGAGTCATTTTCTCGAAATAGCAGTCCACCGGTTGGTATAGTGCTGAAACCCATCTTGTGAGGGTCACAGACCATAGAGGTCACACCACTTAGTGAAAAGTCGAAGTCATAGTGCTTATCAAGAAAAGGTATGACAAACCCACCAAAGGCAGCATCCACATGTAAAAACAACCCGTGTTCTTCTGCAAGACCTGATAGTTCTTTTATTGGGTCGATTTGTCCAAATTCTGTTGTGCCCGCTATACCCACAAGCGCGATTGTGTTTTCGTCTATTAATGACTCTACTGATTCAGCATCAACGCGCAATACTTCATCAACGCTTGCCTTTCGAACTTCAATCTGAAGCAGGTCTGATATTTTGTCAAAAGAGAAATGTGCTGATTCTGAAACGATGATATTAGGCTTTCTTACATCACGATGGTTTCTAGCAGCGCGGACGGCTTGAATATTGCCCTCTGTGCCACCTGTGGTAAGATAGCCTGCAGCATCCCCACTGTGAAGCAGTTTTCCTATCAATCGTATCACCTTTTGTTCAATCTCTGCTGTACCAGCAAACAACCCGGGATCTCCAAGGTTGGCAGATATAAACTGCTGATGCGCTTTCACGGCTATACTATGGGGATGTGTACACATCGAACTCAATACTTGTTTATACTGAGTATCTTTTGCATAAAGTTCATCCAGTAGAGCAAAAACTTTATATTCATCCAGTCCGAATTTTTCCATACGAAAAACCTCTTTATCTATGTATTGATGTGCAGGAAACTATAAACTTTCCTATCCGCAAGTAGAAATATTTATCTATAGTTTATGTGTACACTCATGTATGTCATTTCTGTCACGATTAAGTTTTTCATCTCTCGCACTTGTAAACGATCCTTTCGAATGGGCTTACAGATTGGAGGGGCTTGGTTTTACTGGTTGGGAGATCGTAAGCGAGGGGAAACAGACACTAACAGACGAGACCATGAAAAAAGTTGTTGACATCATCGAGACCACCAATCTCCAGTTAAGTTTGCATTTACCTTTTTCTGATCTTAATCTTGCAAGCCTGAATCCTTATATCTGGCAGGAGACCGTCAGACAGCAAATGGAGTATTTGGGGCGAGCAGCACCATTTATCAAGATTGCAGTGGTTCACCCCGGACACCTCTCACCTCTTGGCACGCAGTTGCCTGATATGGCATGGGCAAACAATATTAAAGGAATAAAAAAACTTTGTGAGTTTGCTGACGATTTTGGAGTGATGGTTTGCATTGAAAACATGGTGAATCAGAAATACGTTTTTGGAAAGGATGCCACTGAAATCGAAGGCATGATTGAAACGATTGGCTGTGACAATCTTGGAATCACCTTTGACATCGGTCATGCTAATACTAATAACATGATTGATGAGTTCCTATCGCTTAAACAAAAAATCAGTCATGTGCATGCTCATGACAACCAGGGAGAGACTGATGAGCATCTGCCGGTTGGAGATGGAATAATCGATTGGAACAAGGTTATTAAAGGTTTATCAAATTTTAAAGGGCGTGTGGTGCTTGAATCTCGAAACGTTGACGAGGGTGAAAAGGGGCTGAAATACCTGCACAAAATTTGGAATGGTGTATAAAAGACAGCACCTGTAGTAGAGCCCAACCAAAAGTAAAGACTTATAAATTTCGCTTTAAATTCATAAAAAATATATAGACGCAGATTAACACTGATTAACACAGATTTTACTTTTTCAGTATTTTTATTGTCGAAACAAAACTAATAGCTACTGGCAAATAAGAATCCCGCCATCTACCAACACTACGGTTTCAGAGTTGTCCTTGCTTCGTAAGCAGCATACGGAAAAGCTGAAGTTATGGCGGTGTGAAGGATAAGTTAGCAGTTCAGGGACGTTATCGAAAATTTATAAATAGAAATAGTGAAAGTAGTTAAAAAATGGAGAATAAAAAAATGAAAAGCAAAAGAAACGGATTTTGGAAAATATCGGTATTTGCGATTCTTTTCGCAGTGCTGGCATTTATAAGCATTGGATTCACATCAGCAGATACGATTTATGTGCCTGATAATTATGCAAAGATCCAATGGGCAGTGGATAATGCATCAGCTGGGGATACGGTAATCGTAAGAGATGGAACTTATAACGAGAAATTGTTCAGGCAAGTGTATGTTTGAAATAATAGAAATAGAAGAAAAAGAAAGAGGAAAAGTATATCATATAAGAATTAATAAAAAGGATATTGGGATAATGATAACCTGGCATGCGATAGATAGGAGCGAAATGTGGGGGTTGGACATGGAAAGAGTGATTAACGCATTGATATATCCTGAAGAGGTTGTTATTGGACATCGTAGTAGATACATAGCCCATGAAAAGGAGGAGGAGCATTTAATTAGAGCTGTTTATGAATATGACGAAGAGGGGAATCCGGTTGTTATAACTGTGTATTTTCCTTATGCCGAGCGATACTATAAAGGAGGTGGGATGTATGCAGATAAAATATTCGCCTGATGCAGACGTTCTATTGGTAAAGTTGAGGGAGGGAAAACTCGTTGATTCAGTAGATATCGCAGAAGGATTGATTGCCCATTACGCAGAGGATGGCAGCGTGCTTGAGATAGAGATACTGGATGCGTCAAAGGTTGTGGAACTGAAGGATTTGAGTTTCTCTCTGGAGGGTATGCTTGCAGGGATAAGGCATCGAATAGAGGGGGTTAAAGTATAAAGAAGAGTAACTACTCACCCATCGACCACAGGATTTATCATTAATAAGATTATATTGTCCATTATTTTTCATTTATAAAATTTTCTAATGGTTGTAAATAAACCATTTCGTTTGATGGATGGAGAAGAAAATTTTATAGTAGTGAAAGTAATTAAAACCTTAACTCCGAATGAATA
>WNEG01000097.1:5706-13597 GCA_012910725.1 Candidatus Ethanoperedens thermophilum | reverse complement strand
TACAATGATTCCAACTTCTGGATTATGCATAGTGTTCTGCACTATCTCAATTAAATTATCATCTGTTATATCATACACTTTTTTAACTCCTGCAAGTCTAAATCCGAGAGTGAATTCACTCTGTCCAACTACTGCTAATTCCATGCTACATCACCTGCACAACTTCGTTGTACAGAAAACAACCGGGAACTCTTGAAACTCTTGAAACTCTTGAAACTCTTGATAATTCCATGCTACATCACCAGATGGCTTCGTATGATCTCATCAGCCAATTTTAGCTCTTTTCCTCGTGCAATAACCCGCAGATTGTCCACTTCTATCTTTTTGCTAAGGATATAGTCAAGCACTGGAAGTATAGACAAAGGATAATAGTGAGAAATTTGTGATGCATAATTCATCAGGTGAGCATCCAATTTTGTATCCACGTCCATTAACGTGGTCATCTGATCACTAACCACATCAGATATTGCCCGCCAGTATGAATAACTGTCCAGTGAGTGAACAAGTTCAGAAAAAGACAATCCTGATAACCTGGTTAGATCAGATTCTTTCAACTCCAGACCACCGGTAATTAAGGTATTTTGAACCACATCACGTTCAACTCCAGCTTTTTTCAGTCTGAACAGTATTTTTAAATTCTTCACATCTATCTCTGTTTGAATGAATTTTAAAAATAGTTTTTCCCCGGGGGAAGTGCCAACAGCATCAAGCAATCGTGTATACGATAACCTGTCAAGCTCATCTTCTATCTTGTTAAGCATCCCCCCCTCATACTTTGTAAGTATTGGATAATATGGGGTGTGTTCAAGGGAACTAATTACCTCTTCTATATTCTCTTTTTTTGCCATTAATTCAAGCTCTGGATAATGCAGTTCACCTGCTGATACTACACAGTTTAGAATTTCCTCTTCTAAAGCACCGTAGTATTTACCCCGAAGTATGGTTTTAATATTCCAGACGTCCCATCTACGCATATATTCTGTTATCAGATAATTGACCTCTCCCCGAGAGATGTCCATCAACTTCCTGTATGAAGCACCAAGACTTCTGCTGAGAGCATGCTCAAGAAGGTCTATTGACTTAAATTTAGCTGAAAGTTCATCAACATCCTTCTTGTATTCTGATTCTTCGATAAATCGGATGATCTCTGGCAGTTGCATATTTAGTAGCTTGGGATATGTCTCTTTAGGGATGAGTTTTCTCTTTCGTGCACGCACACGGGCAGTTATATATGCATAAGCTGGGGTTTTGAATAGTCCGCACATCAAATCACTCAAGAAGCATCTCTGATATTTGTTTTAGTGACTTCTCATTAATGTCCTGTAGTATTGTATCGTATGTACAATCGTACTGCACTGTTCTATCACTGCTCTCGATTACCACGCCACCAAGACAATCGATGCTTCCGGCATATTCAAGTTTAGAAGTCCTTTCCACAAGTGTTTTATCTCTTCGGTTAGAATAGATTCTTGAACCTGCTATAGCATGTTTTTTAAGAAGTGCTTCCAAAAATTTCGCATTCTTTTCATCGGAAATGCTGGTTATGCGATCTGCCACGTTCTTCTGCACTTCTTCAAGCATTGCTTGACGTGCATTCAGAGCTTCTCGTCTTACCCTGAGATGTGCACTTGAAATCTCTTGTTTTTTAAGCTGCTCAGCCTCTGCACGTGCTGCATCTTCCAGTTCCTCTCGCACTTTTTCGGCTTCACTTTCTGCTCTTTTAAGAATGTTAGTTACTTCTTTGTCTGCCTCCTGTAGTATTGCCTTCGTTTGTTCTTTTCCCTTTTCTATAATGCTTGCTACAACTGTTTCGAGTCCCATGGACGTGATCCCTGTTCAAAAATTAAATGATGTTTAGAACACAAAGAGTAATATCAATGCCACAACGAGCCCGAAAATTACGATTGACTCTGGAATAACGGTCATTAGCAAACCTTTACCAAAAAACTTTGGGTCTTCTGCCATGGCACCGATGGCTGCAGCGCCAATGCTCTGCTCGCCTATACCAGCGCCAAGTCCTGTTAGTCCTACTGCTATACCTGCACCAATTGCAATCAATCCTGCTGCTTCAACTTCTACCATATTTTTTCATTCCTCTGTATATTTTCGTATAAAGCCAAACGGATCATATTTTGTTCCGCCGCCTTCATAAAATTTAGTGAAAAATTCCACGTACTGCAACCTTAACGAGTGCAGTCCCGGACCAATGATGCCAAGAAGTAAATTGATGGTGTGACCAAATATCAACACCAGTATACCAACCACTATAAACACTCCACCCTGCGCAAAAAGTACATCCCTGCAGATGGTATTTACTGCAAGGGCAATGCCTGCTGATGAGAGTCCTATCGCAAGAATTCTTGCATAAGAAAAGATGTTGCTCAAAAGTGTTGGAATCTCCATGATTGCTATAGCCCCCTCACCTTTAACCAGAAGGATGATTCCGATTATTCCAAGCACAATTCCTGATATAAAAATCGGGTCTTGTGTGTTTAAGATGTCTCCCCAGAGTATTGCTGGCATGGCAGTTACAATTGCCATAATTCCACCAAAAAGTATCATAAGCCAACACAGCTTTTCAGTCACAGCATGTTTAAATCCATGCTCAACACTCACATTTCTAATTCCAAGAATGAGTCCAAGAGTGATATGAAGTATGCCTATAACAAAGGTCATTGCAAGGAGTGGCTTCACCTCAGCAAACCGATGTATTGGAAGCTGCAGCACCCAGATATTGGGACCAGCGATGCCGAGGATACCTCCTTCTACCATTCCATGATGCATTATATTAAATAATGGAAATCCAAACACTTCCCCGAATATGATGCCAAAGAAGATGGTTGAAAGAGCCGAATACGACAGGATGATTGCAAGTTCATGCAGCCCCCCGGATTTAACCTTTGACATAATCATCCATGAAAGGATTCCAAGAAGCACACCATAACCGATGTCTCCAAGCATAATCCCATAAAAAAGAGGAAATGTAATAAATAGAATTAGTGAAGGATCTATTTCTTTGTATTTTGGTGTGGCGAATGTCTCGACGAGTAGCTCAAAAGGTTTTGCTGCTTTTGGATTGTCAAGTGATATCGGTACATCCTTTACCTCTTCATCCTCAAGCCTGGATGCATATACATTGCCAGCACCCCCTTCGATTGTTTTTTCAAAATCGTCATATTTGTTAAGCGGTACCCAGCCGTCGACAACAAAAGCATGATCGGTTGTAGCGAATCTAAGTGGCGCCTCTGATTTTTGTGTCTCTATTGTAAGATACTCTTCTGATGCAAGCATAAACTCTGCATATTCCTGTTTGAGCCGAATAAGCTCAGATTCAGCGTTTGTTAACTCTTCGGTTAGCTTTGCTTTTGCTGCTGCTATTTCTCCGAGTGCTGCCTGCGGATTACCTGTCAGTTCCGGTGGCCTGATTTCTGTATAACTACTATCGTTTTGCAGTATTTTGTTTATCTCCACTTCCTTTTCCTTTACAACTGCCACTGCAATAATTTTTTTACCTTCGATACTTCCGGTGTACAGTTCGTACTGGCTTGTTTCCGCTCTTATTGCATCTTCGATGTTGCTGTCGATAAAACCAACGAAGACTTTTATCGACTGATACCCGGTGTAATCTTCAAGTGACAGCGGCAGTGAAACCAGTGGTTTTATTGTGTCTTCGATATCCTGCTTCTGTTTCAACTCTGTTTCTATTTTTCGCATCAAATCATGCTGTTTTAAAACTTCCTCTTCAAGTTCTGAGAGTGTGGATTCTATCTGCGGTGAAAGCTCTTTTGCTGAGATCTTTTTGTCAAAACCACTTCCTTCCCCGCTTCCAAGCTGGTTCTCTATTGAGCGTAATGTCACCAAATACTCTGAGAATTTTGATGCCATTGATCTCGGTTTTCCAATCTTGAAACCAGCTTCTTCCTCGCCATAGTCAATGATATGAAAAAGGTTTAGCTTGTGAAGGTTCTCTATTGTTTGATCAAGTGCGTCATTGGTACCAACAACCACGACCCGTGTCATTCTCTCAGGTTTAAGCATTAAACTATAGTCCTCTCAAATTCATTGATCAAGAAATCCACTGCATCATCCATGTTTTTCTGTGATTTTTGTCTGAAAATATCAGCTTCTTTGGCTCCAGCAGAGATTATTTTTCCTTGTTCTTCTTTGAGCAATTGTTTCGTACTTTCAAGTATTTTCACCCTATACTTATTTGATTCCTCTTTCGCAGTTTTTATGATTAAATGTGTCTGGTCGTTTGCCTCTTTAATTTTTCTCTCTTTTTCCTTCACGGCATCTAAGACCATTTTGTTCACATCTTCCTCTGCTTTTTTTATCTGCGATAGTATCTCGGTTTTAGCCATTGTAATTCCTCCCACGATAGAGTGTGGTGAACCTGAAATTATCCCTCTAATAGCGTATCCACTATATAAACTACTCGGTTTTCAGAGACTGTCACACACAACCAATAAACTTAATACTGATTATAAAATAACTTAACAAATATGGGCTTGTGGTCTAGCTGGTCATGACATCGCCTTCACACGGCGGAGATCCGGAGTTCGAATCTCCGCGAGCCCATGACACTATTCAGGGTCTTTAGTATCTCGCGTTGCAGTGACCAAAACCCTGGAGACTTTTTGATATTAATCTTCCTTACCATAACCAGGATCCTCCAGAAGAGTGAACAGGGTACCGTGCACACGCGAATTACAGAGAGAGCCAAACTTTTACTACACTCTCGTTTCGCAAAACTTCATATATCGTAAACGTTGTACACAATGCATGTTTGTAGTTGGCATCTCAATATATAAAATCAGGAGCACAATAGTATATGGAAATACCTTTACTGGGTAACATTGTCATCCTACTTGTTTTGTCTATTGTGGTACTCTTCGCATGCAGTCACCTTCGAATACCGACAGTTGTGGGATTCTTTCTGACCGGGATGCTGGTAGGGCCTTGTGGATTGGAACTAATAAAAGCAGGACGCGAAGTTGAAATTTTAGCTGAAATCGGGGTTATTTTGTTGCTTTTTACTATTGGAATTGAGTTCTCACTTGAAAGTCTGTTGAGAATAAAAAAATCAGTTTTGATGGGCGGATCGCTCCAGGTGTGGCTGACCGTTTTAGCTGTTTTTGTCATCGCTATGAAACTCGGTCAATCCTTTGGTGAATCAATTTTTTTAGGATTTCTTATATCGCTCAGCAGCACTGCCATTGTGCTCAAAGTCATCCAGGAAAGGGCTGAGGTTGTCAGTCTTCATGGAAGTACAACTCTTGGCATCTTGATTTACCAGGATATCATCATTGTTCCAATGATGCTGTTTACGCCTCTACTGGTCGGAGCGACACATAATTTAGGAGAGATCCCACTCACTCTCGTGATAAAAGTAATCGGAATCATCGTTTTTGTACTTGTTAGTGCTAAATGGATTGTGCCATTGGGACTGCATCAGATTACAAAAACACGCAACCGTGAACTTTTTCTACTGTTTGTTGTCGCGACGTGTCTCGGCTTTGCGTGGCTATTCTCCAGTGTGGGACTATCGCTCGCTCTTGGTGCGTTTTTGGCAGGTTTAGTCATATCCGAGTCTGAATACGCTCATCAAGCACTTGGTAATATTTTACCTTTTCACGATATCGCTATGAGCTTCTTTTTCATAAGCATTGGAATGCTTCTGGATGTCGGTTTTCTATTCCAGCACCTGGGAATTATTGTGCTGATCGCTTTAGGCGTCATGGCATTAAAAACCACCATTGCTGGCTTTGCAACAATTTTACTGGGGTTCCCAGTTCGCACCGCGGTTTTAGTTGGTCTTGCACTCAGCCAGATCGGTGAATTTTCTTTTGTTCTCTCCAAAACTGGTGTTGAATATGGTCTACTTACTGAGAGTATTTATCAACTGTTTCTGGCTGTCTCTGTTTTGACCATGGCGGTAACGTCATTCACTATAGCTTTTGCGCCCCGTGCCGCAGATCTTGCCTTGCGCCTGCCAATGCCGGGAATACTGAAAACTGGTTTATCTTCAGTGCAAGAGATGAAGCATGCATGCAAAAAAAATCATCTTATAATCATTGGATTTGGATTTAACGGGAAAAACCTGGCGAGAGCCGCAAAAGTGGGAGGTATTCCATACGTTATTATTGAAATGAATCCTGAAACAGTAAGGGAAGAAAAAGCAAAAGGTAAAACTGTTTTTTATGGCGATGCAATCTTAGCAGCTTTACAGCACGCAGAACTCAAAGAAACAGGTGAACCTATTTATTATGGCGATGCAACACACGAGGAGGTACTCCAGCACGCAGACATTAAAGACGCCAGGGTTGTAGTGATAGCTATCTCCAACCTCACGGCAACCCGCAGGATTGTGAGTCTTGTCCGGAGGATTAATCCCATTGTTTGTATTTTAGTACGAACTCGCTATCTCCGAGATATAGAGTCGTTACATGGGGTGGGAGCGAATGTAGTTATTCCAGGGGAATTTGAGACATCTGTGGAGATTCTTACACGAGTTTTGAGGAGATTCCTTGTGCCTGAAAGTGATATTGAAAAATATGTTTCTGAAATAAGATCAAGTGGCTACGAAATACTTCAAAGCCTTCAGAAAGAATCAACATCTCTTCTGGATTTGGAACATCATTTTCGCAATCTCAAGGTAGCTGTGTTTCAGGTGGGCGAGAAATCAGGCATGGTTGGTAAGACTTTGTCTCAGATTGACCTGAGGAAAGAATATGGTGTTACCCTGCTGACAATACACAGGGGCTCACAAATATTATCCAATCCACATGGAGATGTGCAACTCCACGCTAACGATGTGCTTGAAGTCTTTGGATCGCCAGATAAAATTGCCGTGGTTGAGGAGTTGATCCATAATCCAGAGGATAAGTAAGATGGCAAATCATGTTGCTATGACGTATGTACTTGGAATTGAGGGTACTGCATGGAACTTAAGTGCAGCTATCGTGGATGAAAAAAACGTAGTGATAGAAAAGACTGCAACCTACAAACCAGCAACAGGCGGAATACACCCGAGAGAAGCAGCACAGCACCATGCAAGTCACATAACAAAACTGCTGAAGCATGTGCTTTGTTATGCTGCAGAAAAAAATATCGCTCTTGACGCTGTAGCCTTCGCGCAAGGGCCGGGGCTAGGGCCCTGCCTTCGCACCACAGCAACAGCAGCCCGTGCCATCTCGTTAAGCTACAACATTCCATTAATTGGAGTAAATCATTGCATTGCGCACGTTGAAGTTGGAATCTGGAAAACGCATGCAGAAGATCCTGTAACCCTGTATGTGAGCGGTGCAAACTCACAGGTATTAGCATACCGGGAAAAAAAATATCGCATCTTTGGTGAAACCATGGATATTGGGATTGGAAATGCTCTTGATAAATTCGCCCGTGCGGCAGGGCTCGTGCACCCCGGTGGACCACAGATAGAAAAACTTGCCAGAAGTGCAACACACTATGTCCAACTTCCTTACACTGTAAAAGGCATGGACTTCTCATTTTCTGGACTGACCACTGCGTGTATAGAATCACTGAAAAATGGTGAACCGCTGCAAGATGTGTGTTATTCGTTCCAGGAGACGGCCTTTGCCATGCTCGTTGAAGTTACAGAACGTGCAGTAGCCCACACTGGAAAAAAAGAAGTGCTTCTCGCAGGAGGCGTTGGTGCAAACAAACGCCTGGTTGAAATGCTCCAAACCATGTGTGACGATCGTGGTATTAATTTTTATGCACCAGAAAAAAGATACATGGGGGACAACGGCACAATGATCGCGCATCTTGGCTACCTGCAATACAAGGCAGGAGATACAATACCAATAGAAAAATCTGCTGTGAATCCAAACTTTCGACCAGATGAAGTAACAGTCACATGGAAGCAACT
>WNEG01000097.1:0-5469 GCA_012910725.1 Candidatus Ethanoperedens thermophilum | reverse complement strand
TGTGACATCGGCAATAGAAATTGTATGTAGGCAGAATCATTTCGAAGAGTATATGTGTTGTATGACTCCTATGAATTTATATAGGTTTTAATGGAGAATTTTTGTTATGGAACAGAATGGAATAGAAATCGAAGATACCTTTGCAGAAGCTTTTGGAATAAAAATAGCACGTGTATTGATAACCGGGGTCACGAAGCGGTGGGCACTTGTATCAGCAACAGAGGCTACAGGTTTTGGCACGTCTGTGATCATGTGCCCGTGTGAGGCTGGAATTGAAAAAGTGGTCGATGGCAGCCAGACACCTGACGGCAGACCCGGTGTGTATATTCAACTATGCACCTTCGGGTACAAAGCCCTGGAAGAGCAACTGCTCTCACGGATTGGCCAGTGTGTACTTACCGCACCTACAGCAGCAATGTTTAATGGGCTCCCTGATGCTGAAAAACAGTTTGATACCGGTTTTAAACTCAAGTTCTTTGCTGATGGATATGAATCTGAAACAGAAATCGGTGGGCGCAAGACGTATAAGATTCCTATGATGGAAGGCGACTTTATTGCAGAGCACAGCATCGGTGCAGTGGATGGTATAGCTGGAGGCAACTTCTTTATTCTTGCTGAAAATCAGATGGCAGCGCTTACCGCGGCAGAATCAGCAGTTGATGTCATAAGCCTTATGGATGGGACAATAACACCTTTTCCAGGTGGTATTGTAGCAAGCGGATCAAAAACAGGTGCTAACAAATACAAGTTTATGAAAGCAACCACAAATCATCGCTATGCACCATCATTAAAGGATAAAGTCCCTGATACATTAATACCAGAGGATGTAAATGCGATATACGAACTTGTGATTAATGGCATAAACGAAGATGTGATAAAAGAAGCAATGAAAGCCGGGATTGAAGCAGCCGTGAGGGTACCTGGTGTAAAGAAGATTACTGCTGGCAACTATGGTGGAAGTCTTGGCAAATATCGGATCAACCTGCACGATTTGTTCTAAACTTGATTGCTTGATCAGATAGTAAGAGTCGCGGTCTTCCCATTATCTGCTCTGGCTCGAAAACTGTTGATACCAGTTCCATCAAGAGTTTGTCAAAAAGTTCTATTTCCTGTGTTTGCGCGGCGTTGTATGCTGACCATGCTTGTTTGTATGTTAGATGTACCCGTTTGGTTTGGATGCCGTCAGCAGTTTCCTGCTGAATCTCCAGATTAATACCGTGTTGCAAGGATATGTTTGCACTGACCGCCACGTGTAATATAGTCAGGGCAGTTGCACTTCCATCCATTGTCGGTATGCTCGATTCGATATTGCCCTACCCCAGTTTGGGATTTGACAGTGAATAAGCCATCATCTACTTTGTTGATCGTGTCTTTCTCGGCAAGAATTGCTACCGCGCGTTTTTCTCGTGGTGTGTTTGCTTCTATCATTCTATTTCACCAAATAGTCACTATGTAGCCACCTATATATAACACTTTCGGTTTCTGAAATTTATATTATACTTATTTTTTAGCTGTGTTGTGTACTTTTTTAGTGACAAAGTATATATGTTATAGAGACAAAATAGAATTGACATGGGATCAACAAAAATGGAAATAAAGATAGGAGCATACGAGACAATAGAGAAAGTGGTTAAGGCATCTGGAAACTCTGGAAGAGTTTATGTGCCTATAGATTGGATAGGGAAGAGAGTTAAGATATTGCTGATAGAGCCACTTGAAAAGGAAAATAACAAATGATCTTGGAGGAATGAGCATAACGAGGGATATGCTGGCACGAAACGAACCCGTCAAAATTGCATTGGGGTCGGCAGGTTTTCTCACAGATAGTGGGGACTTTGTAGAGGGGCTGGTTGATTCCAAGAATGCAAATAAAGATTATGAAATGAGCCTCCGCCATCGCCTTATCATAGACGAGAGTCAAAAAGAGACCAAGATCGATTTTATTTATGAGACACCTGCAACTCTTAAAGGGATGCCCGGGCATCCTTGCATCTATTTTAAAATAGTCGAAGTCGATGACGCCTCTGCACAACAGGTAACACAAATCAGAAAACGCGTTTGGAACACTGGAAGAGCTCCAGTGCTTTGGTTAATCAGTCCGACGCAGGTGCGCATATATGATGCATTCGCCAGGCCCGAAGAAGAGGATACCGAAAAATCCCATATTTTAGATGTATTGAAGCTGACTTCTGACGGACTGGAAGGTGTCGAACGATTCAGACGAGAGTTATTCGATACGGGTCAATTTTGGGAAAGTGGGGAAGGGCAGCACATCGATCGCAATCAGTGTGTCGATGCCTCACTGTTAGATGACCTGTGGGATACTGAGCGGATTTTAACACCTGATGATGAGGGGGGTATTCCAGTCCGTATTGCTCATACTCTCATTGGAAGGGCTATTTTCATGGCGTATTTATGGGATCGTAAAATAATCACTTCAGAATTCTTAAATGCGGAATTTGAACATAGCGATATGAAGGGTTTGTTGACGGATAAAAAGCAGCTCTACAAATTTTTTAGATGGTTACGCAGTACGTTCAATGGCGATTTATTTCCGATAGATGCGGATGAAGAGGATTTGGTTGACGATATTCATCTGGAACTTATCTGCAAATTATTTGATGGCACTGATATGGGCAGCATTGAAATTGATAATAATAAAATAAAAAGTTTCCAGAAAAGATTATGGCCATACAATTTTGATATAATCCCAATTGAATTGATAAGTAGTATTTACGAGATGTTCGCTCATTCGAAGGATTCAGTCGATGCAAGAGCAAAGAGCATTCACTACATTAAGCTCCATCTAGTAGAACTGGTTACATCGTTGGCAATGCTGGATTTGCCGGATGATGCTCGAATTCTCGACCCTGCTTGTGGCTCAGGTGTGTTCCTTGTAGATGCTTTTCGGAGACTTGTTTGGAAGAAGAGATTTAACTTGAAAAGGGAACTTAAGCGTGATGAGATTTGCAATATATTACTAAACCAGATATATGGTGTGGATATTGAACAAGGTGCGATTGAGCTCACCGCCTTCAGTCTTTATCTGGCATTATTGGAGCTCGATGAGAGTTTTACCGACCCAAATGATATCAAGTTCCCAAAACTTATATATCATGCGGGATGGAGGGAGGGCCATCATCCAGTGCTCTATAATCAAGATATAGCAGATATTGAGCATGTGTTCAATCGGAATGAGCCATTCGCAGACCGTAAATTTGATCTCATCATAGGAAACCCTCCATGGACCAAGTTAAATAAAAAAACAGCACCGCGAGACCCGGAAAACCCCAAATCCGGTAGACAATGGTTGCTCGAATACTGTCTGGAACATAATATTCCTCATCTAAAACCCGATCAAGCTATTATGGTTCGCGTGAGAGATTTCGCAAGAGCAGATACCAGAATTGCGCTCATCGTTTCCAGCAGAATTTTCTATCAGTTGGGAGCAGGGGGCAAGTTCTGGTTGAGTTCATTTTTAGAGGATAACTCAATTTTTATGACGATCAACCTTTCTGATATAGCTGGAGAAAATATATTGTTTGGCGGCAAAACCCACGGAGGAGGTGGGGGGTCTCCGGGAATGCCTGGAAGCGTAATTTTTTATAACCCGCAAACTCCGGATAACGACTCCTGTGTCACATATATTTGCCCTAAATGGTATCCATCGATAAGGAAAAGAGGCGAAATAGTTATTCACCCCCCTGATATCCAAACAATATCTCTTATTCTACTACGTGATAATCCACATCTATGGAAAATAGCATTTTTGGGTTCTCAAAGAGATTTTGAGTTGATCAAAAAGTTAACCAGTAATCCTACTCTGAAAGCCGTTTTACATAAAATTGGCATCAGTGGTAAAAAATATGGTCGAGGCTATTTTATGAGTGGTACGCCAAAACCTGCGACAAAATATATTGGTTATCCGAATCTAGAGTCCAAAGAAGATTATAAGTATTGCACGGATTCTAAAGAATTGCCAAAATTCCAATATGAAACTTTAGGGGCGCCAAAGGATATCGATATTTACAAAGGACCATTACTCATTTTTCGTAGGAGCTTGAAGGACGGAGAAACACGTATCGCTTTTACATCAGAAGACACTGTTTATAATTCAACATATATGGGTATTTCATTCGACGGTGTAGATGAGCGTTATGCACACCGGATCAATGCAATTTTCAACAGCAAATTTGCACTTTATTTAGCATTCATGCTTAGTCGAGAATTGGGATGGTATAGGAATCTTATAGAGCCGAGTGATTGGCGTAAGATGCCTCTACCTGAGTCCATTTTTGATTTAGACGATGATAGCTGGGACGAAGTGGTCACCATCGAAAATGAGCTTTGCGAATCTTGGAGATCAGCTTCACCGTTAGAACGCAAGGAACTGGAAGACTCTTTATTCAAATCCGTTTGCGACCTGTACGGATTAAATGAGAATGAGCGTATTATTGTAGATGATATGATCCAGTATACAATAGATCTCTATTTAAACCGAAAAAAAGCGAAGACCACGAGAAGAGGTATCAAATCCCTCACCATAGGTCAATTACAAAGGTATGCAGATAGATTATGCAGACAATTAAACAGCATTCTGAAATTTGAGGGAAAAATTCTCATTTATACGGTGTACGACATTGGAGGCGATTCGCCATTGTCCGTCGTAGAGTTCAAACAGGTTTCCCAAACAAAATCGAATCAGAAAAATTCAACAAAGAGGGTCGAGGGGATTGAAAAACTATTAATCAAAATTTCAAAAAACCTGCAAAACCAAATTTCAGAACGTGTTTACGTCTGGGGACATCTTAGAGTATATGAAAGAGAACATCTGTACATTATCAAACCATCGGAAAAACGATTTTGGTCAGAATCCGCAGCTTTGAACGATGCTGATACTGTCATTAGGGATCATATGGGGGCTGTGAATGGATCGTTGTGAACAGTCAAAGTACGTTGGTGAGCCACCATTCCCGACACCCAGCGGTTACCTGAAAACCGCTCTGAATTTGTTAATCTGCGGCACAGAACGTATTAAACGAAAATATAGTTTCAGTCCCGATACCTTTGAAAACCCCATCACTATGAAATTGGTATCTGAAATGCATGCTAAACAAGATGAGACTAAACACAGCATACGTGTCGATATTTTTCCAGGAGTGCTTAACGCTCCCGATGAATTAGCACAGCTAGATATCAGATTTACATGGGATGATTACCGTCCCAATAGCTACTTGGCAGTTGAAGCAAAACGTCTTTACGGTATGGGGGCTACCCTCGCCGGTCCATACGTGGAAGAAGGTCTTGACTTTCAAAGATAACTGAAACGACCCCCATTTCCTGAAATTTTTCGATAGCGAGCGCCAGCGTTGATCATTTCAGCAGTTAGTCCCCTACTAATTAATAAACATTTTTACCCCTATTCATAGCGATAATTAGTCAAAACCTTTAGATACTATAGTCCCCTAC
>WNEG01000043.1:3542-5299 GCA_012910725.1 Candidatus Ethanoperedens thermophilum | reverse complement strand
TTCTATGAGCTTGTGATGTGCTATTTCAAGTGTTTCCTCGGGTGTTGCTGTGATGAGTTTTTCTGTCATTATTTCACCAACCGTGCGCTCTTCTCGTTCATCAGATGGAGTCTTTTCTGCATCTTCAAAGGTGACAATTCCAACAAGCCCCTGGTTTTTCACTACTGGATACCCGGTGTGCCCATGGGTGCGAATGAGATCCAGCACAAGATGTACACTTTTATCAGGTGTTGTGGTGATGACGTCTTTATTCATCGCTTTGCCAACGCTGGTTGTCTCAAGTATGTTCACAGTAAGTTCCCTGCGATGTGCTGGCGAGTCTGCACGACACGGGGCTTGTTTTTCGTATATAGTTTTTGTGCCGGTGAGTATGTAGGCTGTCGTTGATGCAACCATCAGCGGTGCTAACAGATGATAGCTTCCTGTAAGCTCTGAAACCATGACAATACCAGCAATAGGCACTTTTGCCACCCCTGCAAGCATGGCAGTCATTCCCACAAGAACATAAGATGTTGGCTGCGATATGAGTGTCGGAAATAAGATGTCTGCTCCTATCCCAAAAGCTCCCCCGACCATAGCCCCTATAACAAGAGATGGAGCAAACACTCCTCCGCTGCCACCTGAGCTTATGGTAAACGACGTTGCAAGGATCTTAAGAACCACAAGAAACAGCATAGCTGATATTAAAAGCTCTCCATTGATGGCGGATTGTATGAGCCCATAACCAGTACTTAACACATCAGGGTAGAAATATGCCATAATACCAAGCAAGAGACCCCCTATTGCCGGCTTATAATGGTTTTTTACTCTGAGTGGTTTAAATACGTAATCCCTTATACCATAGAATGTTTTGATATATACGATGCCTACATAAGCACACACACCCCCAAGAAAACTGTAAAATAGAAGTTCCAATGGATGCGAAAACACGAAATCAGGGGTGTTGAACAAAGACCCCCACCCAAAGAAGTAGGTGAACACCGAATACGCTATAGTGGAAGAAACAAATGCTGGAACAATCCCCTCAGTTTCCATATCACGCTGGTACAACACTTCAAGAGCAAATAGCACGCCCCCGAAAGGAGCACGAAAAATGCTTCCAATCCCGGCAGCAGTACCACAAATAACCATGATCCTCCGATCCCTGTCAGATAGTGATAAATAATCTGCAAAAGCTGAGCCAAAACCAGCGCCGATTTGCGCTATTGGCCCCTCCCTCCCGGCACTGCCACCTGTCCCGATGGTTATGGCAGAAGCTATTGTTTTCACGATTGGAACCCTGTGTCGTATGATGCCTCTGTTCTGGTTGTACGACTCTATCACAGCGTCTGTGCCATGCCCTTCTGCTTCAGGTGCAAAGGTATAGATGATAATTCCTGTGATAAGCCCACCAACGGCTGGGATAAAAAGTAGTAGTAATCTATTTGGACTGCTGGCTGCCTCAAAAAATAGGCTTGACTCTCCACCTGCTGATGTTGGGTAGTAACCCGCGATGCCACCAAGACTTAAATGAGTTATAATTGAAATTGCTGTATAGAAAGCCACTGCTCCAAGACCGGCAACGATCCCTATGACTATTCCATATAATGTCCACAGATGTAGCTGTTTCAGTTGTGCGGTCTCAAAAAGACGTTTTATACTATGTATCATAATGTTTTAAGTTACTTCATGTAGCAGTGCACTTGATAAAAAGCTTATGCAAATCTTGATTGCGCAAGCACTGCACACCTTCGTTGTGCAGAGATGACGGGTAACCC
>WNEG01000043.1:510-3423 GCA_012910725.1 Candidatus Ethanoperedens thermophilum | reverse complement strand
CGAGTGCAGAAAATAACTCTTGATTGCGCAAGCAATCAAGCACTGTACAACTTTGTTGTACAGAACCACACACAACGCGAGCGGAAATTGATTCTCGATTGCGGAGCAAACGAGTGCAGAAAACAACTCTCGACTACGAAGTAGTCGAGTTGCGAAGAAACCAAACTTTTTGCGCCTGCCAACAAGACTCTTTATTTATCTTGTTAATATATAACTGCCAGTTAGCGCTCAATAGAGCGAGCGTTTACTGAACAATAACGAAATGATGAAACCTGCACCGGCAACCAGGATAATCGTTGCCCCACTTGCTATATTCAGTTCGTAAGAGATTAACAGGCCACTTACTGTAAAAACCATGCTCAGTAAAATTGAAAAAATCATCATCTTTTTCATACTATATGTAAACTGTTTAGTTATCGCCGCTGGAACCGTTAACAATGCTATCACTAAAATAATGCCTACCGCCTGCATCATGACTATTACTGATAGAGCAATTAGACATAGAAGGAGAAAGTACAGGTAACCAGTGGGAATGCCTCTTAACTTTCCAAATTCCTCGTCAAAGGAGAGAGCAAAGAACCCTTTGTACAGCAAAAATATCACTGATACTATGACAGTGACCAAAATAAGCATCAGGCGGAGATCACCAGAGGATACAATTAAAATATTCCCAAAGAGATAAGTTGATATTCCTGGAACATAGCCCGGAGTCAAGCCAATGAAGATTACGCCCAACGCCATTCCCACTGCCCATAAGATTCCAATTGCCGTATCCTCTGGCAACTTTGTTTTTTTACTGATCATACCAATACCAAGGGCAGAAGCAATAGCAAAGAATAAAGCCCCAATCATGGGACTTATACCAAGAAAAAAACTTAAACCCACCCCTCCAAATGCAGTATGAGCGATTCCGCCACTGATAAAGACCATTCTATTCACTACTACGTAGACACCAATGATCCCGCATACGATGCTTGCTAAAAGTCCTGCAGCCAGTGCATTCTGCATGAATTCATATTGTAGCGACTCTATCATGGTACTCAGTGCTCCTTTAGTACCCTGTGCGGGACACCGTGTGCAATCAATTCTATGGGGCACTGGTAGGTGGCTTCGATATCTTCCGGACGTATTTCCTTTGAGTTGTGATAGAATAGTTTGCGATTAAGACATGCAATCGTATCCACATAAACAGACACTGCAGTAAGGTCATGGGATACCAGCACGATTGTCGTTTTTTCATTCAATTTCTTTAGCAATTCATAGAATTCTCGTTGGGCAGAAGCGTCAATACCAGCAGTTGGCTCGTCCAGCAGTAACAATTCTGGATTGGATACAAGAGCTCTCGCGATTAAAACGCGCTGCTGCTGCCCTCCTGAAAGCGTCCCGATTTGCCTATCTCTGTGATTGAGCATTTCTACAGTTTTCAATGCATTTTCAGCTAACTTTTTATCTTTTTCACTGTATCGTTTAAACATCTCATACAAACCCATTCGCCCCATCAATACCACATCCCAGACACTGATTGGGAAATCTCTGTCGAAGGCTTTGTATTGGGAAAAGTACCCTATCTGTTTTCTACTTTTTTCAGGGGGGCGGCCAAAAACCTTAATTTTCCCTCTGTCAGGTTTAATCAGTCCAAGAATTACTTTAAGTAAAGTGGTCTTTCCACCGCCATTTGGTCCTATGATCCCAAGAAAATCATGTTGATGTATCGCGAGGTTGATTTCCTCCAGTATCGGCACACCATCATAGTGCACCCATACATTTTCCAACCTTACTACTTCTTTTTTCATAAACAACGAAATGGACATGTCTGTACTTGTAATTTCACAAGTTTATTCTTCAAACTCTGATGCAAGAGAATCTGCTATTTGTTCCATATTTGATATGTAATTCCTGGCAAGCGGATCCATTGATGCTGTTTCTCCACCAATCGCCCTGGCAACGGTCTTGCAAGGTTCTGCTGCGAATTGTGGTGCTACAAATACATACTGGAGATTATACTGGTTTGCCATATCGATGCAATCCTGTATAACCTGTGGAGTCGGCTCTTTGCCGCCATGTTCGACTGCAAGTTGCGTCAAATTATATTCCTCTGCAAGATATCCAAAAGATGGGTGATATATCATAAAGACCCGGTTACTGAATCCATCGAGTTTGTGGTGGATGTATTCATCCAGAGTATCCAATTCTTTCAGGTAATTATTCTTATTTTGAGTGTAATAGTCTGTATTATCAGGATCGATCTTAATAAGTCCGTTGCAAATGTTTTCTACCATAATTTTTGCATTGACCGGAGAGTTCCAGATGTGGGGGTCGTTTTCCATCTTTGTGATTCCTTTTGAACAGTCTACAATATTCATATCCCTGTTATTGCTAATGATCTTTTCCATCCAATTATTCTCAAACTCAACACCTGATCCCACTTTAGCATACATCTCTGCTTTTGTGACCTCCTTCATCATGCCTGGTGTTGGTTCATAAGTGTGAGGGCTGGCTCCTGGCGGCACCATAACGGTGACGTGGACCCTGTCCCCCCCCACTTTTTCCACAAATTCCTGCTGGGAAACGATTGTGACGATTACACCAGTTCGATTGTCTTTGTTTTCTTCTTCCTCTAATCCAATAAAAAAGTAGGCACTGGTGGCAGCACAAATGATCAGTAATACAACAATTGCAACCATGATTACTTGTTTTTTGTCCATTGTATTTTTCACCAGAAAGGTCATAGTAATTCTTGCTAATAAATATTATGTATCATTTAAGCGAAACCAATACGTAGTAAAATGTGTAATATTATGGTATTATATTTCGACAATACCTTTAAATACTGCAACTATGCATGAATGGCAGGAGGAAGGTAGAACAGAGTATCATGGAAATCATACGAAAGAGTAGTTGTTCTTTGAAGTT
>WNEG01000043.1:0-396 GCA_012910725.1 Candidatus Ethanoperedens thermophilum | reverse complement strand
ATCATAAAGTCGCAGAGAAAGAAGCATAGAAAGACCATGCCAATATTCAAAGGCGATTCAATTGAGTTGGATAGCCGATTTGTTGACATTCAGAAAGGTAACAACAGTTTCGATATATGGTTGAGGTTGAGTTCTATCGGAAACAAGATAAAGATTCTTATTCCAACAAGGAAACACAATCATTTTAATAAATTTAACGATGATCCGAGTTGGGAAATGTCGAAATCGGTGCGATTGAGGCGATCCGGATACATCGACTTCTTCTTCAAAAAAGAGGTTGAACTGAAGAACGATGGGAAAGACATTGGCGTAGATATTGGGATCAACAAGATGCTCACGCTCTCCAATGGTGTGGTAGTCGGTAAAAATATTAAAAACGAGATAAACAAACTCAAC
>WNEG01000101.1 GCA_012910725.1 Candidatus Ethanoperedens thermophilum | reverse complement strand
ATGAATGAATCAGTGAGGTTTTTTAGCTAAGTACTGAAATTACCAAAGAGCCAAAGTTATTCACCCGTGGCATGATGCCTGCATTATCTCCTTCTGTAACCACCATAGATGGCAGCAAGAAGCACAACAACAATGATTACTGCCAGAAACGGCGCTCCAGAAAGTAAGGATATTGCAGAACTCGCAGCGTCACTCACGGTCTGAATTTCCATTTCATAGCCTTCGACATGCTTGGAAGAATCTGATGCCTTTTGTGCACTCTCACCAACATTTCCCTGTTGGGTCTGGTTAGAATCATCCCCTTTAGCTGATATTATTTTTCCTTGATTTTCAGTTCCACGACCGCTATCGTCATTCTTGCTGCTTGCACTGGTTTTCCCGGTTGCAGCATCCACGATCTTACGATATTTGGCATAAGTTTCATCTGAGACCACATCTGCACCAGGCACTGAGATAATGCCTTCCACAAACTTATCGAGGAATGGATTTCCACAGGTGTGATGGCAGCAGGTGACGCCGTGCTCCACGATTGACTCCAAATACTCGGAGATGAGTGTGTTTTTAATTTCATCAGACGGGATCCATTGTTTCTTGCGTATTGTCTCAAGCATCCTGCCGGTCATGGATTGGTATGCGTAAGGATTATTCTCGTTGGTGAACGTGTTTATGTCCAGACCGTACTCGCTGCTGTATGCATCGTTTACGTACACATCATAGACCTGCTGCCACATATTATCAGTGATCATATCAGGAATCGTTGCCTCCCAGCCCCAGAGATATTCAACGAATCTGCTCATCTCCCTTGCACCTGCATAACCTTCACCCATCATCCCCTCGATCCATTTTGGATTGAAGTATCTGGTTCTGAGTTCTCTCTGAATCACCGAATCCAGTGTTGACGCAGTTGGATTGCCGTCAGGATCACGATTATCAGTAACATAGAAATCAGGACTGCCTTCTCCCCCGCTTGCTGTGTATGCAAGAGCAAGCCCGCCCACGTACTGGAAAACATCATCATTATCGATGAAGCCGTACAGATTTGAATTCGTATTGTGCACAATCGCATCTGTGCCTGCAAGATTGAGACGGAACATTTCCTCGCCTGGTACGCCCCATACACTGTCGCCATAGATGTAGTTCATTCGGCTTGCGAAGAGGTTTCCAATCTCTGAACTGTCATTCCATGTCCCGCTTGCTCCGATTGCAGAATCAAGGTTTGGTCCGTACGTACCAGGTGCTTCAAGAAATATCCGGGACATCGAGAAGTACCGTGCCTCTTCATCGGTCAGGGTTGTGTTGTTCAGAAGCCACAAATATATCTCTTCCGAATTCTCTTTGACATAGTTTGGATATGCTGTGTCGTTTAGATATGTATCGTTTGCAGTCGCTGCAAGTCGAATCGCCCTGTCGATTAGTTTCAGCGCGTTTGGAGCAAAATCTCGCTCCAGTCCAGATGGCACCACCATGACATCGATTCTTGGACGTCCAAGTTCGCTTACAGGTATCAGCGTGACATTGATGACCTTGTCATACTCATCCCGTACAGGCTTTACCCCAACAAGCCTTAAGATCTCGGACTCAACCACTCCGCCGTCTGTGGTGCACCATGCCCAGAGCACGATTGTGAACTTTCGCGGATATTTGTTGTTATGGTCTGCACGGTAGCATTCGATGAGTGCATCTGCCATCTTTGTACCGATCTTGTATGCGGTTTCTGTTGGTATGCGATCCGGGTTTAATGAATGGAAGTTCCTTCCAGTGGGAAGCGCATCAGGGTCTCTGATTGGATCATCGGCAGTCGATGGCGGGATGTAGCTTCCGTTTAAGCCTTCAAGCGTCCGGTTGATCTCTATCGTGCATCCTGCAATCCTCTCTGCAAAATCCTTCGACCGATTCAGGTAGTTGGTGATGTTTGCACTAACAAGCTCATTAGTAGAATATTTGTTGAATGTGGTATTCTCGGCCTCTTCTGGGGTTGTGCCGTTCAATATCACGTATTCAAGCAGTTTGGCGGTACAGTTGTCCAGTTCTAAATTCTCGTCCAGTTTTGTAGAATTTGGATAATCGTAATACCCAATCTGATCGGCAACCACTTCCTTGTAGCCCTTTCTGAGCATTGATTTAATAAGCGAGATCAGTGGTTCGCCCCCTGGCAGCGGCTCGCATGCTGGAGGTTCGCCAAAGGTGTGCAGCCCGTAAGGCATAAACTCATTCTTCAAATCATAGAGATAATCAGCAAGCTCTGTGATAAAATCTGTAAAAGCAGCATCGTTCCCTGCAGTTGCGTTCAGGTCATCGATGCATAGATCCTCGTCAAGATGCAAATCACGGCAGTAGGATATGATTGTTTCCTTGTATTCTTCCTGAGATGCATTATTACCGGCTGCAAGGTAATAATCATTGATTGTCTTTAAGAGGTTTGTGTAATTGCCGTACAGCCCGGCAGCAACAATCGGGGGTGTCAGATGTGTAATCATCGTCGCGCTCCCCCGCCTCTTTGCCTGTGTGCCTTCAGCGATGTTGTCAACGATGTATGGATAAATTACAGGAATATCCTGGATCAGGATTGAGGGCCAGCAATCCTCCGCAGATAAGCCGGTCTCCTTTCCTGGAAGCCACTCCTGTGTACCGTGCTTTCCGAAATGGATGATTGCATCTGCACCGAATTCGTGCTTGAGCCAGAGATAGAATGCAATATACTGGTGGTGCGGCGGGATGTCTTTGCTGTGATACAGCACTGTATTGTTCTGAAGCCAGCCGCGCGTCGGTTGTGGCGTAAGGATGACGTTTCCAAACGAGAGCTTCGGAATCACGAAATACTGCCCCCCTGTCGTTTCATTCGTCCACGTCATAATCTCTCCTGGCGGCTCACCCCACCGCTCGGTCACATTTTCCTGCCGCTCCACCCCAAGTTCATGAAACCATCTGGTATAATTTTCAACTGGAATCAGGGTTGCGGTCCCGGATTCAACGAGTTTTTCAAGTTCGCCTGGTGCCCATGTCCCGATGTTTGTGCCGTTTAGTGTCATCATCTTGACAAGCGTGGTCTCGTTTGGAATCTCGCCTTCAACCGTGTATCCCGACAGATTCATGGCGTTTAAAATATTCTGGAGACTTGGGGGAACGTTGACGTAACATGCACCGATGTTATCCTTGCCGCCGCCGTGATTGTAGTAGATCATTGCAATCTTCTTATCCTTGTTTGGAACATGGCGGAGATGCCCCCACGAAATGATCCGATCGCAGGTCCAGTTGATCTGCTCGTCGATCGGCAGATACTCACTATCTGATACATTCTTTCCAGCAACAACGATCGGGTCGATGATGCCATCGAGTTCCGGGAGCCCGACCTGGAAGCCGAGATCCATAATTGAGATGCCGTGACTTGTTTCATCCCTCCATTCAGAAGGCGGCATATAATACAACCGAACTGCTTTCATCACAGGCACATTCAACGTTTCAAGGTCTGTAACCCCCTGATCAGAATCATCGAAGTTGATACGGAATGATTTTGTACAGATGATGGCATCCGCAATCGTGTGGTTGTTTATGAGATAAAACTTTTTTAGATGGTCAGTTCCGGTGAATCCTATGGAAATAACGTTTGCTCCTTTTTCTTCCAGTGTATGGATAAGTTTCTCTATTTCAGGCGATTTTGTGGATTCATGCCAGTTTGCAATACCAATCGTGGTGTTGCTCTGGTTATAGTGATAGCCAGTCTTGTTTGTTTCGTCTGAGTACCACTTAAGGTACTCCCCGGTATCAAAAAACCATTGGGGCGCATCTGGATGGTATATAAATGCATCAGGGATTGGAAGCGGATCCTTGATGTTGCCTATGAGTCCACAGAAATTCACCTCAAGATATGTCAGCAACCGTGCGATATTGGTCTCGTTATAGTTGTCCCAGTACTGCTTGATGAATGGATGCCTGGTCAGGTTGACATTCCCAAAAATATTGTCATAAGCATCTGAATGAATACTGATGATTGCAACTCCAGTTCCGTTTGCAGTTTCAATTGGATTTTTAAGCTTTTCAGCAGTTTCACCACCAATATGCTCAAGGAATATCAGATCGTATCCTGTCAGATTAATTCCAGTTTGGATATCAGATGGGTACAATAAGGTGATGTTTGAATTACTTCTTTCAAATGTGTTTTTAATGAATTCATGCCGCTCAATCGTGATGAAAATAACTTCTGGTTTCTTTTTGATGATCTGTGTTGTAATCTCGATTGCCATCGTGGAGTTATCTGGCGTTATCTCTTCCCTGCCATAATAGAATGTGACCACATCCCTAACAGTGCTTTCCGCGTTTAACTCGAACTCGTTTGCAGCAAGTGTTGGCTCTGGATTGTCCAGGTGATAATTCACGTGATAGCGCCAGTATTTCCCCCCTGTCTCATTGTTCGAGACTTCTGCAACCGAATCGATGAATGCATGACATGAGTCGTTGATCGTGAAATTGAAACCCCGGTATTCTGCTGCTTTTGCGAGTGCACCGAGTGCTGTGGTACGGTTGATCGTGTAGTTTGTGCCACTGTTTTCTGCAGTCACGTTTATGGTCTCTCCTTCAAGCAGCACCATGTTGCCCTTCCAGAATTTTTCGGGAGTTCCGAATGCATACAGGTATCCGGTGTCTGATCCGATGAAGAGGATTCCATCAGAAACAGATGGAGAGGACATGATATTGTTGCCAGTGTCGTAGCTCCAGCGAAGTGTGCCATCGGTTGCATTCAGTGCATAGACGGTGCCATGACCAGTACTGGTTCCAAAATAGACAGTTCCGTCTGCAACAGCAGGAGATGAATCGATTTTCCCATTAACCGGTTTATTCCAGATATCGTTTCCATTGGTTGCATTGAAACAGTAGAGAACCCCACCCGTGGAGCCAATATAAATTTTTCCATAAGCAATTGCTGGCGAGGAGATCGTTCCGGACAAACTGTGATTCCAGGCCTCACTTCCATTCATGTCAACAGCGTGCATCCTGCTATCTGTCGCGAAGAATACCACACCATCCTTGATTGCAGGTGTTGTTGTTATGTCATCTGATGTGTTGAATCTCCACAGAATCGAATGATCGCTGATGTTCACGCAGTATAGTGCGGGGTCGCCGCCAGCGAAGAAAATCCTGCCACCAGATGCTGCCGGAGATGCGTAATGGTTGATATTACCAAAGGTGTCGATACCCCAGAGTTCGTTTCCATCGAAATCAAATGCATGTAACTCTCCATCTGAAAAACTGTTCACAAAAACCGCATCATTATAAATGAGTGGTGAAGATGCGACGCCCCAAAATAAAGGATTCGTCTCGATTGTTTCATGCCAGATCGTGACTCCATCTGTTATATTCACACAGTACAGGTCGCCTGCGTGTGAACCAACAAACACCAGATCACCAGATATAGCTGGAGTGGACGCTCCCCCCAGACTGCCAATCGGGTTCGTCCAGAGGATCTCGCCGGTTGAGTTGTTCAGGCAGAATAAACCAAGATGATCACCCGAACCCATCCCCCCCAACCAGTTCGAGACGTAAACACGACCATCAACGATACTCGCACCACCTCCGATAAAACTGACTTTTGTTGGTGCTGGTTTCGTTTTCCACAAGAGCATGTCTGTAAGAGGTGCATCCCCGCTCACGTTTCCTGTACGATCTGGATCGCTGTGGAACTGTGACCAGTCTGCAGATGCTAAAGGGGGGGTGAGTGCTACTAATAAAATTATCGTTAATATTCTTGTGTTCATGTATGCTGTGCTTCCATTGATCTCATGTCCTATGTTATTTGAGATAACTTAAATATGTTTGTTACGGCTGACAAGATTATTCTGCTCGACTCGGTCATCTCTGGAGCACAGCACTACCAGGCGACAATGCATTCGGCTGGCTATCACATTCGGTGCTTGAGAAAAACGATTTTTTTTGTATCCATCTAAAATCCCTCCACAAGATTTTTACGACGGTGTATTGCAGAAAGCCCACGAGTTTTAATCGTGGGATGAATGCAAACCTTTTTAGTATCTTGCTATATAATGCTTATTGTGGAAAGTTTGGCTTTATGCCTCATACTCCCACTTTAATCCTTGCTTTGCAAGGTTGGAAACAACTCCGCACTTCGTTCATTTTTGTGTGGATAAAGTTGTATTCCGATTGCATGCAGACAGAGATGTATGCAAAGGTAGCACTGATACACCCAAAGGGGCAACGTTGGAACGACAACGACCTTGAACCTCAATCAAACGTTTCATGATAAACCCACTCCAATCGTGAGAAATGCGGATGGAATTTAGAGACAAACATGGAACCCCATGAATTTATTCGTGGGAGGATGTCAGAGATCTGAAATTTTACTGCTTTTTACTGCATCAATCAATCTTTTCGTGTACTCGTGCTGCGGATTTTCAATAATATGGTGCGTTGGAGCATTCTCCACAATCCTGCCATCATGAAGCACTGCAATGCGATCGCTTACCTTGCGTGCAACCCCAATATCATGTGTCACAAAGATCATAGAGATTCCTCGCTCGTTCTGCAAATTCAAAAGAAGTCTTAGGATCTTTGCCTGGACACTTGGATCAAGAAAAGATGTGGATTCATCGGCAATGAGCAAATCTGGCTCAAGTACCAGTGCTCTCGCTATAGCAACCCTCTGAAGTTCACCCCCGCTTAATTCATGCGGATATTTTCGCATAAAATAATCATCAAGTGGCAGCTGTACCTCTCTTAGAGCATTCTTGATTTTACCAGCGGATTTATCATCGAATACCTTGTGTATAATAAGAGGTTCTGCGATTGCTTCAAATACGTTGAATCGGTGGCTGATCGAATCTCTTGGCGATTGGTAAACAATTCCTACCATCTTTGCAAATTCTTTTCGATTAATCTTATCAAGCTCTTTCCCCCGAAAGATAATTTTCCCGCCATCTGGTTTGATTGTGCCTGCAATAAGGTATGCAAGTGTGGTCTTCCCAGAGCCCGTCTCTCCAACAAGTGCAAGTATCTCACCTTCATCAAGTCTAAGTGAAACATCCTTTAGTACCTCAATATCTTTATAGGATTTTGAAATGTTTTCCACAGAGATCATCGTGGCAATACCACCACGATGACAGACAACAACACTGCTTCCGTTTCTTGGGGCTGCTTGTGGCCGCCTCTGTGAACAGACATCGATTGATTGTGTACATCTTGGCTGGAAGATGCATCCTTTCAATGTACTGGTCTGTGATGGTGGCGCACCTCTTACACCAGCAAGGTCTTTAGCACGTTCCATTACAGGAAACGAGCGGACAAGTGCTCGTGTGTATGGGTGACGCGGTGCATCCAGAAGCTCCCCTGATGGCAGAGATTCTAATATATTGCCAGAATACAAAACTACGGTATAATCAGAACATAGTGCTGCAAAAGAAAGATCGTGGGTTATCAGAAGAACTGCTTTTCCGATGTTCACCTGTTTTCTTATCACTTCTGCAAGATATAATTTTGTTATTGCATCAACAGATGCAACAGGCTCATCCAGAACGAGCATCCCTGGGTTAGTAATTAGTGCCATCGCTATGAGCACTCGCTGCCGTTCCCCGGCACTTAGCTGATGCGGATATAGCATGCTGCGGCCTGTCTTGAGCTTCATGTAATCAAGCATCTTGCTGGATTTATCCAGTGCAGTATTTCGAGACTCTCCATTCTTAATCAACGGTTCAGCAACCTGGTTGATAATTTTATGAACTGGATTTAGCACGTCCCCATAATTCTGAAACACGATAGAAATTTCATTCCATCTGATTTTTCTCATCTCTTCGTTGGATAGCCCGTTTGTATCGACACCATTGATCACAACCGATCCTGTCATTATGGCATTTTGAGCCAGGAGTTTCATGGATGCAAGCGCAAGCGTGGTCTTTCCAGAGCCAGACTCTCCAACTATGGAAACACACTCCCCTTCATTTACTTTAAGAGATATGTTATTCAGGGCGGTTATCTTATTATCTCCTGCACCAGATAATCTATATTTTACATTCAGATTCTTAAACTGTAGCGGCATTATCCTCCCTGAGTCTTGGATCGAATATTTCCTCTATTGCATAAGAAATAAGAGCAAGTGAAACGATAAGCATTGAAAGTGAGAGAACTGCTGGCAGAAGCCAGTTGAACCATACATCGAGATACAGGTACCGCATCGCATAACTCATCATGATTCCAAGACTTTTTGTTGTAGGATCAAATATTCCAAGAAACGAAAGACCGGCTTCCATGAATACTGCAATCCGTGCTTTTGTGACAAAACCCATCGCATAAAGTGGAAACAGCTCTGGTATGATGTGTTTGCGCATGATATAACCTGTTGATGCTCCCATATTCCTTGCTGCTTTTATATGGAGTTTTGTTTTGAGTGAGAGTGTTTGAGCGCGAATCCCTCTTGCTATGGTCTGCCAGATAATAAGTGAAAGTGTGATTACTAAAATCATTGTAGACGGTCTGAAGTAGGCTGCAATCAATATCAGTACTAAAATTGAAGGTATCGCAAGCAGTGCATCAACAATTCTCATAACCACAAGATCGTATAGTCCACCAATCAGCGCTGTTGAAACACCAAGTATGAGCCCGATCGTGCATGCGATAGCCGCAACCGAGACTCCAAAAAATACCGATGTTCTGAGTGCCCACAAGAGTTCACTGAATATGTCATAGCCAATGTCATTGGTTCCAAGCAGGTGGTTCATTGATGGTGATTGAAACGATCTATCCGAGTAATCCCATGGATCATGTGGTGCGATTATCGGGGCAAGGATGGCTGTTGTTGAGAGCAGCAAAAACATTACAAGCCCTGTAACACCGATTCTATTTCTTTTAAATTCTTGACATATAGGAAAGTATAAACACATTTGTTTACCTTGCACTTGATTGCTTTCGCAATCAAGAGTTACTATTATATTTCTGCACTTGATTGCTAACGCACTTGATTGCTTTCGCAATCAAGAGTTACTATTATATTTCTGCACTTGATTGCTAACGCACTTGATTGCTTTGCAATCGAGAATTGAGAGTTGTTTCCGCACACGAAGTTGTGTGGTTCTGCACAGCGAAGCTGTACAGCAATCAAGAATCAAGATCCACCGATTCTCTCTGTACACGGAGTGTGCAGTTTCTTGGAATGGTCTAATATGCATATTCAACCCTCGGATCTATCTTTTTATAGAGCAAATCCACAATAATGTTGATTAAAAGTACCAGCAGCACTGATACGGTAAGAATTCCTTGCAGCAGCGGAAGGTCACGATTCGATATTGCATTATATGTTAAAAGCCCAAGCCCTGGATAAGCAAATATCGTTTCAATGAAAAGTACGCCAGTTATCACATATGCAAGCCTGATCCCGATGCGTGTAAAAAATGGTAGTATCGCATTTCTTGCAGCGTGAAAATACTTTATTTTTCTCTCTTTAATGCCTTTTGCACGGGCAGTGAGTACATAAGGCTCACGAATCGTCAGTATCATGCTGTTTCTGATCAGAAGATAATCGCCTGGAATCTGGGAAAGAGTGAGCGTTGTAAGTGGCAGTATCAGATGCCAGAGGATATCTTTGATGTGTGCAATGCCTGCGAGATTCGAGTATGACGTCATTGCCCCGGATGTTGGAAACCATCCACCATACAAACTAAAGATGGTAAGAAAAAGGACTCCTATAGCTAAGGAGGGGACACCATCAATCACCAGCATGGAAACCAGTAATGACCGATCAGCTCTTCTACCTCGCACCCATGAACTTTCTACACCAAGTATCATTCCAATGACGGCTGAGAGAATAAACGAGGTGCAGACAAGAAGCACTGTCCATGGCAGCGCATCCATTATGAGCGTGGTTGTAGATGCGTGGTAGATGTATGAATATCCAAGATTTCCATGTGCAAGCTGCACCAAATATATGAAAAACTGCACATGAAGTGGTTTATCAAGCCCATGCAGTTGGACAAGTTCGTTGTATAGCTCATCAGTGATTGTCACCTCATAACCACTATACATCGCGAGTATTACATCGCCGGGAAGAAGTCGGGGCAGTAAAAAATTGAGTAAAAGAAGGAAAAATATGGTCAGCAGATAGACCATGATGATCTTTGCTGTTTTATTCCTCATTGCTATCTGCTGCTTCCTTCAGTGTCGCTTGAGATAAAATGCAACCAGTATCAGTATTGCCATCACCACCGAAAAGGATATGATTGGGCTTTCCTGCTGCTCTTTCTGCATGGCTGCTGTTGTGCTCTCTCCCGCTCCAGCCCCTATCAGGGCAAGTTTGTTCTGCGGGATCGGGATTCCTTTGGCAATTCCTCCGGTGGTGTAGAACCACTCCACGCCAGCATCCGGATTGTAGGCGTAATACCATGTCGGGCAATAAAGCGAGATTGCCGGGAGTTCTCTGGCATAGATGTTCTGTGCCTCATGGACTGCCTCAAGTCTTTTTGAAGCATCCATCTCATGCATCAAACCATCGAGACATTCATTTAACTCCTCGCTCTTGTTGTATCTGGCAGTATTTGGACTTGGCTTGGAACCTGGAACCTGGATTGTCTTTTCATAGAGAATCTTTGGATCGGCTCCAATGCCGCCGTGCCCGGATATTGCAAGATCAAAATCCCGGTTTATCACCTTCTTATCGACCATCTTCGTGTCAAGGGAGGTCAACTCAACCTGTATCCCGACTTTTTCAAGCTGATCATTCAGGATTTCTCCATCCCGATCGGGTGCAGGCTGCCCACCAACCCCGATCATTGAGACCAGTACCTGAAGTTTAAGAGGCTTTTTATCTTTTATGAAAACACCATTGTCCCATTCATAACCGAGTGATTCAATTAATTCCTTTGCCTTCTCTGGATTGTAGGGATAATCTGGAACATTCGGACTTGCCCACACACTCTCACTTGAAATTAACCCATAACTTGCAGGCTTTCCATACCCTCTAAGCGATTTATCCACAAACTCACTCTGGTTAATCGCATAAGCCAGTGCCTGCCTGAATACGATATTATCAAGAGGCTGCTTGTTGTGGTTAATCATCAGTTTCTTGTTCCAGTAATGCGGACCTGCTATAACGATAAAACCTTTTTCTTTCATGGCATCTACCATCTCAGATTTTATCGATGCAAGATCAACTTCGCCGCGTTGCAATGCCATCTGCGGATCGCCAGTTTTCACATAGATCAACTGATCAATAATTGGCTTACCGAGATAGTATTCATCGAACGCCTCATACTTGTATGTTCCATGCTCTTTACTGAAATCAGCATACTTGAATGGACCAGACCCTACAAATGCACCAGGTTCCACATAGTCCATCGGATTTTCAACATCCTTCCAGATATGCTCGGGAAGGATTGGCATTGTGCCGCCAATATCTTCCATGAATGGAGCATACGGGCCGCTCATATAGATCTTTACCGTGTATTTATCGACTGCCTCCGCCCGATCCACTCGATCGAGAACGACCCAGCCATAAGGATGGCCTTTCATGTAGCGTATGGTAAAAGCAACATCACTGGCAGTTATTGGCGTCCCATCGTGCCATTTTGCATTTTCTACCAGATTAAAGACATAGGCATCTTCATCTTTAAGGTATTCCCAGTTTTCTGCTAACAGTGGGATTGGACCATTGGTTTCATTCTTCCATACCAGCGTATCAAAGATGAACTGCATCCTCACGTATCCAGGACCTCTTGCATAGGCAAGGTACGGGGATGGATACCCCCAATCACCAGCTTTATCTGCAATTCTAATTTCTTTTTCAGATGCAGCACTTATTACCGATGTAGATATACACAGGCAAATGATTGAAGCTGCAATCAGTATTTGTTTCACATTAGTCATTTATTCTACCTCTTTTATTAATTGGTTGTTCATTACATTGTCTTCTGTTAATTCATTAAAGCATGGAATGCAGTGCGGCTCACCGTTTAACAAACGGATCCTTGTCTCCATTGCAGACTCGCCACACCTGACACATTCCACTGATTCGTGGATCTGTGCCATTGGAATTGGTTCTGGAGTAACTTCTTTTATAATCAGTAAATCCTCTTCAGGTAAGTTCAGTATTTCGTTGCTTTTTTTAATATGCAGTTGTTTAAACTCACCTGTTTCATCCTGGCTTGCTGTTTTCTCCTTAATCTTAGTAAAGAGTTCCAAATGTCTTTTGTCTGTTATAACAGCCTCTTTTTTTATAGAAACTCTCAATGATCTGTTATTTTCACGGTTCATAAACGTATAAACATATTTACCAAAATCATTGAAAACCAGGTTTCCCTTGCCAAATGTACAGCCAACGAGCGCCTGAATCGCATCCACGCCACAGGAGTTGTTCTCAACAATTGCAACCATCTCTTCATCCTTAGAAGGTTTTCCAAGTTCTCGCAGTGCAACCTGTGACACACGTATCCCCATTGCAAGTCCCGGACACTGATGCCCATGGAAGCTAATAGCTTTTTTAAGCATAAACTCCGTATCCTGGAAAATCATATTTTGTTCTACTTGTTAATACTATTTAAAGAATTCGTCAAATGATGTATTGCACTTCTATGGTGCCAATATGGCTTTTTTTCTTACATCTAAATAAGTGAAGATGGTTGCTATCCAGACAGTACCGGGGCAACGTCAAAGATCGGGAAATTGCCCCCTGATTTATCACACCACATTAATATGTTCGTAACTATAATATCTCCGAACAATATGTCTATATGAGATAGCCCCATCTAACTAACATCTATAGATATTTGATAAGATGTGGGCATACTATCACCAGGTAAACCGTACGGCCAAAATACTCAGTTGGACAATCAACTCTAGCGCTGTTCCCAAACTTTGTTACTTTGCGAACAAAAAAATCCTTCGATACGTTGCTAGTAATTTTTGCTCACGTTGTGTGCAGTAATGGAAGAATTTATAAGCCTTTGAAGTCATTAGGCGAACCATGAGTGGTAATGTGTGGAAGTTTGGTGATAATATTGATACTGATGCGATAATTCCTGGTCGTTACCTTGTTATCAATGATCCTGTTCTGCTTGCAGAGCACGCTTTTGAGGGTGTGCGACCGGAATTCGCAAAACATGTGAAAACAGGAGATATTATCGTTGCAGGTAACAATTTTGGTTGTGGCTCATCAAGAGAGCACGCTCCTCTTGCACTCAAGGGTGCAGGTATAAGCTATATTATTGGAAAGTCCTTTGCCCGCATTTTTTTTCGAAATGCTATTAATATCGGGCTTGCTGTATTGGAATGTGCTGATGCTGATAAAATTAGAGATGCGGATGAGATTGAGGTTGATATTAACACAGGGACTATCATCAATAAGACACTGAATGAGGCATATCATGCGATGCCGCTTCCAGATTTTCTTCAGACTATCGTGCGATGTGGCGGGCTTATTGAATATGCAAGACAGCTTGTATCAAGAAACTGCACAACTTCGTTGCTGTAAAGCTGCGCTTTACAGAAAAGTAACTCTCGACTACGAAGTAGTCAAGTTGCGCAAAGCAATCGAGTGCGTTTATACTTTCCTATACGTTCAATGAAAGGTAATATTTATGACACAATATAAAATTCCAGTTATTCCAGGCGATGGTATCGGTCCAGAGATCATTGCAGAAGGTTGCAAGGTTCTTGATGCAGCAGGTGAGCAGTTCGGCTTTGATATTGAGTGGATATACTATCCACATGGGGCAGATCATTATCTTGCCACTGGCGAATTAATTTCAGAGGATACACTAAAAGAACTTTCATCCTATCCAGTGATTTACCTTGGTTCCGTAGGAGATGACCGAATAACTCCTGGGGTGCTTGAAAAAGGCATACTTCTTGCTATGCGGTTCTATTTTGACCAGTATATTAACCTGCGGCCAGTAAAGCTTCTGCGCGGCGTATGGACCCCCCTCAAGGATAAAACCCCGGAAGATATTGATTTTGTGGTCGTGCGGGAGAATACCGAAGACTTTTATATAGGAATCGGGGGGAGGTTAAGCAAAGGAAGGGCAAGGGATGTACTTGAAGTACACCGCAGCATATACAATGCTAAATTCGAGCTTGATATTGAAACTGATAGCGAGGAGATTGCATACCAGATTGGAGTTATCAGCAAAGAGGGTGCTCGACGTGTGATGTACTATGCTTTCAATCTTGCACAACAAAGAAGAAAACATCTCTCGTCAGTGGATAAAGCAAATGTGCTGTCAGATATCTATGGGTTCTGGCGTGAAGAGTTCGCCACTATTGCGGAAGAGTATCCAGAGGTTACAACTGATCTTAACTTTGTGGATGCTGTCACCATGTGGTTTGTCAAAAACCCTGAATGGTTTGATGTTGTGGTAACACCCAACATGTTCGGTGACATTATCACTGATCTCGGTGCCATGGTACAGGGTGGGCTCGGGCTTGCTCCAGGCGGAAATATCAACCCGGAGGGCACAAGCATGTTTGAACCAATACATGGAAGTGCGCCAAAGTACAAGGGTGCAAACAAAGTAAATCCTATAGCTACTATCTGGGCAGGCGCCATGTTAATTGAACAACTTGGAGAAAAACAAGCAGCAGATACCATTGTCAGAGCCATTGAAGAAAACCTTACAACAGGTAAAGTTAGAACTTATGACCTTGGTGGGAGTAACACCACCCTGGAAGTAGGTGACGATATTGCAAGACTTGTAAGAAATCTATGAGCCTTCCATACGTGTTTATCAATGCTGCAATGAGTGCGGATGGAAAGATTGCAAGCAGTGAGCGCAGGCAGTTTAGATTATCAGGTAGGCTCGATTTTGCACGTGTTGACGAACTGCGTTCTAAAAGCGATGCCATAATGGTGGGAATTGAAACCGTCCTTTCTGATGACCCAAGTCTTACTGTAAAATCATCACAGCTCCGGGAGATGAGGCAGAGAGATGGGTTGCCTCAGAACCCGGCGCGCGTTGTCATTGACAGCCGTGCTCGTATACCACCTGATGCAGACCTGTTCAAAAAAGGCGAAGGAGAACGCATCATTATCACTACAAGAAAAGCAGATAAAGAAAAGCTTGCCATCCTTAAACAACGAGCAAACATCATAATCGCTGGAAATGACAAAGTAGATCTGCATAAAGCACTCGAAGAGCTAAAACATCGCGGATACAATACTATTATGGTCGAGGGTGGTGCCACTCTCAACTGGAGCCTTATACATGAAAGGCTCGTTGATGAAATTTACACCTTTATCTCAAACCAGATCATCGGTGGTTTCACTTCCCCAACTCTTGTCGATGGCAGTGGGTATGCTGCTTCCGATGAGACTACCAGACTAACACTCATATCAGCAGAATCGTTGGATAGTGGTGTGCTGATCAAGTGGCGCATAGCAAAATAACAGCTCTCGACGTGCAAGTTAAAAAATTATTGTTGCTTTTATTTGCCTCTTTCCCATTCTTCCAACATGGTTATCTCCTCAATTTTTTTCCGCTGCGTTGGTTCTGGAATGACTTTTGGATACCCAATTGGCAGCAGCATGACCACTCTAACACTCTCTGGTATATTTAGTATTTTTTTTACTTTTTTCTCGTCAAATGCACCTATCCAGCAGGTACCAAGCCCTTCTGCGACCGCCTGCAGTGTTATATGGTCTAATGCTATGGTAATATCAATAGGATAAGCAGATTGTCCGGAGGGCATGACGTATTCCGTATTAACAGAACACGCTGCAATTACTACTGGCGCCTCACCAACAAATTTTTGTCCAAGTGCTGCATCCGCAAGTGCTTCTCGTTTTTCTCTATCTTTCACTATAATAAATATGCGCTCCTGCAGATTTTTGGGGGATGGTGAAAGCCTTGCTGCTTCCAGTATTTGCAGGAGTTTTTCTTCTTCAACCTCTTGGTCTTTAAACGCACGTATGCTGCGGCGAAGCTTTATTGTATTTAATACACTCATAATGATCTACCTTCATCTGGATATACTGATTGTTATATTACATTATCCTTATGGTTTTTTGGATGTATTCGTGCAGTCCCAAATGCTACGTTTATATTTTTCTATATGTCAAGAATACTGAAGAGAAGGACAATACAAGGCTAAAGCATTTCGAAGAGGTTTTTGGATAGCAGGGAATTCAGAAACGATCAATTGTGTGACGCTATCAAAGTGAGATATCAAATACAATCGTAAAAAATACTAATGTTTTATATACTATAATAGATTAGGGTATAGCAATGACAACACACATCATCGTCATGGATTGCGCAGACGACACTGAGAAGAAGCGAGTGCGCTATGTTATAGACAAGTGGAGAGAAGAATATAAGAGGAAACGGAAGGGGAAAGTGGGAGAGGTGAAAGCGATCGTTGTAAAGACAGATTTAGATGAAGGCGAAGTCAGCGATTTCCTTGAGGAGTTGTATTCCAAGATAAGCGCAGGAAGAGTAGAGACATACAAAGCAGAGATAGAGAGGGTAGAACCAGAAAAGAGGGTTGAAAGTTTGAAAGTGGCATTTAAAGATAATATAAAGTCGGTGGAGAAGCTTATCAGCTTTATTTTTAGCAAGAAGAATACCATTCTCAATGAACACAGGTATCTCAGCGACAATTTTTCTGAGATGGAATATGGAGTGTACATGAGGAAAGGTAAAGGTGGGGTTAACGTAAAAGTCGTTTTACAAGAAGAGCAGAGGGGGGAAACAACAGCAGATATTCGTTTGGAAGGGACAGAAGAAGCGTTGAAATCGCTGAAAGATGATTTAATCGAAGATTTCTCTTACTTCAGTGTAAAAGTGGATGGAGAATAAAGTGGTCAATAATAATCTCAAAAATGACGAAAGTAAAAAAATCGAAAGTTTTAAACACTATGAAGTATAATACAGTAGTATGATATAACGGAGGTATGAAAATGGAGATAGATGTTTTAGAAAGGTTGAACAAGTTACCGAAGATAGTAGCAAGTCCAGAGATGGATCTGGAGAAGCTCAAAGGGATAGCAGAATATATCAGAAAGCAGTGGTGGGATAAGATAAGTAGAGATGAAGCTGAATATCTCACCAGATTCGTTTCAGAGGGCGAAACGAATGGATTCCTGGAAGCGAATATGGCGATAATAACAGCATATATCCCCAATCCTACGAAATGGGAAGAAGACATGAAAACAAGGAGGTGAAACAAAAATGAAATGTTATTTCTGTGGAGGAGAAATGAAAAAAGGAAAAACCATCTACACGATAAATAAAAAAGGATACCATTTGCTCATTGATGAAGTCCAGGCATGGATTTGCGAGCAATGCGGTGAGCCATACTTCGAAGGCGATGTAGTAGATGCTATTCAGAAGATTGTAGGAGAGTTAGATGTGCGAGTGGAAAGTGTGCGAGAGGTTGCTTTAGCCTAATTGAAGAGCAAGAAAGATAAAACTTCAGATTGAGAAGGAAAGGAGGTAAATGAGAATATGGAACCGTGCAGCATTTGTGATGGAGAAATGGAGAGAAAAAAGATGGAAGTAATTAAAAAAGTGGGAGAGAAGGTGGTAGTGGTAAAAGACGTGCCAGCATGGGTTTGCAGCAGTGCAGAGAAAGATATTTCTCAGTAGATATTGTGGAACGGATTAATAAAATGATAAAGGAAGTCGGCAAGGAGAAAGTCAAACTGCGGAAGAAAATTTTTGCTGTCGAATTGAACTTTAAGACGGCGATACCGGGATTAAGCTTTCTGCACGAATCTGGTTGATGTGTGGATAGTTAGGTTTTTGAGGTAATAGAAATAGGAGGCGAAAAAAAAGATGTCACAAGATATGGTGTTGGTGAATAGAGAAAAGATTAGAGCAATAATTGAAGAAATAGAATACAGGTTGGACGAGTTGGAAATATTGACGGAACCGCAATTTATGAAAGAAGTGAAAAAGAGAGCGGAAGATGTGGAAAGAGGGATAGAAGGGCTCAGTGAAGAAGAGATATTGGATATGCTAAAATGAAATTGAGAGCACATCCGTTATTTGAGAAAGATGTAAAGAAGCTTGACAAAAAGGACAAGGAGAAGCTTTCGGGTGCATTGAGGAAGATAAAAGAGAATCCCACGAGATATAAATCCGTTAAAGGTATTCCAAATTGTTTTCGTCTCAGAATCGGGAATCTAAGAGTTGTTTATATGGCTAAAGAAGCTGAAATCTGGATATTGATTGTAGAGAAACGAAAGCAAGTGTACAAAGAGATGAAGAAACGATTAAGATGAGTATTTTGAAAACCTTGAAAAGTTGTAAATTTAGGAGCATCAGTAAATGAACCAGCTATTAGAGCAGGAATACCTGGACAAGATAAAAGAATGCAAGGAGAACGCAAAGAAGTATTACGATAGCGGAGACTATGAAAAAGCGAGTGAAGAATATCAGAAATGCAGTAAACACTGCGAGATTCTGGTGAAAAAGACTGGAGACGAGACTAAAAAGAAGGAGTATTATGATGCGTTTGAGAAGTTCGTGGATGCTTCGGCGAAGTTGAAGAAGATGAAACCAGTCAGCGCAAGAGGAGCTAAGAAAGAGCATGGAGGAGGAGAAAAGGCAGGATTCGCGCAATATATCGGGGATAACATCATGCGAAAGGAGAAGGGGAACTTGCCATCCTGGGAATCCATCGGCGGCTTGGAAGAAGTAAAAGACCTGATAAAGAAGTCGGTTGTAATAGGAATAATAGAGAACAAGCCAAGAGCAATCGAAGCATGGAATACGATTCTCTTTTACGGACCCCCGGGAACAGGAAAGACACTCATGGCAGCAGCAGTCGCAAGGAATATAGATGCAACTTTTTTCGATGTGAAAGTAAGTCAGATGCTGTCGAAATATTATGGTGAATCGCCAAAAATCATGTCTGCATTGTTCGAGGTAGCAAGAGAAGAAGCTCCTTCGGTGGTGTTTATTGATGAGTTCGACTCGATTGCACTCAGCAGAGGTGCGGACATAGATGAAGAATCAAGAAGAGGATTATCCACATTGCTTGCGGAGCTGGATGGGTTTGGTTCTAAAACAAGTGAGAAGAAATTTGTGCTGGTCGTTGCGGCAACGAATACACCTGATGCAATAGACGAGGCAGTAATGAGCAGGTTCGGGAAGAAGATTGAGATACCTTTACCTGATTTTGAGGCGTGTAAGGAGATATTAAGGATACATACGGAGAAGAAAGGAGTTGGGCTGGGGGATTACTTGCTTTATGATAAACTGGCAAAGTACTGCGTTGAGCATAAGATGAGTGGTCGTGATATTAAATTTATGTGCACGGAAGCGATATGGAGGATGCTGGATGAGATGAATCCGAATTTGGATAAATTGGCGGAAGAGCCTTATGAGAAGATAAAGGAGTATGAATTGAGGACGAGAGAGCTGAAGGAGGGGGATTTTGGATTGGAATAGAATAAAGTTTAAGATGATAGAAATGAGATTGTTTATACTTCACACCGTCACAACTTGAGCTTTTTAAATCTCTGAAACTGCGATGCAAACGAAGGCTTATGCCATTGTTTATAGGTGATATTGGTTTGGTTCCGCCAATGAAAAAAGCGCAGTTTATGCCGGTACCGGGTATAAAAAGAAAACAGATAAATTCACACTCACGAATTACTTTTTTAGAAAATATAGTGTATTGATAAACTCTTTGAATGTATATATACTACGTGTTCCTAAGTTACGCATATGGCAGCAAAAATAAGAATAAAGGGGCATGTCCCAAGGAATGAATTGATTGAGACACAGAAAAAAACGAAGGATGCAAGGCTATACAGGAATATAGAGATAGTACTCTTTGCATATGATGGATTGAGTGCGACAAAGATTGCTAATAGAATTAACTGCAGTCCTGCGACTGTTTGTGGATGGATTAGAAGTTGGAATGAACAGGGTTTAGATGGTTTAACTC
>WNEG01000022.1 GCA_012910725.1 Candidatus Ethanoperedens thermophilum | reverse complement strand
AGTGTCTCTTGTTTGCTGTTTGTTGCAAACTTCAAAGAACAACTACTCTTGCGTATGATCTCCATAATTATCTGTTCCGTCTTCCTGGTTACAGTATTTAACGGTATTGTCGAGATATAATACCATAATATTAAACATTTTACTACCTATTGGTTTCGCTTAAATGATACTGAACCACATCTGTTTTTTTATAACTTTCTATCACAGATATGCACTTTTATCACCCAAAACCAATCCCTGTGCCCCCCCATATCCTCTGTGGTTTATGCCATAAAAGTTCCAAAACTGCAAAGGTTTAACTTATATCAATAACATAGTGGTCAGCGATGGTTAAGCATCGGAGTGTAATATGACTGAAAAAATAGCCCTTGAAGACCTTCCGGGTGTTGGTCCTGCAACAGCAGAGAAGCTGAAAGAAGCTGGTTTTACAACTATTGAAGCAGTTGCTGTTGCATCACCTTCTGAACTTGTCGCAGCTGCTGAGATAGGTGAAAGTACCGCAGCCAAGATCATTAATTCATCAAGGCAGGCTGCTGATGTTGGTGGCTTCGAGACTGGTGATGTGGTACTTGAACGGCGCAAAAGCATACAGAAGCTCACGACTGGCAGCAGTGAATTCAATCGTCTTCTTGGTGGTGGTGTGGAAACTCAATCGATAACAGAATTCTATGGAGAATTTGGCTCGGGTAAGACGCAGGTGGCACATCAACTTGCTGTGAACGCACAGCTTCCAGTTGAACATCATGGATTGAATGGTTCTGTTGTGATAATAGACACAGAGAACACGTTTAGACCTGAGAGGATTGCACACATGGTCAAGGGGGCGGCGGAGAGACTTGAGCTTGAGCTTGAAACTGAAGAGTTCTTAAAACGGATACATGTAGCTCATGCGTACAATTCTAATCATCAGATACTTCTTGTCGATGCAGCATCAAAGCTTACAGAAGAACTTAAAAGTACAGAATATCCTGTGCGCCTGTTGATTGTGGACTCTCTCACCGCACACTTTAGAGCAGAGTACGTTGGACGCGGTACACTTGCAGATCGACAGCAAAAGCTCAACAAACACATGCATGATCTCATGCGATTTTCCGGGTTAAACAACGCTTCGGTCATGGTGACAAACCAGGTTATGTCCAAGCCAGATGCATTCTTTGGAGATCCAACCAAACCCATTGGTGGACACATCGTAGGGCACACATCAACGTTTCGAATTTACCTTCGCAAGTCAAAGGGCGAAAAACGTATTGCACGGTTGGTAGATTCTCCAAATCTGCCAGAGGGTGAAGCGATATTCTCTGTAACAACTGGCGGCTTGACTGATTGAAAGTAGTCATTAGGTGCAATATCACAACGAAGTCTGGAAAAGGTAAAAATGAGGACACAAAGTATCAGAGAGGACACCCGAGTTTGATACGCTTTTTTATGCAGTCAATTTAGATACTATGATCTTTGCCATTTTAAAATTATTCTCAATAACGGCTCTCAAATCTTTTTCCTTCGTCTTTTCATAATTTTCTTCTCTTATTTCATGAATCCATTCCAACGATTTATATTTCCACTTAGCCAAATCCAATCACCTCCATAGGCGTAACAATATCTACCTGCTTGTATCCTAATAACATATTTACTGCATTGAACATCCTTTTCTTTTCAATATTTGCCATATGCCGACAATTCCATATAACAATGACATCAGCATCATTCACAACAGCTACCGCCACATTACGTCCATCTTATCGACAAAGTTTACCAGAACGGAATGAAATTAACAAAAGAAGCGATGAAAATCTGTGAAGAGAAGGTTAAAAGATTGGAGAATTTACCAAATTGGGATGTCACCATAGGGACTGCATTTGGGTAAATTATTTATTGTGGGCTGCCTTATATGGCGTATTGGTTCTGATTTCTGTGTTCTCAGATGTTTGAAACTTGGAGTGAAAGAAATGTGACTTGGATATTAGCCCCGACCACACCAACATCTGGACATTTTTTATCGTCCCTTTTTTTCAATCAACAAATTCCCATGATTCTCCCTCTATATAAAAGCATGAATACGCTCCGCGAAGAAGTTCATATCTAACAACACCTTTAACTTTTACAGTACGAATCCCAATCGGTCTACCCCACTCATCCTTGAAATCTTCGCGATGTTTAATAGGTGTATTGCCATCATATGCTACAAATATATCATCGGGAGAAGACAACCCACCTTCGAACTTTTCTATGTCGCTAATCCAAAATCCGCTACAATCTGGACTGTGGTGGTAATGACTGGAAGGGGCGGATGATAATGTTAGTCCCTTTACCGTTGCCTTAATCGTGACTTCCTTATCAACATACTTATCGGGATTTTCATGGATATCATGAATCGGGGTTTTTGATCCGATACATCCCGAAAACATCACCACTAATGCGATTACTACTATGGCTGTTAAACTTGCTATGTTTCCATTTTTCATTTTTTCTCACCCTTTTAGTTTTATTTTCTTGCCCTTCATATCTACTACCCGTTAAATCTCTCTTTTGCAGTTTTCCAAACTTCTATTCTCTGTTAGCCACTATTGCTACTCGCCCCAACTCGCCCCACATTCTGGGCAGTGCTTCGGCGGGTTTTCATCAAATGGTCTCACATAATTGCACCCTGGATTTGGGCACTTTAATTTTTCGAGAAGCTTCTCTCCACGAAGTTTTATGTCACTTATCATCGCACCCAACCCTTTCATCAACACATCTGCATCAGGACCGCACACTTTAGCGACCGCAAATCCCTTTGCTCTTATAAACGGGTAATTAATAGGTTCACCGGTACCGCCGTTAGTAGTCCTTATCTCTACGGCATATTCTCTCCCAAACGATAATATTGCCAGCACTATTCCTACGATCAATGTAAGTATCCCGCCTATTATCTCTCCAGACACCATTACGATTAGCCCTACTATTGCGGCTGCGATACCTCCTATGAGAAGACTCAATGAAACGTCAAACCCTGATGCTATCGCCACGCCCTCGATTCCATCAAGATTATTCTCATTTATCGTCTCATATTCTCCAAGCGTCCATCTTGCTTTGCTATATGCTATTACCCGTTTATTTGTCAAAGCTATCTTACCATCGAGCTTTTTGAGAATCCCGTACTGCTCTATTGCGTGGTATTCTCTAATCACCTGTTCGCCTTCAGATAGATTTACGATCTCTTTAATTGATTCCATTTTCTGTAACCTCCTTTTATGTTTATATACCCTTGTGAATTCTCATGGATTCGGAGATGCTGCGAATCCGCGCGTCGTACTCATCAGCCGCTGCAATCTCGTCCGTCATGCTTCTCTCTATCCTTCTTTCACTTCTCAGATAGCCAACGTATCCACGTTAGTCCTACCGTAAACATGTAATTATCCTATATAAAGATGTTGGCATCATTCACAAGATATTAGATGGAACTGAATATTAATGATGAGATAAAGATTAAAATTTTAAAGCAGTTGAGTGATGAAAAGGTCTATTCATTCTATTTGCTGGCGAAAAAGGTAGGAGCCAACAACACAACAGTCAAGAAAAACTGTGCATTCCTTCACACAATCGGACTCATCAGGATCGATGAAGTCTCTTCGAAAGAGAGCGCGTCAGGTACTCCATCCTACAGAGTCACGATCACAGAAAGCGGATTGAAAGCCGTTCAAGAAACTGCACACTTCGTTGTACAGAAATAACTCTTGATTGTAACTCTTCGTTGTACAGAAAAACTCTTGATTGCGAAGTACTGCACAACTTCGTTGTACAAAAAACAATTCTTGACTGCTGCACACTACGTGTGCAGAAAAACTCTTGATTACGAATTAATCAAGTTGCAAAGATATTTACTTGCCGACAAAGTTAAAAAAAATTCTTTTATATATATTCAAGTTTGCTTGTGTGATACCACAGGTCTTTGCCCTCTAATTTTGCCCACCAGCCCTGTTCGTCATTCTGGATGTCTTCAATAACTCCTTTCGTTCTGGTGGGCACATATCGTGCAGTTCTTCCAGCTTCAAGTGGTAGTGACGGTTCGGTGTATGATGGTGGCATACTAATCCACACTTCTCTGGCAGTTTCATCAATTTTGGATTTAGGGCAGCTAACACCACGGGCAACATCAGTGACGATGCCTGAAACGTAGCCTTTGGTTCCCACATTTTCTTCTATTGGTCGCACATACAAAGTTCGCACACCCAATTCTGCAAAATCTTCAAAATCTATGGGCGTCTGGCAGACAATTATACATGGTCTATCAATGTTTCGAAGGAGCATCCTGGCTTTGTAGAGCACATGTCGCTTAACATTTCCAAAATGAGCGATTAACACCTTTGCTGGTTTCATCTGTTCCAGTTCTTTTGGTGTAAGGTGCATGAACGTATCTTTTATTGCAAACGTTCCTGGAAAATCCTCTGGAACACCTTCACCAGTGCTTAAAATCATCACACTGAGTTCAATACCGCGTTCCCGAAGTCCCATGCTGATCTCGCAGACCGGTTTAAATACATGTCTTCGCGTACCTGACATGCCGAGTACTAATACATCGTACTTGAGGGCAAGACCAATAGTACCGCGTTGAGCAATCCCGGCAGACACTCCAACACCAATTTCTGCACGACAATCAATATATTGAGATTTTCTACCAATGGTAGTAGTAACAGGCATATTATATCATTACTTTTGTTCTTCATAACACTATAAACGTTTATCGGTATGGCATCAGTGTTTTATAGAGTACTGAACGACACAGTCTATTGGTTGATTGTTTTTGAAAAATAGAATGATTACTATCGTTTCACCTAAAATTTACACGTATGGTTCAATGGTAATTGGTGGAATACTACGTGACGCGGGTTATAATGTTGTACTGACTAAGGAGCTTCATGCAAACACTGATACTGTTTTTGTTAGTTTGCATTCCACTTTACAATTGATCGATAATAATATAAAAAAGTTTTTTGGGGTGTTGGGGGGAAAGATGGTTTTTGTCGGTGGACCTGTAAGCGCATATCCACACATCGTACTTGGTGAGCTCTCGAATGTCTCGTGTGTGGTTGTTGGAGAAGGTGAAGAAATCGTGCTTGATTTGTTAGAAAGAGGTATCAGTGAGGATGTTTCAGGCATTGCTTTCAGAGATGATAACGGCAATATTGTTGAAACAAAAAAACGCCCCTTCTTAACGAACCTAACACGTCCTCTCCCGTTAATCCCTGGTGATATTGCACGTCAGAACGTGCGTGGTGCAAACGTCTACATCGAGACTCATCGAGGCTGCCTTGGCAATTGTGATTTTTGCCAGGTGCCAGGTTTTTTTGGGCAGACTATTCGAAGCCGCGATCGAAAAGACATACTTGCCGAGGTCAGGGCATTCAAAAAGGCAGGAGTGCAAAAGATTGCTGTTAGTGGCGGCACAGGCTCGCTCTATGGGTACGATAAAGAAGAGATATCGCACTTACTCATTGAACTGCTGAGGGATATCTCAGGAATTACTGGTCCCAGAAATCTCTCTGTCCCTGACATGCGAGTTGACTATGTCAACGAAGAAGTGCTTGAAGCAATCAGACGCTATACTATGGGATGGGTATTTTTTGGAATTGAATCTGGCAGCAATAGCATCCTGAAACACATGCATAAAGGAATAAGCATTGAAAAAGCGATGGATGCAGTAGAATACACGCGTTCGCAGGGTGTTCATGTTGCAGGCTCTTTTATAGTGGGACATCCTTTTGAAACAGAGAAGGATTATGAGCTTACACGAGACTTTGTTGAGGATGCGATGCTGGAAGATGTGTTTGTCAGTATTATTGAACCAATACCTTCAACAAGGTTTGCAAACCTCATTTCAGACATTTCAGAAGAAGATAATCCAAGTTTTAAACCTCACACCGGGCAATATTCTACACTCAAGCTTTCAGAAAGTGAAGCAAGGTTTTTCGACCTGATGCTTAGTGCTGAAACATCCAAACCAGTACCGAGAATTGTAACCAACCAACAATATGATGCACTCCTCAACATAGCACGCAGCCAGGGCGAAGATGTGCGAGCTGTGACACGTTTGATATGGAAATACTAAAAAGTTGTCCTGGTTTGTTCCACCAAGAACTATATCAAGATGTTAAACATCTGCTTCAGCATATACATTTCGATTTAGAGGAGATTCTCCATTTATTTGACTTATCATGGAGATAGATGTAAAGGGGATTAATAAAGAACTAAAAAAATAGAGATGTTTAATCCCCCAATTTTTCCGTCTAAGTTTTAATTAACCAAACAGTGCACCGAGTCCCTCCATTCCGCTTTCCTCTGCTTTTTCTTCCTCTGCTTCTTCCTTCTTCTCCTCTTTTACTTCTTCGAGAGGTGCCTCTGCTTGTGCGACTGTGGTAGCGGCTGTCGTTGGTGCTGCAACAACTGATTTAGAGATTGCTTCATCAATGTCTACACCATCAAGAGCTGCTGCAAGTGCCTTTATACGTACAGTATCCACTTCAAGTCCTGCTGCGCTAACTACTGCGCTAACGTTTTCTTCTGTTATTTCTTTTCCTGCTTTGTGCAATAAAAGTGCTGCATATATATATTCCATATTTATTCACCTTGAAAAGTATAAATCTTATATTTTATTCGAACAGTGAGCCAAGTCAAGCTGCTGCCTCTTCTTGATTCTCTTCTTCCTGTTTCTCTTCTGCTTGTGGTTTTGCAGATTCGCTAACCGTTGGTTTTTCTGCGACCTCTGCTGTGTTGTCTACATCCTTCCCCATCACTTTGTCTGAAAGCGATAACATCTGGCTGTATGCTTTTGTAAGCAGTGTCCCCATGGTTTCAGGCATGATAATTTCACAGTTGATGGCAAGATTTCTTGATTGCGATGCTGCATTTATAAGGATGGATTCGATGGTTGTTTTTGTTGGATATGCTGTGTTAACCGAGAGATTGAATGCAAACTGTGCTGCTTGTAACAGATTGTCTGCATATTCCTGTTCATCGATTGCAAGGTCTTCTGGTTTGAAGATGAGCTCATTTTCATAAGCTGCTTTCATGTCAAGTCCTATCGTAAGCGGGTATATCTCCAGTCGTGAAAGCATGGTTGCAAGTTTGTTTGATACTGTATCTCCTTCTTTTGCAACAGTTTTTGTTTCTCTAATTACTACTTTCCCGGATTCGATGGCCGCAGGTATTCCTGCATTCTGCAGGTCACCTACAATAGGTCCTGGTGGAAAGGATGTTGGCCCCTTTTCCACTATGATGTTTGAAGGTGCAATATTTCCTCCTTTGATGGGAGCTGGAGATTTGCTTGCTTCAAGCATCTTGTATAGTGCAAATGGATTCTTCTTTGTGAAAATGACTGCTGTTTGGGTTGATACATAGTCCTTCAACTGTATCATATTATCTTCAAAGTTGTCAAGAGTGCGATCTATAAAAGTGTTTCTTGACATTTTAAGCTCGGCAACACCTCGAAGACTTCTCCTTATCGCCTGTAGTTGTTTTGCTGGTATATCTCGCATTGAAACGATGCCAACCACTGGATAAGACGTTATCTTGTTTTTGAGATGTTCTACCTCATCTTTTTTCCACTGGGGGATATGTTTGCTGTGACGTTTCATATCCATGTCATACCACCCTCACTGCTGGTCCCATTGTTGTTTTTATGTACACCGAGCGTATGTTTTGTGCACCACGTTCAAGTTTTTGTTCCATTCTCGTAATCACTGATTCTACATTCTCTACAAGTTTTTCTGGCTGCATAGTACGCTGTCCGATTGATACATGAAATGTCGTCCTGTCTTTTGAACGCACTTTGATGGAATTGCGTGCACGATTTATCAACTGTGCAATATCTTTGTCAGATGTCAGTGGTTCTGGCATTTTCCCTCGTGGACCGAGAACACGCCCAAGAGATTTTCCGATCATCGGCATGTAGGCAGTTTCTGCAATAAAAAAATTAACTTCATTTGCAAGACTGCGCGCACGTGGTGGCTCATTTGCAAGTGCTTTTATCTCTGTTTCGCCAAATATATAATCTGCACCTGCTGCTTTTGCTCTCTCTGCCACATCACCTTTTGCAAAGACTGCGATTTTTACAGGCTTCCCTTTTATATGTGGAAGTATTATTTCCTCATCAATCCTGTTTTGAGGCTTAGTTAGATCAAGATTTCTAAGATTTATTGCTAAATCCACAGATTCTTCAAATCCTCTTTGTGGAGAAATTTCTAAAACCTTTTTTACTGCTTCAGTGATTTGTTCTGATGTCATTCATTACCTCCGTAGTGAATATGTTTTTCGACCTTGTTATTGGTCTACTACGGTCATTTTGGTAAAGAAAACACATCAAACTATTAATAGGTTGCGGTAGGTAATAAAAGTTGTAGTATCCCGAAATTATTG
>WNEG01000085.1:20745-22009 GCA_012910725.1 Candidatus Ethanoperedens thermophilum | reverse complement strand
AATAATTTCGGGATACTACAGTAGGTAATAAAAGTTAAGCGAGGCTATCAAATTCAGCTTTAAAAGTTCCGGTTTCTAATTCGACAGGTCTTTCTGCTCTATTAAAGTTTCTTTGATTTTGTCGCGCAAAAACGTGTTGCCTGAGCAGACCTGGAATTTTTATTTTGCATAATGGCGCCTAAATTTAACAAAAATTAACAAACCAATATAATACAAAAATTATGAGCATAAACTGGATGCCCGGACAAAACGTATCGCTGCCCAGAGTTGTCGGCTCAAAAGTTTTTTGATATTCAAAATAGATCAGGTTTGAGAACCATGCCTTTATTGTTTGCTCATCTCAACAGCGTACCTGTTAATAATCAGTTTATCAGAATCGCTCTTCGCAGCAATTGTGACATAATCATCACTGGTTCCACTCGCTACTGCATCTACTGGATATACCGGTGTCTGTTCAAATTCATACAAACTGGTATCATCAGCACTCCGAAGCTCTAACCCGGCTCCAGAGCCAGAGTATAACAACAGATCAATCTTCTTACCAGTAAGTCTTGCAATCGTTGGTTTGCCATAGATTCCGCCTTCACCCTCACCAAAAAATTCATCAGTCACTGCCTGGAAATCATCAAAAGACTCACCATCAGCAATACGATCTTCTTCTTTTGCCCCGGCTAGTGTTTTAGCAACTTTAGAGATCTCAGAGATCGTATCAGGATCTACATGTTCATCGTTTATGGTGATAAACATACTTCCAAGAACAAGAGTGAAAGCAAACATCAATTTTAACAGCACAATACGTTGAGAGATGAGCGCAGATGAACGCACCGTATTAAGTGAAGACTTCACTTCTTTGCTTAAAGAATCCAGCACCAGGTTCTTCTTTTCACGGTTGTCATAGGCAGTTTCAAGCTTCTCATGCAATGCAGGATACCTCCTTCCGATGAGCAGCACAACATTTCGATGTTTATCACCACGATGAAAAAAGAAGGTTAACACAAAAGAAAGTACTACAGAAACCACGATTAGAAGCTCTGCTGCAGAAAAGGAAAGATTGCCTGCTGCAAAACGAGAAACTCTACTTTCAACATCCAGATAAAAAAAGATACCATAAAATAATGCAGTAACAGCAACAAAATCAACAAGCATCAAAAAACGAAGCTTTCTTCGAAATGATGCTTTCAACCGTTTAAGTACACCAACAAATGCATACACTTATACTGTGTATTAAACTGCAATCATTTAAAAGCACTGCACAACTTCGTTG
>WNEG01000085.1:0-20597 GCA_012910725.1 Candidatus Ethanoperedens thermophilum | reverse complement strand
ACACTCTGTTGTGTGGAAATAACTCTCGATTGCGCTAGCAATCGAGTGCGTTAGCAATCGAGTGCGTTAGCAATCAAGGTGCTATCAAGATTCGCCGCGATCAATGGTCAGGATTGTTTTTGGGTTTGCAGCTTCTCCGATGATGATGATTGCACCATGCTTGATTTTAGCGGTTTTTACCTTTCCTGCTATATCTGATATGGTTCCTCTTATTATTTTTTGGTCAGGCCAGAAAGCATGGTATACCACAGCAACATCTGTATCAGGTGGATATGCTACCCGGTCTATTATCTCCTGTACCTTTTCAACTCCAAGAAATATGACCATGGTGGCCAGATGCTTTGATAGTTCTTCGATTGGTTCCTCTGGTCGTGTTACTATCACGGTTTGAGTAACGCCTGGAAGTGTCAGCTGTGTTTTTAGAAGTGCTGCTGATGCAAACATGGCTGAAATACCTGGCACCACTCCGACCTTGATACCTCTTCTTTCAAGTGCATGGATTTGTTCAAGCATCCCACCAAAAAGAGATGGATCCCCACTGTGGATGCGTACTACTGTTTTTTTCTGTTTAACATAGGTTTCTATCGTATCTGTGATTTCGTCAAGTGTTTTTCCATAGCTGCTTATAATATCTGCTGCTGCAAGTTCGATTATTTCAGGAGCAGTTGCATCACCATAGTGTATTACAAGGTCTGCTGTTTTAATGAGTCGTTCCGCTTTTATACTAAGCAGTTCCACTGTTCCAGGACCTGCACCTACAAAATAAACTTGTGTTATGATTAAACACCTCTAAATGAATCTATTCTTTTTTGTCTGTTTATCTATCAAAAGTATATTTGAATTATAATCTTTAACCATTGGCTACCCATACATTGGAAATTCTTTTCGTGGTGGTGGTGCGCCCTCTGTATCCCTGACCTGGTCTGCCAGTTTTTGCATTTCTATCTCTATTTCTTTTGCCTGTTCAACAAGATCTTGTATATCTATGTTCAGGTTATATATTTTGTTCAGTGCTTCTATTACTGCTATGGCGGCTCTTGGTTCTGGGTTTTGACTGTGTGTCTCTCCAAGCAAGCTTATAGCAGGCATTTCTTGCAGATGACATGCAATCATCATGCTGCCTGCTATACCTGAAATAGTCCCAACCTGAAATATTTCTACAACATCCTTTATTTTTTCGAGCATTTGACTGGTGGTTGCTGAGCCAAACACCTTGTGTTTCCCGCTCATCGTAGCTATACCTGCTATTGGCACGATTTCCTTTACGTTTATTGTTTTAGCCCAGTCTACAATTTCTTTGCTGATATCATAAGCGACTGCTGGATGTATGGGAATATCTGAAATAATAACTAAGATGTTGTGTTCAGTTGATTCGTATATACGTACTGGCATATTGATTATGCCGTTTGATAAAACTGCTATTGGCGGAAAATATCTTGAGTTAATCGTGCCTTTTTGTACCATTTTAAGTTTATCTATTACGTACTGGCAGGCAATGTTTCCTATTAACCCGGTACCTGGGAATCCATTAAATAATATTGGATTCGTTGATTCAATTGGTTCAGAAATTATTTGGTAGTTGTCATCCTTTTTGCTGTTCATGTCTGTCCCCCTGCACACAACGTGTGCAGTACTTGCGTAATCAAGATTCGCTATTTACAGAATAAGTGTTTTACGTTTCTTCTATGATAAATATGTTTACAATCTTGATTACTTCACAACTTGATTACACAAGCACTGCACAACTTCGTTGTACAGAACCACACACTCCGTGTGCGGAAAACATTACACAAGCACTGCACAACTTCGTTGTACAGAACCACACACACCATGTGCGGAAAACATTACACAAGCACTGCACAACTTCGTTGTACAGAACCACACACACCATGTGCGGAAAACATTACACAAGCACTGCACAACTTCGTTGTACAGAAAAATACAAGTAACTCTCGACTGCGAAGTAGTCGAGTTGCGCAAAGCACTGCACAACTTCGTTGTACAGAACCATACACACCATGTGCGGAAAATAATTCTTGATTGCGTAGCAATCAAGGTGAGCAGATATGTTTACAACCTTAACTCCGAATGAATAGGGAATAAGTATCACCCAAACATCCCATAACGTACTCCTTTTCGCAAATCAAACCCACATAAGCACCGGCTGTGGGACATAATTAAGTTGTGTACAGGTTCAATAAATTATGCCAAACATTTGTACATGTAATCACTGTATCAATCCTATCCTCTCTTTTTGCATTACCTTCCAGCCAAACCATCTTTTATCTGCCGAGAAACCTGCCTCGGAATTATTCCTTAAATAATATTATCCAATATATGACAGCGTGTCATGCACAAATTCTTCCATCGTGTCTTTCCATTTCCAGGAGCCTCCCAGTGTGACATTCTTTCTTGGGATTACATAGACTTTAGCTTCTTCGAATTTATCGACATATAACGGGTAGCTGTAGTATTTGTCAAGTCTCACGCTCTCGATATTGATATCAATCTCTTTTAGCATTCCCATTGCTCTGTTAAATTCATTAGGCTTTTTTTTATGAATTTTGTGGAGGTGTGTTTGAGTTCTTTGTGTTCGTATCGCATCAGCGATATGAACAGTTGGGCGATGAAACCGATGATCAGTGCTCCGTAAATGCTATGCTCTGACCATACTCTTGGTGGTTTATCTCGATTTCGTTCTTTAGTGAATGGAATATTTTCTCGATTGAGTCTTTTCTTCGGTATGTTTGTAGTGCTTGTTCAAGTGTCAAATTCTCGCTTGATTTTATGCAGAAAAATCATTCTCGTCCACTGATAGTTGCACTTTCGACAAGTCTCAACGCCTCTTCTTCGCTTTAGCTCTTCCAGCTTTGTCTGGTATGAGTAGGTCACATCAATCAGCACATTATTGACTCGGAACTTCTTAGGAAGCTGTTTATTCCTGTCAATCGAAGTTTGTATCTCTTTTGCTTCTTGCAGCTTCCTCAGTGCTTTTCTTGCCGTGGCTTCCAGTTGCTGTTTTTGCAGAGTTTCTGAGAAATAAAAATAGTCAATACTGCTCGGTTTGACGTATTTTATGCCGTAGATACCTTTTTCAGCATCGATTAATTCAGCTTTAGATTTGTCGAACTCTTTGATCCGTTTGTCGTCGCTCTTGTTCAGTTTCTTAGCGGTCAAATATTTCATTTTATCTGCCAGAACAAGTCCGATGTTCTCCTTGCTATGAGCACCTTTATCAAAGACAACCATTCTCAGTAGGCTTATAGCTCACCAGAGCCATTATCAATGAGTTTAAATCCCCACCCTTCTTCTTATATTTACCAAAGATATCAGGAAAACCAAGTTTTTCATACTGCCCCTGAACAGCAAAAATCGTCCCAACCGAAAATAAATATTATCATTCGGAGTGATACTAAACGTCCTCAGTCTCGTTTGACTAAACATAAACCAAACTCAACTGAGGACACTCTTGATAAACCACAACTGTCAAACTTAGGTTCCTGCTGAAATTTTTGATATAGGTGGGAGGCAGATTAATGTTGGCCACGTCGCCCAACACAGCATATACGCTACAGGATTATGCCCTTGTCCTTCAAGACATTGCCTTCGGTAACGTCGTATATGTTGATGCCGTTATTTGATATCGTGCTCATTTCTTTACGCCCTTCATTTCCGAGTGAGGCAAATGGAAAGACGAAATTGACACGGATTCCATAAAACTTATAAACTACACATAACAATTATAGATTGATAAAATGCCAACAACAATCCAGGTAAAAAACGAAACGAGAGAGAAATTAAAGTGGTTTGGACATAAGGGGGAATCCTATGATAATATCATAGAAAGACTGATGAATTACTGCGAAGAATTGAATGTTGAAGAGCTAATCGAAGAAAGATGGAAAAGACTTCAGAAAGAAAAGGGGCAATACAGCCCCCTATGCGAGATATGAATGGAAGTGATGATGCACCCTCGAGTTCAAAAATATCTTAATGACAGTGGGGCAAAAGAGAGATTTATAAAGCATCTTGAAAAGCTGGCCGACGATCCCTACAGTTCCAGAAGTGGAGTTGATATCAGGAAATTAAAAGGGAAAAAACACGATATGTATCGATTGAGGGTGGGTGACGATAGATTTGAGTATTTTGTAGATGAAGGAAAAGTCTGGATAGATGATGCGTTCAAAAGAGGAGAGGGCTATGAATAAGAGGCATCATTCAAAAGGGCTATAATATACGTGAATCAACAAACAAAAGGATGGTTAATATGCAATGTGAAATATGCGGACAGGAAATAAGAGGGCGCTCCCAGCGTGTAAGAATTGAAGGAACAACGCTTGAAGTTTGTCCCAAATGTGCACAGCATGGAAAAACAATAAGTGTACAACAGACGCCACCAGCCACACAAAAAACGGCACCCGCGACTGCAAGCAGAACTGTACCGGCAAAAAGACCAAGACACGATATCTTTGCCGCACTCAAAGAAGAACTGATAACAGACCTCAATGCACTAATAAAACAGGCACGGGAGAATGCAGGACTAACCATAGACGAACTGGCAGACAAAATTAACGAAAAAGCAAGCCTTATTCGCAAAATAGAACGCGGGGATATACACCCAGAAGATAGCATAAGAAAAAAACTCGAACGCACACTTCACATCAGGCTAACAGAACAAACAGCTTCGGGAGAGTACAAACGTACAGGAGGGAACAAGGAAACAACTCTTGGCGACATTGCAACAATCAGACAGAAATAGTGTTTGTTTAGGCAACCACAAGTATTACACTATAAACCTTGAGTCCAATAGTCACGAGTAATAAGACAGTACAAGTCCAGCACAAGCAATTAATATGAGGTGTAATGTGCATACAACTACCACTTATTTTTTTCACGATGTTCATTTTTGATACTTTCCTTATTACTAAGCATCCTCCTAAATCACGTACTCCGCCATTGGAATAATTCCAAGGCATCCCAGCCTTATGTTGGATGTCCATATTCACGATATTATGCGAGTCACGGACTTTGTTTTAGAAAAACGGGTCACCAAGGAAGATGCACGTGATTTATACTACTTATTAATTTATTGCGAAAAATAACCAAAATATTTAGATAATATTAAGTATTTATATAAAATAGTGTGATCTCGATGGGCTTGATTGATAAAGGAATTGACATTCTCGAAAGTATAAAATACAAAATTTCCAATGATTCATTCGTCGTTGGACTAAGGTTTGAAAATTATGTAAATGATTTGTTCTCAAAAAAATATTTTTCAATTGTAGAAAAAACTCATTCTACTAAAACCAATCAAGAACAATATGTTGAAAGTAGCATGAATCCTGATTTTGTTTATAAATATCTGCCCACTGGTAAAATGTTTGCAGTTGAATGCAAATATCGTTCAGGACTTAACGATGGAAAATTAAGTTGGAGTTACCCCAAACAATTGAAAAGATATCAGGAATTTTCATATAAACGAAAAATACCTGTTTTTATTGTTATTGGATTAGGCGGTTTGGGTGATGAACCTGAAGAAATGTTTAACATCCCATTAGAAGAAGCAAAATATCCTGACCTTTATCCAAGTGTATTTAATAGATTCAGCAGACCTCCAAAAAAGGCATTTTTCTGGAAGAATGGAAATTTGTATTAGAAATTAATATGTTACTAAAAAATGGAAACATAACCTGTATCGAATTTATATTTAATATTCGAGCATAAATCATCCATCCCGAAGTCACCAACTCCCATACTTAACTACGAGGCCTGTATATAAATTTCTTTGCGTTTGGTTTTTATTAATAGCAGTCATCCATGTCCACATTTATAACTACCCGCCCACTTTAGCTGTGTGGCGAAGGTCTATTGCAAGCCCGCGTCTTGATTTAATCATTTCTTCTCCAGACATTTGTGCTCGTCCTACAGCAAATACCTGTGTATTCTGTACAAACACTTCATCGCCTTCACGTATGTTTTTGTCTGCATCTACTACACCTGCTGCAAGGATCGAACCGGTTGGGATAAATTCGTCAATTATTACTGTGTATCGGTTGAGTGCTGCAACACGCCTTGCCCCATGCAATGTTAGTGCAAGCGTGCCGTATTGTGGTATGAGTGTTGCAAGCTGTTTGTTATCATAGTACACCTGGTGTTTTGGATAATGGGATTTTATTATGCTCCCATCAGGTACGAGCTTCATTCCAGCAGACTCCCCGAATTGATAATCTGCAATGGCACGCATCAACTCTTTTTTTACATCAACTGCACTCACACTGCGCGTGGTACTTGTTATCGAGGATTGGATATGCTCTTTGAGATTGTCTAATGATATCTTTGATAGTATGTTATCCTGTGCTGTAAAGATAATCTCGCAGGAGAGTTTTGAAGCAACTTCTTCACAGATCTCCCTATATGCACCACTGACATGTGCGATGATGGTTTTATAGGAATGCTTCGTGAGATATCTTGAAAGGCATTCCTCCACGAATGTACGCTCATCGGATGACCAGTGTCCTGTTACAGGTATATCATAGTGGGCTGCCGGGTACGTAAGCTCAAGTTCGCGCGGCACTATCCCGAGAGGTGAAGTAATAATCACTTCGTGCAGGGATCGTCTCAGTTTACCAAGATGATAACTGATGCGTTGATGCGACATTGATGTCGAATAGGGTTTCCTGGCTGAACAGGGAAGCAAAAGGAGAATATCACGTTCTGGAGGAGTGTACCTGTTCTGTACTCGTTGTGCAAATCGCTGCACTTCTACGCGGTCCAGGCTTTCTGCCGTGCAGGCATACAGTAGCACATGTCGCACGACTGGTGTGCGCTTCTCAAGATATGCATATTGTAAGTCAAAATGCTGCAAGCTTGCTGTTTGCCACGCTTCTACCCTGCATGCCCCCTCCATGTAGTCTCTAAGGTGCCCTTCGTTAATTAACTGTTTTACAAGGATCAGTTCTTGATCCATCATTGTGCGATTGTGCTGTTCAAGAAGTCGAGCGCGCTCTTTTCCCGGAAGCTGCAGCAATGATGCTGGTGTGTGGTTGCAGCATGCTGGACAGCGGCAGGGGAGTTCTTTGAGGTTTTGCAGCAGTCTGCTTCCTACTTTTGTAAAATACAGCCCTTTGTAAGCGTCAATGGTTGCTCTTGTGTAATCTACCATATCAATGCCACTGAAGATAAGAAGTGCAAGGTTGTATGATGTGGCAATGGCTGGAGCATACAATGCACTGTCTGGCGTGATGTGTTCTCTTGTTCTTATGATAGCTGCTGTAAAAGCTCGTGGATTATTTGCCAGATCAGCCGACGCCCCGAGCACATACACATCAAACCCTTCCGGAATGTCTCCTTTTGGATGAATTACTACACCTGTTGCAGGGCTGCTAACATCGAGCAATTGTTTGCAAATGGTAATAAACTCAACTGGTACATCAAGCGGGAGTGGGATGTGGGGAAGTATTGTAAGATTGTTCTGCTGCACGTTTTCATTCCAGATGCTGCAACTGCTGATTACCGAATCCTTGACAACATCGATGATACATGGCGTGGGTACGATCTTTTCAAGTTGCCGCAGTTTTCCTATTCGAGCAGAACCATCTCGTTTTGTCACTTCAAAATAGCGTGTTTTAGAAACATTCATATCTCTGGTTGTTGAATTATCTTTTGACATGGTGAATCATATGGAATTTAAAAAAATAAAACTATCGACATGTTGTACAGGTTGTGGCATCTGCGAATCTGTGTGCCCGGTCAACAACCTCTTGAAAGATGGTGAGGAGTTTAATCCCGATACGGCAGAATTAGCAATAATGGTCATCAATGGTAAAGCAGTGGTTGATGAAGACGTATGCATAGCATGTGGAACTTGCACATTCAACTGCCCCGTTGGTGTCATAAGCCTGGAATTGGAATGCAATGTAATAGCACCATAACTAATTTTTATTGTTTTGCTGCTGTTAAGTCACGAATCTCACTCTGAAGTGCGGGACATCAGGATTGATGCTTGGAGGATCTATCAGCTCTTCAGCTGATTGGATCGCTGGAGACTTACCATTGTTATTTCTCGCTGATTGTTTTTGCCAAAAAATACAACCCAACAAGGACTAATCCAAGCTTGATTAATTCGTCTATGGAACTATTCTCCGCCGAAGGTTGTTCTTTTGTTATTAAATAACGTAATTCAGATTCTTCCTTTTTGGTTGGAATGTTAAATTTAGATTTACCTAAAAGATACTCTAACCTTTCGGTTTCTTGAGGTGTCAGGTTCATTTGTCCTCCCCCCTGAAAACTTTTTCAGCTTGTTCTAATCCTATTTGGTAAAGAATATTCTTGAATGGCTCCAGTAATTCTATTTTATGCTCCAAGTCCTTGAGTCTGGATTCCAGTTTTACGCTGAAAGTCATATATCCTATAAATACCGTCAAAATCGTGCCAAATAAACTGCCAATAAACGCAGTTAATATTGTTTCAGTGAGTTCCACAGCACACCCTCTAAAATCGTTTGGTGATTAAAAATTATTTCCATAAACTTGAATAGGACGTCCATAATATTTAATTTTATAGGTGAACATGGCTTGTCCAATCCCACTAACATCTCATAAGGAAGTTTTGAATCATTTGCAGTCCCACGTCTCCGCTTTTTTCAGGATGGTACTGTGTGCCTATGACATTGCCTTTTTTGTTTTTGATTATGGCAGCAAACTCCAGCCCATACGTACAGGTTGCAACTGTACACTCAAGGCTTGTCTTAGCATAGTAAGAATGCACAAAATACACGTATGAATGGTTATCTATGTTTCGTAAAAAAGAATTGCCATCTTTAAAATCAAGGGAGTTCCAGCCTATATGAGGAACTTTGAGTTTGCTCTTAGGAAATCTGATCGCCTGCCCTTGAATCATATCAAGTCCCTTGTTCCTTCCACCTTCCTCTGACTCGGTAAGGAGCATCTGCATTCCAAGACAGATACCAAGAAGTGGCTTATCATCATCTACTACATCACAGATGGCATATTTTATCTCTTGGAGCTGTGCCATTCCATCATAAAAGGCACCAACACCGGGAAGTACAAGCCCATCAGCATCTCTTATATCACGAACATTGTTTGAAATGCTAACCTTTGCTCCAGCGTGTTCAAAGGCTTTCTGCACACTTCGAATATTTCCAAGTCCATAATCTATGATGACAATCGTTTTCATACAGAGATGACCTAATGATGTAACTACATATACAGATTATGGTGCGGGACATTACAATGAGTGACTCTGTATGCGAAGCATGCAGATGTAACTACATATACAGATTATGGTGCGGGTTTGATTTTAACAGTGATCTCCCTTTCTGAAGCAGGTATCAGACGTTTCCATCGTATCACTGTGTTCTTGTTAAGTCGCATTTCAGTAATCGTTTTATCAGATATAACGCCATCTACCTCATAGATATAGAGTCCCTCTTTTCCATCAATGGATGCTACAAACTCGTTATCACCAATTCTTTTCATCTTCACAGATGAGACTTTTTGAAGTACATCAAGCACACTTGCGCCTTTTGCCACATCCACGGTATAGGTTTGTAGAAACGCTTCTGCTGCTTTTTGTGGAGGGTCGACACATATTGATATGATGTGCGTTCTACCATATTTCTTCCGCTTAACGATGCCGCATTCCTCTAAGATTTTCACATGCCTGGTTGCAACTGGTACGGATATGCCAAGTTTTTTTGCAAGTCCTGTAATATGATAGCTTTCAGATAAGAGCAGATCAAGCATCATCCTTCGTTTTGTGTTTGCAAGAGCTTTGAACACATCATTGTTGCCTTTTTGGCTCATAGTTATTAGCTTAAAAATAAGCTATTTATAAATTGCGATTTCTGTTTGCGGTGTGATTGAAGTTGTAGGAGTGATGCTGAGCCTGTTGTTTTTTGGGATCAAGGCTGGCGCTGGATGCGGTTTTTCAAGTCATAGTACAAAAACAGCATGGTATATTGGATTCCCATACCTTGCAGCAGGTATCGTGTTTTCATTCATAGCACCTGCACTCTCAGACCGCCTGGATGGTTTAATGAATCTCACGCTTTTGCTCCACTCGATGCTTGCGGTTTTACTGATACTCTCTGGCATTTACACAGCTAAAAGCTGGTGGGGCGGCTGTGATGTATCAAAAAAAACGTTTCTTGTGCTGTCAGTTCCATGCCCAGTATGCCTTACAGCCACCCTTCTTGCATGCACTATTTTAACCGAAGCGCTTCATCTGAATGCTGCAATGGTTGGAATTGGTGTTGGATTATTCCTGTTGTTTGCCATTGTTTTCTTTACCCACATCGTTAAGCAATTTCATCCATCTCCACGGGGTCTTGGAGAATTGATGATGGTTGTTGGCATGTTTTATCTTATCGGTGCATTAATCATGCCAGCATACATGAATCTTAAGGATGTGCCAACAGTTACTGTTTCTTTCGGCAATGAAATGTTGTTTCCACTTCTTGCAATGGCAGCAGTAGCGGCTTCTGGCTTTGTTTTTAAACGCTTCTGGGGGGGTGCATCAAGATGAATCAGTCAATCTTTTCTATCATGTATCTTGTGTCTTCCTCGCTGCTTTACCCTGTCGTGATTGGACTGCTTGCACTGTTTGTTTATTCATTGTTCGCACTGGGTGATTTTCTATCTGAGTATACCAGGCAGCAAAAAGCGCAAATAAAAAAAAACAATTTGAGTGAAAGCAAACTTAATTATTTTGGTTCAGATTTTCTTATAAGAGCCAAACATGTTGCAGATGTGCATGAATTGCAATGGCTTGTTGGAGAGTGTGAGATACAGATGGCACATAAACTTGAGCAGACACGGCTACTCTCTACAATTGGGCCGATACTTGGACTCATGGGCACGCTGATACCACTTGGTCCAGCATTAATCGGACTTGCAAAAGGAGACATCACCCAGCTTGCAGAAAATCTCGTGATTGCGTTTGCCACAACAGTGCTTGGACTGTTTGCAGGTGGTACCGGGTATCTACTCACCATTGTTCGCAAAAGATGGTACGCACAGGAGTTAAACGACATCGAATACATATCAGAGGTGCTTTCGCATGAAACAACACAGACGAAGTAGTTTGCTTAAAGAAGACGAGCCAAATCCTCTTACCAGTGTAGCTAATCTTTTCGATGTTGCCATGGTCTTTGCCCTTGCCATAATGATAGCATTGGTTACATCCTATAGCCTACCAGAGATGCTCGATCCTACCGCCAATATGACAGTTGTGAAAAACCCTGGTAAGGCTGATATGCAGGTGATTGTAAAAGAAGGGCAGCAGATCGAAGTAATGAATATGACAGACAAGCTTCTTGGCGGAGAGGGGGATGTAATTGGGACTGCATACCGTCTATCCAATGGAAAAGTGATTTATGTGCCAGGGAATCGCACACAATGAGCGATCTTTGGATATGATAATTTGAAAAGTAAAAGTAGCACTCTGTCGCTGTCCCGCCATTCTTTGACTCTTTTTCGCAGCGTATCCACCAGAGGCGGCAGCAGTTTGTCATAGCTCGATTCCCTGAGCGCCTTATCTTCAGGAAACCAGCGGATATCCGGGCTTAATATGCTGTGTGGAGATTTCGGAAAATCAGGATGTATCGCCATTATTGACCTCCCTCGCTCTGGAAACAATTAATGTATGGTAAAAAAAAAATTAATAAAAAAATGTATCGCCATTATTGACCTCCCTCGCTCTGGAAACCCTTGCCCATCCTGGCGAGAACAATATCTCTGATCCTACATGCTATTCCGTATGCCTCTTCGGCTTCTTCCTTTGAAGGGATATAGAAATCGTCGGGATAACGCATTTCAACAGCATAAGGTGTCAATATCTCCGCATCTCTCTGTATTGACAAAAAACTACTGTCCACCTGCAAACACTTTGCTACGAGATCGGATAAGTTGTGCGACCGCGGGAACGATAGGTCATGGCGAACTAAAAAAGCTTTCAGGCATTTTTCCACTGCTTGCTGACAGTGAAAGCACACCGTATCATACGGGCAATTCTCGTCCCGGGCAGCAAGAACCAGTTCTGCATTTTTTAGGTCGTTGTCAGCTTTTCCGATCCATGCCCGGATATACTCGTTTACGCTATCGTTCATAGAGAACCTCTCCTTCCCTGAGGACTTCGTTAACAAAAGTATGTTTGACACCGCTCCAACGTTCAATATCTGCATGTGTGTAAAAAAGTATATCTTTTGGCGTTTCTACTTCAGACAGCTTTATCCGGACATCCAGCCCCCGCCTATATCGCGGCAGGTCCTTTTCCCGGTCGGATATGACAAGTAGATCAATGTCACTCTGTTCATTGAAATCCCCCCTCGCGTATGAGCCGAACAGAACGATCTTGTCAGGATGGTAGTTTTCCACGATGATTTCTTTGATTCTGTTAATCTCTTCCGTCGGTTCCGTCATACGCTCACCTCGACGATATGTTCCGGTTTTTCCAGAAGCAACGCCTCATCATACATAGTGTGCCTCCCTGTCGATGCGGTTTTTCAGGTAGTGATTCATACGCCGCCAGTAACGCACCAGATCGACCTTTGCCCCAAGAATCGTTTCCAGTTCCTCTTTGAGGCTCACCCTTCCGAATAGATCGGGCGCCATCTCAACGACCACATCCACATCGCTCTCATAGGTAGCTTCATCTCTTGCTACTGAGCCAAAAATCCCAAGCCGGGTGACGCCGTATCGTTCCTCAAATTCTCGTTTATGCTCCCGCAAAACTTTCAGCGCCCCCTCTCTCCTCATACGCTCACCTCAATAATCTTCATTATTTTTCACCTTTTGCTTAGTCCTATCAATCAAAAAGTCCACCCCTCTTGTTCCATAAAACCTTCCAGATTAATGCATTGAACAGAAAAGTGTTTGCAGACATTGGGGATTTTTGCTGCATTTTCTCTGAATACTTCGGTGGTCACTACCTGACAATCAAGTACTTTGGCGCGGGCAATTACGAACGGATCAGCCACTGGCTTGCCTTGAAGCCTTTCTTTTCTGCGAATCATTGCTTGAAAATGTTGTTTTTTAAATATCTCACTTACAAACTGGAATTCTTCAACAGTTGGTTGTGAGAATAATTTATCTTTTTCTTTTTTTGCCCAACTTGCCAACACATCTTCACGAGAGTCGATTTCGTTATAAACCTCCCTGACCGAAGTAAGCTCGTCTTCTAAAACGAGAGCATGAAACTTCTCCCACAATGTAGGAAACCTTGACGGATAATAATGCCTGAAGAGGTCGATAAGAGGGCCACTGTCAAAAACGTATTTCATACATCAGCCCCGCGTAACAGATGGTCCTCGAATTTGAGCACATTAGCTTCTTTCATTCCGAGATAATCAGATAGTTGCGATTTAGATATAACGCCTTGATAATACTTGCTGAACGCTGCTTCAATATAATGTTCTCCCAGATATGCCTTCTGAGTCCAATAGTAATTGCCGCCAGAACCGGAACTGCCATATCCTGACCTTTCCGTTTCCCATTCTCGTACGTTTGCGTTATAAAATGCTTGATTTACATATCCCAGATCAAAGCATTTGCGCAGAATAACCTCACGACTAACGCTATATTTTTTGGCTATTACAGACAGCAGATCGTCATCAATACTCTTATTACGTAAGTCTTTTTGAACATCTTCAGAGGGAACCAGAAGTTCTCCCGCGAATTCATTGCAAAAGACTTCAATGCGCTTATTGACCCCTCTCATCCTCCGGACGAAATCATCATGCCGTAAATCGACCCCGCCTGTCCTGAACAACAGGTGTGCCAGCTCATGAAAAAGCGTAAATATCTGACGGCTTTTTGCCTGGCTGTTATTAATATAGATTATTGGAAACTCATCATCATACAGACAGAACCCGGAGAATTCATCATCTTCGAAAGCATCCTTAAAGATGAAAATTCCATGTTCTTCAAGCAGATTGCGCCAATATTTAAACGCATCTTCGTATGATTCTAATGCATACTGTTCATCAGGGCTGACACCTAAATATTTCCGCACCTCTTTTGTTACATCGGAAACAGAATCAGAACTCTTTACCTCAAAATCAGTGCATATCTTCTTTCTTGCTGGATTCACATAGTCATACAATTCTTTAAGATTCTCCCGAAACACCATTGCCTTACGAATCAGATAGAGCAATTTAGGTTTTAAGAGGTTAATTTCTTCCTGGGGCAATGTACGAAATGACTGCCTTGGAGTTTCTTCTTCCGGTGGTTCGGGAAAGAAAAATAAAGCCAAAGGTCGTTTGAATATTTCGTAGGCAAGTTTTTCCAGTTGAGGATAGGATGGACTTGCATTGCCATTCTCCCAATCTTGAACCACTTCGACTGTGACATGTATACGCTTGATTTTGTCTACAACATCTTCTATGCTGTATCCAGACGTTTCCCTTGCCCACCGTAAAACATCAGGATTTACAGGAATGCGTTCACTCATACGCTCACCTCAACAATCTTCATCGTGTCGTTATCGAAGATGTCCACCACCTTGACTGCTACCCTGTACCTTCTCGGCTTGCATTCGTGAAACGGCGTTTTCAGTTCCAGATTTCGATCTTTTTTGGTGCGAAAGCTCTGCCATTCGTTTTCAAAAATATAATCTCCCAGCCATCGCTCTTCCCACGTCTGGAGTTTTTTCTGAGGGAGTTCCGCTCCGGGTAATGTCACTTGTGCATCAGGATTTATCAGAACTCTGACGATCTCCCGCTTGCTCTCAAAGTCAAAGTCCACGCTCCAGTAATCAATCCAGTCGGTCCATTGCTGTGTCAGAACTTCACGAGTCACAATACCGTGTTTATCCCTGCTCACCTTAACAATCTGCCCCTGCTCAACCACAATCTTATTTTTGCCATTTTTCAGGCTTTCGGCTGCATGGCTGGTGGAGTCCTGCGAGTAGAATACGGAAAAGTCAGTCAACTCCACAGCAATCGCGTTTTTCTTGACATGCGGCTTGACCTCGATGTAGGAGACATCATGGAATACCACCTGATTCTTTTCAACAGCCCGTTTGTCAAACACATCGCTGGGGATGTATTTCATGGCAAGGTCAATGCCCTTGGTTTTTGCTTCGTCAAGAATGTTCGGAGAAAGCCCCATCTCAAACTCGAAGCCGAGAATGTCCACGCGGGAGATGCGCTTCTCGCGGCATTCCAGAATAACCTCCTCTACAAAGAGGCGCGTCACAGGCAGGTTCACCGGACCAACCACAACCATGCGCCCCGCCTTTTTGGCGTGGAATGTTTTGAAGTTTTCCACGGCTTGCGCCCGGTAGGCGTGAAGGATCAGCTCGATAAAATGCTTTTCTTTGGCTTCCAGTTGTTTCTGTTTTTCTTCTTCCCGCAGATTGGGGTTGACGCCGATATAGTGCTGGCGTTCGTATTTGCCGAGGTTGAGAATCTCGAAAGCCCGCCAGTCTTTCTCGTCTTGCTTTAATTGCCGCTGTACGTCGATCATCCGCTTGCGGGTAGTGTGGATGGCGAACTTGCCGAGGTCGGAGACGATCCACTTTCTGCCAAGCTTTTCAGCTACGGCGGCAGTGGTGCCGGAGCCACAGAAAAAGTCGGCTACGAGGTCGCCTTCGTTGGAAGATGCTTTGATGATTCGTTCGAGAAGGGCTTCGGGTTTTTGGGTTGCGTATCCCGTATTTTCAATAGAATTGCCTTGCACTGGATACAAGTCATACCAAACATCTCCCGGATTTTTTCCTTTTTTTTCTAATTCTTCAGCTGTAACATTATATCTTGCTTCTCCTCTTTTAGCTCTTGCAATAGTTTCGGGATTGTACTCAACGCCTATTTCATTGCGGTTGAAAATGTAATTTTCACTCTTTCCATACCACAATATAGTTTGATGTTTTCTCCCAAACCTCGAATTCCCACTAGCTCCTTTTATGAAATGCCATATTATTTCGTTTTGAAAATTATTTTTGCCAAACACCTCATCCGGCACCAGCCGAATATAACTATTCACCCGCCAGTCACAATGCACATAAATACTCCCATCATCAGCAAGCAGATCCCGCATCAGCACCAGCCGCTCATAGATCATGGCGATAAATGAATCCGCGCCCTTTCCCCACGTATCGCGGTAAGCCAGCTCTTCCAGAATGCCCGGCTTTTTGGTGAAGGTGTCGCCGCCGATCTCGATATCCATCGAAAAATCCGCGCCCACATCAAAGGGCGGGTCGATGTAAATCAGCTTGATACCACCCTGTTCTTCGATCTCTTCACGAAGCGGTCCGTTCTTCAGACTCGATAAAATTAGCTTGTTATCGCCCCAGATCAGTTTGTTTGTCCAGCCAGCAAGCTGCCTTCCACGATCATCGACATCGAACAGGGTCGTCTGTTTATGACCTCCCCCCGTGTCTTCAGAGCGCGGTTCATCCACCTGCTCAATCACCTGAAACGGCAGCACCACATTGGTTACTTCCGCAGTCTTGCCGTTCCAGACAAGCTCAACCTCCCGGTCATCACCGAACAACAAAAAACGGTACTTGTCAGGCAGCGGCTTTCCCGCTTCAATCAGCTTAACAGCATCCCTTTTTTCGTTATCAGTTAAGTCCATTCAACCTCCTGCACGAATAACATCGTCTGAGGGATTTTTGAGTTGACTTTTTTCAGATTGGGATGATTCTTTTTCAGTTCCGGCAATGTTGCTTGCAAGTCGTATCTGCTCGGTACTTTGGCAACGCTGTTCCGGATGGATGGGGAATGATTGTAAACCTAACCGGCAGACTTCCATAACAAATAACAGAGACTGTTCTTGTTCAGATGTTGAACACCGTCTGCATTTATACACTGTTTGCATTTCTTTTATCCTCCCTTCATATCTTTTTAACTGATCCAGTGTTACCTGTCCCGTAGTTGTTAGGAAATTTTTTAGAGTTTGGTTTTATTTCACGCGATGTGATTATTTTTATAACGTTTAGGTACTTTGGTATGGTCAGCGTTGGTTTTGCTTTGAATATTGACTATTTCGATCAAACGTGGAACTGATCTCCTTCATCTTCTGTTTTAAGGTTTCGTTGGGTCACTATATTAGGCTTTCGGCGTGGTGATTCATCCCATCCCTTTTAGAAGGGGACTTCTCGCCAAATAAGTTAAAAACTCGATGGAGAGCATTGTTGTTCTTACTACAATAGCCTTTGTCCGGTATAATCATGCCATCTGAATTCATCCTGTTGATGGTAGTGCTAAAAACGTTTTCTGCCAATCTCATGTTTCTGCACCAATGGTTGACTCGTATTTGCTCGGGCATTTGAGTGTTAGTTTGCTAGCATGTACAACATTGTTCTGATATGTGCCTGTTACTACTATCGATATGCCCTCTTTGTAGTTATTAGGCAAGATGCCCTGGTAGACAACATCAACCATGGTTTCATTATCAGTTATTTTAAATTTCAGGGTCTGTGTTTCCCGTACCCTGATCGTTGAGTCTTCAACAATGATGCCGTTGATGTTGACCGGCTTTTCAATGTCTCCTCCTGATACGACCTCAGTTACTGTTTGATAGTAGGCTAATTGTTCGCTACTGAAACTTGTAAACCCTGCATAAGCAAGCAGCGCCACAACCACAACCACACTCAGTATAATACGTTGTTTTTTATTCATGATTTTTACTCCGTGCATCCATTGTTAGTCCATCCTCGAAGGCGATAGTAATTCTTTAGTTCTTCTTCAAAACCAGATGGTTTCATTATCTCTGGAAGAACGTCGTCTTTCTTATTGAAGCCGCGTTTACAATTAAATCGCCGCTCCATCTCAACAATTCTTGCTCCAAGCAGTTGCATATCCCTTTCTTCCATACTTCCTGTTATTTTTGATAGTATTTTCAGGTAATCATCCATCGTATAAAATCGTACTGAAAACTTGCAAAGTGACATCGAATCAAGCACTGCATTTCTATTTTCATTATATATTACACGTTCTGCTTTTCCTGTGATAATGGTTCTATCCGGGCGTCCATATTCTTCGATGTATTCCATACTATAAAGGTGATCTGCACCACGATTCGATACTGCGTAAGATAAACCCTGCCCTGCCACACCCCGGCAATCATGCCCGGGGAAGTCAAGACCTTTTACAGTGTAATAGGGCATATCGTGTTTTTGTGCAAAGGCTGCTGCGCCATTTGCAAGTTCAACACCGATTCCCTGGCGTTTTGCAATCATTTCAATTAGTTTATGCACACCATCGTAATCCCCCCACGTAATGTCATATTTTGTCCTGTTTTTTTCTGATGCCGCAATCAAACCTGCAATTGCTGCACCAGTGGAGATAGTGTCAAGCCCATGTTTGTTGCATAGATAATTGGATTTAATAATAGCATCGAGGCTGTTGACACACAGGTTTGAGCCGAGAGCCATGAGAGTTTCATACTCTGGTCCCTCGGTTATAATGTTATATTTTTTACTTTGTGTTACCCGTTTGCAGGCAACCAGGCAGCTGTGACAGGTGTTGACATTGATCGTGTGCTTGCGAAGTGCTTCACCGTCGATTTTCCCTGCATCTTCATAAGTGGTTGCTGAATAGTTTTTGGTTGGAAGTGCCTGATTCATATTTGCCACACTTAGAATGCTTGATGTTCCAAGGTATTTCAGCCCTGTCATGTTGTCAACAACTTTTTTCCAAAGACCTGCCTCGATGTCAATATAACGATCTATTGGAATCATATTCCTACCAGATGCAACGACTGCTTTCAAATTTTTATTACCCATTACAGCTCCAAGTCCACCGCGCCCGAAAGCTCGATGCATCTGAGTCATGATATTTGCAAAGTATACCTGCTGTTCTCCAGCAATCCCTATAACAGCTGTATTTCGAAAATGCACCCCGCATTCTTTTGTTAATCTCATTGTAGCGTCGAACACGTCAGTACCCCACAGGTGAGCAGCATCTCGAAGTTCTGCGTGTTCATCACCCATATTCTCACCAATATACAGGTACACAGGAGAGGGTGCTCTTCCCTCGATGATCACCGCATGGTATCCTGTGCGTGTAAGTTCACAGCCAAAATTGCCGCCGGCATTGGAACTAAAAATCGTGTTGGTCAATGGTGAGATACTGGTGACATTGTGACGTGCTGAAAAAGGAATGGAGGAACCTGTTAATGCGCCTGTTGTAAATATCAACTTATTATCGGAATTTAGAGGCTTTACATCTGGTTTTACCTCATCTGATAAGAGTGCTGTCGCAAGTCCGCGTCCCCCGATAAAACAGGAAAACTCATCATTTATCTCCTCGGTACAAATTGTCTGTTTGGTAAGGTTGACGCGCAAAAGATTCATATCAAACTCCATGCTTGAATAAATTCGGAGGCATCCATGAAGCTATTGGTTTGGATTTCCCCGATTAAAAGATAAATTATCTCTTAAACCGAGATCTAATCCCCGCAGGAATCCTTTTGATAAATGTAATATAAGAAAATTGTTTAGAAACATCCTTAATGTACTTCAGTTGTTTTTCTGCGTGTAAATACAATAACCAATCATAAATCTCCCTATAATGTCTGTTAGAATACAATAAACCGATAAAAAGAAATAAAAGCCCAATTATCAATTGCCAATGAGTAGTATATGCTTGTCAAAATAATGCCACCCACGTCGCCATAAACACTATAATTGCCGATAACGTCGCGGTATAATTTCTACCGAAATAGTCTCTATGTGTCTCTAATTCAATATCCATATCATTCTTCTATCTGCTCTCCATTTTCTCCCCCCTCTCAACTTCATTCCCTAATATTGCTCCAATAACACCACCAACTATCACACCAACAGGACCGCCTAATAAGCCAAGTGCACCACCTGCAATCATACCAAGAAGTGCACCACCTCCTGATGTTGGTTCTTCTGGTTTCTCATTAGTTGGCATCTTTTCTACCTTTTAGATAAATTCACATTTTCAATAATAAGCTCTTCATGTTCTGTATCTCTTCTGGTACTTCGATCTTCTTCCCAGAAACAATTCCTGCCATATCAAGACTCTCCTTGTTTTATTATTAGTGTTTACTTATATATAAACATTGCCACAGTTTAAATAAATTATTCGTATCTGTTTCGAGATGGAGCGAAAAAAAACCGCGAGGTTTGTCGTAGCAAAACGCTGGGGCGACATTCACACATTCTCTACGATTTCCAAGCTGAAACACGTACAATTATTCCAAGGAAGGGGTGTTGTGTGAATACAGGTACGAGTTGACGTAATCTTCTGGATCCAGAACGTCTCCAATTATTATGATTGCGCTTTTGGTAATTTTCGATGCTTCTACCTTACCTGCAATGTCCTTGATGCTGCCGCGTATTATTTTTTCATCCTTCCACGAGGCATGGTATACAACTGCAACAGGCGTATCTGGCCTCATCCTGATTCTTGCCATAATATCTCTGATTTTATCTGTGCCAAGAAATAGTGCCATTGTTATGTTGTTATGTTCTGAGAGATTTGCAAGGTCATCGTCTTCAAGTGTCGTGCCTCTTGGTCTTGTGATTATCACGGCTTCTGATACGCCTTTTAAGGTAAGTTGTGTTTTCAGTGCCGCGCTTGCTGCGAAGAGTGATGAGAC
>WNEG01000038.1:5799-10141 GCA_012910725.1 Candidatus Ethanoperedens thermophilum | reverse complement strand
AAGGTATGGCAATCGGAAAAATCGAGACGTCTTCTCTCCTGGTGGCATCCCGTATCTCTTCCATGGTTACACTTTCACGTGAGATTCTCGCATGCATCATATCCAGTGCAACCGTAAAGAGCAGTATGCCTCCCGCAACTCTTAAGCAGTCCACTGTCACGCCAAAGAATCTCAGTATCAGCTCTCCGAATATGGCAAAGACGATCGCCAGAAGACAGGCTACCATAACCGAGCGCTTTGCTACCTCCCTTCTCTCTGCTGTATTCATTCCGGAGGTCAGCGAGATGAAAGTGATCAGCCCGGCAACCGGATTTACGATAACAAATATCGATGCGAATGCATAGATGAAGAATGCTATTGTTTCTATCATATCTCCTTCTCAACACCCCGTCTCCGATTCTTCCTCACTTTCGCCTTTACAAACGTAGTTCTAACAATTGAAAACGGAAATTGAACCATCTGGTAGAGTCCGCCAGCGGTGGAGAAATTTCTCAATGGTCTTTCCACCTCTGAAATGAGTTGATTGATAACAATCTCCTCTTCAACCTCTCCCTCCTCTTTTACCATAGCCAATCGGTGTATAGAGTAAATACCGATCAGGAATGCAAGGAAGAAAAATCCCACTGTTGAAGGTTTAATGTTGGAATAACCAGTTCTCCTTCCGGGCTTGTGAGTGTTATGTCCCATGCAAGTTTGTACCTTGCAAGGAAGTCTGCAAACATACCACCCAGAACCGGTGTAATTCCTGCCGCCAGCGAGTTAACAATGCTGTTGCATAGTAGATATTCCTGTATCTACCTTGTATTTTTATCACCTCTTCAGTTCTTCAAGTCTTTTCTTGATCTGTTCCATCTGGCTTTCTAAGGTTTTTATATTGCTTTCTTGGCTCTGTATTTCCTGTTCCCTGGTTTTTGGAGGCGTGGTTGGTACTGCGGGAGCGGGTGTCATTGGAACTCCTGTACCCATACCTCCTCCTGTACCTCTTCCCATGCCGCGACCGCCGCCACGTCCACCTCCGCCGCCCATGCCTCCGCCACCGCCCATTCCGGCACCTGCACCAGCACCAGTACCAGTACCAGTACCAGCGCCGCTACGTCCGGAATACTCTGGAACAGTCGGACTTGTGGTCTGCGAAAACCCTCCGCTCTTGTACTGCTCGACTGCATCGCGGACGGTGCCGCTTGCACCAGTTATCATCTTAATTCCGGAAGCTTTGAGTGTCTGGGTTGCGTTTGGTCCAATGTTTCCGGTGATAACGACTCCAACGCCAATGCCTGCAACGGTTTGTGCTGCTTGTATTCCTGCACCACCCGAAGCGTTTATGCTTGGGTTTGGCATCGATTCATACTCCATCGTTTCTGAGTCAACGATCACGAAATACTGGCATCGCCCGAATCTCGGATCTGCGGGCGCATCCATGGATGGCCCGGCTGATGTTACACATATTTTCATATTTATTACTCTCCTTTCATAATGTATTCTATATTATCAACGATCGTCTTGAAGGATTTAGCAGCCTCTGATTCGTGCTCTAACACGAAGGGAATGCCACTGTCACCTGATAGAACGATATTAACCTCGATTGGAATCCTGCCAAGGAACGGTACACCCATGTCCATGGCAGCACGTTCACCGCCGCCGATCTTAAAAAGATCGATTGTTTCACCGCATTTCGGGCATTTGAAACCGCTCATGTTTTCTATGATCCCGATTACAGGCATCCCAAGTTTCTTTGCAAAGGTCACTGACTTTCTTGAATCCAGCAGCGCGACGTCCTGCGGCGTGGTGACAACGATTGCCCCGTCAATCCCGGGGACTAACTGGGCGACACTCAGTGGTTCATCGCCGGTTCCTGGTGGGAGGTCGGCTATGAGGCAGTCCAGATCACCCCAGATGACATCAGTTAGAAACTGCTTGATCACACCCATCTTGAGCGGTCCCCGCCATACCACTGGCGTATCCTTGCTCTCTAATAGAAATGCAAGAGACATGACCTTGACCCGCGGTGGCACGAAGACCGGGGTTATGCCTTCTTCTGACACGTCGGGACGTTCGTCCTCGATTCCAAGCATCTTCGGAACATTCGGACCATGGATGTCGGCGTCCATAATTCCTACCTCGTATCCCTTTGCTGCAAGTGTAAGTGCAAGGTTAACCGCTACAGTGGTTTTTCCAACGCCGCCCTTTCCACTCATAACCATTATTTTATGCTTTATTTTTCCCATACGCTCTTTTAAGCGTTTTTCCTGAGCCATAGCCTCTTCTTCTTTTTTCATGATTTCACCATCTTACTGCATGCCGTGTCTGCAACTTCTATCTCTGGTATAGCCGCACCGCAGTTTGGGCAGTTCCCTGGTCTTCTCATGCCATGCGTAACTTCCCACACATGCTTGCATGAATAGCACTGAAACTTCCTCTGCTGCGTCACTGCCATTTTGTATGTGCCCCCATATATCCGTATTGCTTTACCACAGACTAGGGCACATCCGATCTTTTTTCTTGCTTCGGAGAGAATTCTGTGGAATGTCGGCTGCGAGACTTTCATAAGGTCTGCCGCTTCACGTTGATCCATTCCGAGATAATCCTTCAGACGTATGCTTTCCATCTCTTCCATCTTCAGGACCACTTCGCCTCTATCCTGCAGACAGGCTGCATACGGTCTCCAGCAATCGTAATCGAATGATGACCGTATATGCCGGTGACGTCTTGGTCTTGGCATTAATGAATACATATTCATAATAAACTTAAGCCTTTCGGTGCTGTGAAGAGATTCTTTTCTTCGGGCTGATAAGATGATGGAGCTTTCGCAAAACTTTAGATATACGAGAACCATTCAGTAACAACATCGTATATGAGAAATATTCACAAAATTCTAATCACACTCTTTATCATCAACTGTACTGCTGCATCAGCAAGTGCCCCATCACCACAGAGTGCAGTGTTATTCATTGCTGATGGGCTTGGCTCACACTACATTTATCCAGAGCTTATGGCAGAAACTCATGATGGTGAGAAGCTTCGAAACACACCATGCCCGAATATCACTGCTGGTGGATTGCGTGTGTTGTATGTCAAAGCACCTGTACCAAAAACAGGACCAGGACATTCAGTAATCATCACAGGAAACTCGAAGGCGACAACCGAAACAATACCTGAAACCATTACCCTGTTTGATGTACTGCGAAGCAGTGAAGAGTTTCTTATTCTTGGTGTAATGGAACGAGGCGGTTCTTCAAACATGCAAGAAAAACAGGATGCTATACTATATGCCAAATCAAACTCAATACGAAGCCCTATCTTTGAGATACAACATAAAAATGCACCATCAGAGATACTTAAGATAATGGAACAACGATGCTCGATGATGCCAGCATACATGAATAATACAACAGGTGCAGCAAAGTATTGTATGTATAATCGGTTTGCTATCGAAACAGCAGAAAAGATGGTAAAAACAATGCTCCAAGAGTATCCTTCAAGACGCTTTTTGCTGATAGTAAACGTGGGAGGTCTGGAGAGTGCAGGTCACTACACAGGATTTTCAACATACAGTGAAGTGATAAAAGGACTTGATGTTGATCTATACTCTTTCAAAAAACTTTGCAGAGACAATCATATTATTTTTTTATTCACCTCTGACCATGGCATCTCTTTTAGAACAGTAGATTCACGTGGGGGAAATGCTGGAAGTGACTATGTAGGAAAAACTGAAAGTTTGTACATTCCACTGGTAATCGATGCAGAAAATGTTAAAACAGGCATTCTTGAAGCTGAGCATGGACAGGAGGATATTGCACCCACGCTGCTCAGCATCCTTGATATTGCAAACACACTTGATGCAGATGGCAAAGCCCTCCCAATCAAAAATTATGCGAACATCTATGTGACAACCGATGCTGATTATGTCCGGCTGTATCAAGGGAACTCATTAGTCGATAATCAAACAGGTAAAAAGGTTGTTTTCAAATATCTGGATGGTACGTACAGGCTTAGGTTTGTGAAAGGCAATGCAACAATCGAACAGAACACATCACTCGAAGGAGATATAATGTTGAATGTGAAAGTGCCAGATGCAACAAAAACAACACCATCAACTGTAAAAAGAACCTCAACCAATCATACAACACGATATGCTACAGGTGTAATACTGATCCTGATTGTCAACATCATCGGGATTATGCTGATCAGGCGGACAAAAGATTGAAAAACTGCACACTTCGTGTACAGAAATAACCGGTAACTCTTGGTTGCTACATACTCCATGCACAGAGAAGCAATTCTTGATTGCGCAAGCACTGCATACTCCATGCACAGAGAAGCAATTCTTGATTGCGCTAGCACT
>WNEG01000038.1:0-5775 GCA_012910725.1 Candidatus Ethanoperedens thermophilum | reverse complement strand
AGAGAAACAATTATTGATTGCGCTAGCACTGCATACACCATGTGCAGAGAAACAATTCTTGATTGCGCAGAAATAACTCTTGATTACGAAGTAATCAAGTGCGCAGCAATTAAGTGCAACAAATAACGTATGATGTATTTTCATCATGTACCGAATTTCAGATGCGAGGGGAGGAAGTATGTTTATACTTTCCTATACGTTGAAAAAAAATCGTGACCAGTTTTCAGCAGGGCACAGTACTCATTCTAAACTGGACGAAAAGTAATTGTTGAGGCATAGTTGTTTCGCGGCATAAGTAATGATGATGTCTGCACCAGCTCGCTTGATGGCTATAAGCGATTCGTACATCGTACGTTTGTCATCAAGCCAGCCGAGTTGTGCTGCAGCTTTTATCATCGAGTACTCACCACTTACATGATACGCGGCGGTAGGCATCTGAAACCGTTGTTTAATCCGATACAGTACATCCAGGTACGGCAGTGCTGGCTTCACCATAACGATGTCTGCACCCTCGGCAATGTCCAGTTCCACCTCTCGCAGCGCTTCATCACTATTTGCAGGATTCATCTGGTAGGTACTGCGATCGCCAAACGTGTAGCTAGAATCGGCTGCATCCCTGAAAGGCCCATAGAAGTTTGATGCATACTTGGCTGCATACGACATAATTGGCACATCAGTGTAGCCTTCCATGTCAAGGCTTGTGCGAGTTGCCTGCACCATCCCATCCATCATTCCGGAGGGTGCAACCATATCGGCCCCGGAAGCCACATGACTTACTGCAGTTTTGCCAAGAAGTTCAAGCGTTTGGTCATTTAAAATCTGCTCCCCGTCAATCACACCACAGTGACCATGATTCGTGTACTCGCACAGGCACACATCAGTAATAACATAGATGTCATCGCCAAATTCAGCTTTTACCTGTCGCACCGCCCTCTGGACCACATCATTGTTTCCCCACGCATGAGTACCGTTTTCATCCTTATCACGCGGCACGCCAAAGAGAATTACAGCAGGAATGCCGAGTTCGCACACTTCCCGTACCTCGCTTACAACACCATCAACAGGCAGGCGAAAAACACCAGGCATGGACGCTACCTTCACTGGTTTTGTTATATTCTCATCCACAAACAAAGGATAAACAAAATCAGAAGCATCAAGTTTTGTCTCCTGCACCATCTGTTTAACTTTAGCTGAACGCAGTCTACGCATTCGAGTAATTGGAAACATAGTCAGTCAGACAACCATGTTGGAATATATATTTTGGGGATTGAGGCTGTCAAATTCAGCTTTAAAAGTTCTGGTTTCTAATTTAACAGGTTTCTGTTCTGTTGAAGTCTCTTTGGTTCTATCTTGAGAAGGCGTGTTGGCCTGAGCAGACCTGGAATTTTTATCTGGTTTTTTGTAGTTATATTAGTCTTATTCAATCAAAAATATCCTATTGAAAATAAAATGGAATTTAGAGATTAATTCAAGCTTATCCAGCTATAACGTATTGCTTTTTCTCTGACTCTGTCGGGGCTACGAACCAAGTGACCACTGAGTAACAGTCGTGTCTTCTGCATGATTTAGTTGACAAAGAAAGTTTGATCAAAGAAACTTATATTTTTAACTCCCACTTTTCAGGTATTTGCTATTTCTCTCATCCTGTCCCTCATACAAACAACCTTGAAATATACACCAGAGGCTTAACCAGGCCATCTCTTACTATCGTTCTCAATCCTTCGTTTTCGCTTATTACATCTGCAATTGGTGGGCTCGTCTTATAATAAACTTTAACGAAGGTTCTGCCGACTGGATTCGTCATCAGGTATCTATCTCTGAAATCACGCAGCACATTTATATCTTCGTGCATCGGTGTGCCATAGGCAGCGGTGGCGATGAAACAGGGTGAAGGTGCCTTTGTAATGAAATTATGTTCTACACTCTCATTAGAATTTCCATTTTGATCTGTGCTGTTCACAACATAATAATAAGTTGTGTTCTGTGAGAGTCCTGTAAGCTCTATTCTATGTGATGTTATATTTGTTGCATTATATGCTGTTAGTGTGTAGTTTTCAGATTCTATATCGTATTTGACCAGACTATTGGAACTTTCATCTGTATCCCATGTTATGATTGCAGAATTGTTTGTTATCTCCATTGCAGTTACGTTAGTTATTATTGGTGATATCAAATCTTTTGCTGCGGTTATGTTAAATTCATAAGACCCACTCGATTTTGACGTATTAATCGTATATGACAAGCGTTCACGCATGTTGATAGCCCCTTCATCTGTATGAAGAGAAACAAGATATTCCTCTGGTACTTCACTCAAATTCCATGCAATAGTGATGTTAGTGAACCCGGTCGTAGTATTTGCATAATCTATCTTCAGAGGCCACTCTAATATGCCCCCCAGTGCAATATAGCTCGTAGTTAATTCAGTGATAATAAGATCAGCAGTAGTGAGATTCCCGGATGGCGGGTCTGGTGGCGTATAAGTACTATTCGGGTAATAGAAATAAGCTCGCAGATAAGGAGGACTTGGAGGGGGCCCTATTTGTGGTTCATCATAACCAGTATCAAAGCCTTCCGTTGCATCTTCAGCAGCACCAAATGTTGCCACATCGCTCGCTACATTGGAAGTCACCTTCAGGTCTGCTTTAAGTTGTTCTTGTGCACACACCAATGGTATGGCAGAAGTAAGAAACAATATTATTACAAATATCTGTGCTATTATCTTCATATTCATAGATTTCTCCTCCTTTTCATTACTGATATAACTATTAAAAGTCCAATTATTACAGATGTATATTCAAATCCAGGTATTTTAGATGGCTGCGTTTCTTCAGTAGGAGTTGGCGTCGGTGTTGTAGTATTTTGTGCAGGTACTGATGTCTCTGTCTGGTTAATCGTAGTTTGTGGCGTGGTTTGAGGTGTCGTGGACGGTGTTGTAGTATTTTGTGCAGGTACTGATGTCTCTGTCTGGTTAATCGTAGTTTGTGGCGTGGTTTGAGGTGTCGTGGTGGTAGCATGACTTCCGCTATTTGTTGGTGCTGGTGTAGGTGTAGGTGTCGGTGTTGGCGTTATAGTAATGTGTGCAGCGGTTATATTAAAGGTATACGTCTCTGGCTCTGCGGCAAACGTATACGACCCACTTTCAGACATACTTATGTCTTCACTTTGTGCATGAAACAAGACAGTATAATTTGATATCTCAACTGGACTCCATGTGATCGTGACATTGGTAGAACCGCTACCTTTATATTCGATTTGCAATGACCAATTCAATAAATCCACTGGTGCGATATAACTTGTTGTCAACTCTCTCTTAAATTCAGGATTACTTGGATAGTAGAAATATGCCCTCATATAAGATTCTGCTGGTGGAATCGGCGCTTGAAAATCGTCAAACGCTGTGTCAAACCCATCAGTTGCATTTTGAGCGATTCCAAACGTCGCTACATCCAATGGGCCGCTTTCTGACGTTATATTCAAATCAATCTTCCACGTCTCTGCACATAATGCCAAAGGCATAAAAATAACGGATGCTATTACAAATACTATCAGGGCTACTATTCTTTTCTTCATTTTTCTTTTACCTCCAAAATAAATAAAACCCCTGCCAGAGGGACAGGGGAGAATTTTTTCCATTTTTTCTTTTCTATTTCAGGCTATACCTCCATCAAGGATACGGTGGCACTGGTGGTGCTGGTTCAATAGTCAATGTACAATCATTGAATGCGAGTACCCAGTATCCTTTGCATGGATCAATGTTCTGTGTCTTTATGTACAGATAGCCGCCCGGAAGCCATGCGTATGCTTTATCCCACACTGAATAATCTGGCATATCGTTTGGATTCACTATGTTCGTGTCAATCGCTATTGACCCAAGCATATTCCAACCTGCGGTTAGATCCACTTTGCATTCACAAACAGGTATTCCACAAACCGTTATGCTCGTATCACCAGGCACAAAGACCCAATATCCTTCACATACCTGAACGTCACCAGTTTCCTTGACATATTGGTGTCCTACTGAATCCCATGTATATACGAAGTAACATGACAATCCACTGAATATGTTACTAATACTTGGATTTGTCATATTGACTGGGAACGAGATTGCATTCCACCCGGCTTTCAAATCTATCGTGAAGCAGATGCCAGTGGTGGTGGCTACATCAGTAGTCTCAGTTACTGTCGTGGTAGCAGTTTCATTGCTGTTTATGGTAGCACTGTTAATGACGGTGGTGTTTGAAGCAATAGCAGGATTTACTGTTACTATCAATTGTACGCATTGCTGTGGATTCAAAGCAGGGAGTGTTCCGATATCCCAAGTAACCGTGTGAGTTGCAGAATCATATATCCCTCCGCCAGTAGCTGATACAAATGTCAAATTGGTCGAAAGCTGATCTAAAATCGTCACGTTGTTCACTGTGTAATTGTTTTTTGCGTTGTCATAGCAAATGTTGTATCCAATTGTAGCTCCCGGTGTTACAGATCCGCCTGTTGGAATTCCATCATCTTTGATGATGTTAAGAGGATTAAAAACTACACCCCCTGCACGTGGTATACATATTCCTGCTGGACTTCCAGAAACGCTAGCTGTTTGCACTTGTGTCCATGGGCTAGTAGAGGTATCCCAGATATCTACAATAGGGCCACAGGAGTCATAATATCCACCAGTTACATACACATAACCGGTATCTTCATCAACAGCAACACCAACACCTTCGTGTCCTGTGTCAACCATTGTTTCTGTCCCTGTTGCTATGTCATATTTGCAGAGTAAAGTGGATCCTGCTCCTGTTCCTGCACCACTACTCATAGAAACAGTATAAACAAATCCTCTTTGGCTATCAACTGCAATGTCAACTGGCATGTGAGATGGAGTAAAGCTCTTGCTCGTATCTTCAGTCCAAGTTGTAGTGTCGTATGCTCTAGCCATTGCAGGGGTACTATATGTATCTGTAACCCATAATATGCCGTTTTTATCATCAAGTGCGATACCAAAACCGCCAGAATGGCCTGGCAATGTAATAGGATCGAGTCCTGTTATGGGCGTGAGGGTATATGTGATGGGATCCCAGTCGTATACATAGAGGTCAGATGAGCCTCTAAGCAATGTGTAAATGATATCATTTGCATTGTCTACATCAATTCCAGCAAGATTTGATGGACCAGTAGCACTACCAATTGGAGTCATTGTTGTTGCATCTACTATCTCAACTCCTGGATCGAATTCACTTGTAATAAACAGAGTTGCGTTTATTACACTCCCTGTCGCATCATACTCCTCAGCAATTGCTACTCCAGCCGGATCGGCAGAATAACTAAGCATATAGGTTGCTTGATAAACTACTGTGCCGCCAGGGTTGATATTCCATGCATCAAACTGTGCAGTGTGATGATCTGCAATCAGGTACATCGATTTTGCCTCTACAGTTCCTGCCATTCCAATAGCTAAAACAGCCAGAACTACTGCAAAAATGCCCAATGTACTCATTGTTTTTCTTATCTTACTCTCTTTTTTGCTTTTTATTTTAATCATTTTTTCCTCCTATTTTTTTATATTTTATCCACCCATCGTCCTTCTAATTTTAGTATGATGAGGTGATAATTAGTAGATATAAATCTCTTTACTATATAAAAATATCTATTTCACCAGTATCGTTTTGTGAGGCTATCAAATTATCTTTAGAAGTTCTGGTTTCTAATTTAACAGGTTTCTGTTCTGTTGAAGTCTCTTTGGTTCTATCTTGAGAAGGCATGTTGCCTGAGCAGACCTGGAAT
>WNEG01000030.1:6779-10136 GCA_012910725.1 Candidatus Ethanoperedens thermophilum | reverse complement strand
TTCCGAGGTAGTTTGACGACTTCACCATATCAATCTGACGTTCAGAAGAAGCTTTTCTTCACTGAAACAACTTTATTAGGAAACGTGACAAAATGTTCTGTACCATGAAGAAATGCGTGCATATATTTGTCCATGGTCTTGTGCAGGGCGTGTGTTTCAGAGCTTACACAGAGAAGCAGGCAACGAATCTCAACCTCACTGGCTGGGTGCGGAATCTAAGGGACGGGCGTGTTGAAATAATGTCAGAAGGCAGCGAACCAGAACTTAAAGAATTCATAAACTGGTGCAGCGTCGGCCCCCCACACTCACGTGTCGATGGCGTCGATGCATCATGGATTCTGTGTGAACAGGATTTTAACACGTTTGATGTGACTCAAACCAGATAGGAATGATGAAATTACAACAATTCCAGCTCAGTCGTCTACCCTGCACTCCTGGTCTTACTTATTGAACTTTCAGTCATACATCAGTACTGTCCTAATCTACGATAGTTTATTATATCCCTAAAGATATTCCCTCCTGGTGAATCTATATGGCGCGACCAGGGGGGGAAATCAATGTTGTTTGTCAGAATCCCAGATGTCGTTACTATCTAAAAGTGAATGGAAGGGGCATTATCAAAAGCGGAAAGTATCGTACCGGTCACCAGAGGTATTACTGTAAACACTGTAAAACCTATTTCATGGAAACTAAAGGTACACTTCTCTACAGAAAACGATTATCCGAGGATGAAATAATCAATATATGCAAGCATCTGGTAGAGAAGAATGAAGTACGTTGTATAGAACGGATCGCTGGTCACAATCGAGATACTATTGGTAGATTGTTAGGAGGATTAACAGACCATAAATGGGACTGGAATGAATTTTTTTATTTCTCAATTAACTATTCTTAACCGGGACACTACCGAAAACTTACTCGTTTTGGGGGGCTATCACATTACGTGGCGTATCAGTAGTTCCGAGCAGAATGAGCACTTACTGGATACCGATAAGCTTATCATAGGTTTTTACATATCACGGCTGGTGATTCAGAGTGGTTCCTGTGAAACGGGCACTGATAAGCACTTCAGACAAAACTGGTATTGTTGATTTTTGTAGAGGGCTTCAAAAGAGTAACGTTGAGATTATATCTACTGGCGGAACTTCCATGGTATTGAAAGATGAAGGCATCAACGTAGTAGATATTTCTGAAGTAACAGGTTTTCCTGAAATGATGGATGGTCGTGTAAAGACGCTTCATCCTGCAATTCACGGGGGTATCCTTGCTAAAAGAAATTCACCATTACACATAAAGGAAGCAGAAAAAAATGGCATACAATTCATAGACCTTCTGGCTGTAAACCTGTACCCTTTTGAAGAAACAATCAACAGTAAAAATGTGAAACTATCAGAAGCTATTGAACATATCGATATTGGCGGCCCAGCGATGCTTCGAGCAGGTGCAAAAAACTATGAATACGTAACAGTAATAACAGATTACAATGATTACACTGCAGTTGCAGAGGAATTAACGCAAAAAGGTGGAATATCACTCGATACGAGGCAACGACTTGCTGTCAAAGCTTTTCGACACACTGCCGACTATGACTGCATCATAGACACGTACTTGAGCAAAACACTGCTTGGAGAGGACATTTTACGTTTACAATTCATAAATGGACGACCTCTCCGTTATGGTGAAAACTGGCATCAAGAAGCCAGATGTTACAGTGAAGTGAATATCACTGGCCCAAGTCTTTCAAAAGCAGTCCAGCTTCATGGAAAACAGATGTCTTACAACAACTACATAGATGCAGATAATGCCATGCAAACCATAAAAGAAGTTGAACAAATCACCAACAAACATGTAGCAGTGATGGTAAAACACAATAATCCCTGTGGGCTTGCAACAGGTATCACCCAGCTTCAAGCACTTAAAGAAGCATTGGCAGGAGATCCTATATCTGCTTTTGGAAGCATCCTGTGTTTTAACAAACCTGTAACTATCGAGGCTGCACAGTTTCTTAAAGGCATATTCGTAGAATTGATTCTTGCACCTGCCTTTGAACCAGAAGCTTTAGAATTTTTAGCTCACAAGAGTAAAGATTTGCGACTCCTGAAACTACCAGAACTAAACGAAAGTTCTGCTGCCCACAATACCTATCATTACATAACAGGAGGCATGCTCAAGCAAACAACAGATCAAGGCTTGTATGAAAAATGGGAAACTGTTACCAGCAATAATCTCCCAGATAAAAAATATGATCTTGCAATGTTTACTATTGCAGCATGCAAACACACAAAATCAAATGCAGTAAATATAGGATATGAATATCAAACAGATTGTTATACGCTGCTTGCCATGGGGGCAGGACAAACCAACCGGGTGGATTCGATTAAAAAACTTGCAATTACAAAAGCATACGAAAACCTCATCACACGATACGAAACAGAACAACCAGAGATTGGCGTGGAAGAGTACTATAAACAAATCTTATCTGAATGCGTGCTCGCATCTGATGCCTTCTTCCCCTTTCCAGACAGCATCACCTACTCAGCGAAAGCAGGTATCAGGTACATTATATCACCTGGCGGCTCAATACGTGATAAAGAGATTATTGCAGAAGCAAACAAACGCGGAGTATCACTAGTATTTACAGGAATGCGTCACTTTAATCATTGAGCATTCCAGGCTTGGTTTTTCCGATGACTGCCGATATTGTTGAAAAAGTGAATCGCTATTGTGACATGTTCTCAACTGCTCTTGATGATGTGCACATACTCCCATGCCAGGATTCACAACTTCGTGCTGTAGCGGTTGATTTTCTTGAAATGGCACGGTCGTATTATGAAGATGGTACGCATTTTATGAATAAAGGAGATCTCGTTAATGCTCTTGTGTGTTTCAGCTACGGGTATGCATGGCTGGACGCTGGTGCAAGACTTGGAATCTTTGCCGTGTCTCGGAAAGAATTATTTACTATATGAGTTATGGAAGAACTGCTATGTTAAATTATCACGTGCTCTTGGAAGCCGCCTGGTTGGTTAAAGATGTGAAATCTGTTAATGATGCAAGAGGAGTTGCAATTTCTGAAGCTGGCAAGCGATTAAACCCTAAACTAAATTACGTTGATGTGAATATTGGAGTTACAGCATGTCCACTGTGTGGTGGTAACCTGGATAGTGTGTTTGTTGCTGCAAATACTGCTCTTGTCGGCTTACTGTTTGAGATGCGCGTGTTTGCCGCTGAAAGCGAGGAACATGCTTCACGTATTGCTAAATCAGTGATTGGACAGGCGTTAAAAGATGTGCCATTGAAAGTTGTAGAAGTCGATCTGTTAGAGGAAAAAAAGACTAAGAGTGTGCAACGAAATAA
>WNEG01000030.1:0-6495 GCA_012910725.1 Candidatus Ethanoperedens thermophilum | reverse complement strand
TTATGGATTCAAAGTTGCGGAGGTTATTTTATGACGACCTCTAAGGAGCTTTATATTTGGTATTTGTTTCAAGCTCGAAACACATACTATATTTGTATCACTTTACCAACACCCCCCCTAACACACTTATCAGGATACAGTGACTCTATTTCTGATTTGAACTGGGTACAGTGGGTGGGACAGATTAATGCTAAATTTCTAAGCAGACTGAACTCTTTGAATGCGTGCAGCCCTCCAATAAGTGCATAAACCCTTCCAAAATGCGATGCCGCTCTCAGGATTTCCTCAACTCCTGGATGAGAACAACCTGCAATCACGACTACCCCCCGTTTTGTTTTAACCACGAGAGACTGTTCTATCCCCCCGAGTTCACCGGTTGAAAAAATGTTCTCGTGCATTCTAAGTGGCTCTTCTACTTTAACCACTTCTCTTGCACTTTGTGGTTTAGAGTATGAGGCAGGGACATAAACTTTGACTGGATTTACTGCAAGAAAATCTGAAAGCCCGCCAGTATGGTCCCAATGGGAATGGGAAATAAAAATTTCCTCGATCATAAATGGATCTATATTGAGTTTTTTCATGTTATCAAGGAGTATAAAGCCTTGTGCACCTGTATCGAAAAGTATTTTTTTTCCATACACCTCTACGAGGCAGGAGAAACCCCAGTCGGACTTGAGACCTTTTGTGTAAACATCGTTATCATAAATAATAGTAATTTTCATTAGTATCTCCATTCAATCAGCAGTATGTACTTTCTTCTGTTTTTGATGATATATACGTTTTTGTATGTGTTTTAAGCTGATGTAAAAACCACCGGAGGTCACGTATTAGTACAAGCGTGGACAGAATGTGAGGTAGGTGGGTTCTGGTTGCCGCGTGGTCGGGTTGCAGTAAGGTGTATATTGGATCAAGAGAACGTTTTATATATGTTCTGCATTCAAGTAGTGAGCATTACATGAACATCAAGGAAAATAGTCCATTTACACCCGGCAGTCCTGTGCCTGTCGAACTTTTTGTCGGCAGATCAAAGCAAATTAACGAAATCCTGCGCTATGTAAGACAAAGTAAACATGGAAAACAAGAAAATGTTTTCCTATCAGGAGAAAGAGGAATAGGAAAAAGTTCACTCGAAACTTTTCTTTGTCACATGGCTGTTACTAAGATGGATGTTATCGGTATCCATGTCTTTTTAGGTGGAGTATCTTCTTTGGAAGAGGTGGTCCGCCGCATTTTCGATCAACTCCTGAAGGAGACGAGAGGGCGGGAGTGGTTTGAGGATATTAAACAGTTCTTTGGAAAATATATTAAGGAGGTGGGTCTCTTTGGAGTATCTGTTCGTTTTGATCCACCAGAGCAAGATTTAAGAGACTTGGTTAGGTATTTTCCAGAGATTCTTGATAAATTATTGCAAAAAATAGATGGGAAAAAAGCAGGATTGTTTATAGCACTGGATGATATTAATGGACTCGCGGATAAGGATGAATTTGCGAATTGGTACAAAAGCTTCGTGGACGAAGTAGCAACACACTATAAACACTTCCCGGTTTTTATTATGCTGACCGGGATACCTGAAAAAAGAGACGCGTTAGCCACGCATCAACCCTCTCTTATGAGGATATTTCGGGTAATTGAGATCGAAAAACTTTCTGATGAGGAAGTTAAGCATTTTTTGTCTGATGCTTTTGAGAAGGCAAAAATGAAAGTTGAACCAGACGCTATGAGCATCATGGTAACCTATTCTAGCGGATTACCTATCTTAATGCATGAGATCGGCGATGCCACTTTCTGGGTAGATGAGGATGGCGTGATAGATGAAGATGACGCCATTACGGGGGTACTCGCAGCAGCAGAAGAAGTAGGAAAGAAGTATCTTGATCCGAAGGTTTATAGAGCGATCAGGAGTAAAAATTACAGATCGATTTTGAGGAAATTGGGGGGAGGAAAAATTTCCATGGAATTTATTAAAAAAGATGTGGAAGCGAGACTCAATGAAAGCGAAAAAAAAGTGTTTCACAATTTTCTTAGAAGAATGAAAGACCTGGGAGTGATTGAGAGCGATCTGGAAAATGGTAAAGGTGCTTATAGATTCGTAAACGAGATATATCCCATTTATATATGGATGAAAAGTGAAGGATTAAAGCCGAGGAGAAAAAAAGCATGATCCAATAGAAATCACAAAAACGCCAAAATCCATACCACCGCCTTGACCTCTGTGTGCATTGTGATAGCCTCTTGAAGTCCCAGCTAGACCATGTCTTTAGACGAAATCGGTGTTATTTAAAAAATCTTAATCTGTTGTGACGGTGTGAAGCATATCCACCGATTTTTACACATTATTTTCTTTTAAAAAAGAGCCAGCTATTCTTTCTCCCGCCATATTTAGTTTTAATTAACGCATATCCGCCTGTGAGTTTGCTGCCTGACAATTCAAACAACATCTTTTCATTTTCTTTAACTTCTTCGATTACAAGTTCGCCCTTATCCCATTGTTTCACAGTACCTGCACCATAGTGTCCTTCTGGAATTTCTCCTTCAAAGTCTGCATAAGAAAGTGGATGGTCTTCTGTTTGAATGGCAAGCCGTTTGACACCATGTTCTATTGGCGGTGTTTTTGGAATGGCAAAACTCTTCAACACACCATCAATTTCCAGACGAAGATCATAATGCAAATGTGAAGCGTGGTGTTCCTGCACAACAAATATTGGTGCTGGATGTGTGGGTGCTTCATAACCACACGGCTCTGATGTTTTGCTAAAATCTCGCTTTTTGCGATAGTCTTCAAGGCTCATAATTGGTAAGGTTCATAACATCGTTTACATAAAAAGGTTCTCATAATATCGTTTACACTTTTCGCGTTCAGAACTTCTCTTCAAATCTTTTTAATTTTCATCAATCAAGAATTATTTTCTGCACACGGAGTGTACGGTTTCTTGAAATCATCATATACATAGATTTACACAAAATCTGTGTTAATCAGCGTTAATCTGTGTCTTAAAAATTCAACGAAAATGATACAGTTCAGGTAAATCATTATTTGTGAGTTGCCTGACAACACACCTTCCCATGACAAAAACAAAGAAGCTTCATCAGAACAGAAAGACCCGTCAAATTAGAAACGCAAAATTTCCGAGGCAATTTGATAGCCTCTGTCTATACTCCAACTGTCATCCGCAAGGTATTTCTGACAGCAGGAGATAGCCCAAGCACGAGTATTACCAGTTTGATGAGATTTTTGAGTGTGTGGTACTTTTCTTCTTTGAATTCTGTGTCAAGAAGGTATATTACTGGTATAAATATTCCAAGTTTGAGTGGATACATTACTGCTGCTGTGCCTATCTGGTTTATTAACCATGTTGGAACTACATGTTTTTCGTAATACCCTAACATGTCAATTCCAACAAAAGTGGAGGATGCATCAAGCAGGTGGGATGCAAGAATGCTTATGTTGAGTTTATCTGTTAAGTAGTGAAAATTGATTTTTTTTGCTATCTGGTAAACAATGGTTGTTGCAGCTATTCCAAGTAGTATAATCAACGGTGGAATACCCAGTCTCTCTGGTGTTTTTATTGTTATAAGGATGGTTAAGTTTACTGCAAACCAGATGATGCCAAGTATTGCAAATATCACATAATAATCGTGGTGTGTTTTTGCAGCTATTTTTATCGATAGTACCAGCAGCAGTACTGTGATCGCGAATACTACAAAATAAATAGGTGGTGTTACCAGCATGTATTTCCATGGTGCATGGATAAGACCCGTATCTTTTATCACTCGAAGTGTTGAGCCTGATAATATGTAGGGTACGATTGCAAGTATGAAATTTCTGTCAACATCTACGTTTAGCCAGGACAATAATTTTAATACTGCAAAAATACTTATACCAAGTATTATAGCATAGGTTATAGTATCAACGATATTGTATGGGGTATCGTTGATGATGCCTGAGAGATAGTAGGTATAGATGAATTGTTTAATTGATTCAAGCATGATTTTATGAGGTACTAATATTGGATATTAATTACAAACATAAATGGATGCAGCTGCCAAGAAGTGTTGTCATGGGGCATGGTGTAATTGACGATCTTGCTAAGGTTTGTATTGAACTTAAGCTTGATGGTACTGCAGTCATTGTTAGTGGTAAGAATACAGAGAAACTTTTTGGGAGCAAAGCAAAGAGTGTAATGGAGGATTCAGCTTACGACGTTTACACAGTAGTTGTTGAAAAAACAAGCGATGAACAGATAAAAAAAGTTGAAAACTTTTGCAGGGAAGTTAAAACAAGTTTTACACTTGGTCTCGGTGGCGGTAAATCCATTGATGTTGCAAAGGTTGTATCCGGGACGTTGTCAATTCCATTTATCAGTGTACCTACCGCTGCTTCGCATGATGGTATTGTATCTTCTATTGCATCTGTGAGCAGGAATGGACAGATGGTATCAGTGGAGGCTAAATCGCCTCTCGCCGTTGTTGCTGATACAAAGGTAATAGCAGGAGCGCCGCATCGGCTGCTTGCTTCTGGATGTGCTGATATTATTTCAAATTATACCGCAGTTCGAGATTGGGAGCTTGCGCATCGCTTGTGTGGGGAGGCATTCAGTGAGTATGCGTCCACGCTATCCTCGATGACGGCTCAGATTATAATGAACTCCAGCGATTCAATCAAACCCGGGCTCGAAGAATCGGCATGGATGGTTATAAAGGCACTGGTGTCAAGCGGTGTTGCTATGAGTATTGCTGGTTCAAGTCGCCCCGCAAGTGGTTCTGAGCATAAGTTTGCTCATGCCCTTTCAAGGATTGCACCTGACTCAGGACTTCATGGTGAGCAGTGCGGTCTTGGAACTATTATGATGATGTATTTGCACGGTGGTGATTGGCAGAGCATAAAGAATGCGTTATCCAAGATTGGTGCACCCACAACTGCTTCTGAACTTGGGATTAGAGAGGAGCACATCATCCAGGCACTCCTATATGCACATAATATTCGTCCTGAGCGTTATACTATTTTGAGCAGGGGTTTGAATGAAAAAGCTGCTGTAAATCTTGCAGAAGCCACTGGAGTAATAGGTTAAACGCAATCCCGATGATTCGCAAGCGCCATCATAACTTATATATGATACAAGAACACACTGCTATCGTGTTATGAACTGGACAGTTCCTTCTTCCAATTATTCTCCAAAAAAACCTTTATTTTTATGCGTACTTTCAACAACAGATATAGCTAAGGTACCAGGCATCTCAGGTGCTGGAAAAACTCCGGAGTGTACACCTGCCGGTGATGCTGAAATTGTGATGCTTGGTGCGACCCACTCCATCGATGAGCCACCCACGACAAGCGGCACCCCAACACCAGCAGTAATCACTCGCGCATCTATGGAGCTTACAGGTGTTCCATGCCTTTTCGTGGATGCAGGACTTCGGGTACGCCCTGAACTACCGTTGTTGAATGTTGGTGCTTCGCCATCGGCAGATATCAGGACAGGAAGAGCAGTTGATAGTCCTGTTAGGATAGTCGAACAATCCTTTCTGCTTGGAAGACAGCTTAGCAAAACCTTTGATTTTGTTGTGATCGGTGAGAGTGTCCCCGGCGGCACCACAACTGCTCTTGGTGTCCTTCGAGCAATCGGATATGATGCAAAGGTCAGCAGCAGCTTTTCAAAGAACCCGGTTGAGATGAAAAACCAAGTTGTAAACGAAGCAATGAGTAAAAATAACATCTTTTTTGGAGATTTAAAAGACGATCCACTAAAGGCAGTAGAGCTCTTCGGGGATTCGATGATGCCAGCCGTTGTGGGACTTGTCAAGGGGTTGTCTGGCGTGGATACAATACTTGCAGGAGGCACGCAAATGATGGCAGTACTTGCAATACTCAAGCACCTTGACATCAAAGGAGACATAGCCATAGCCACCACCAAGTTCATTGCGGAAGATAAAACCGCTAACTTTTTAGACACCGTTTCTATGTTAGGTTGCAAGGCTTATATTAGCGACCCTGGTTTTAGTAAAGCAAGGTTTAAAGGATTACGAATGTATGAAGCTGGCGATGTGAAAGATGGTGTTGGAGCTGGGGGTGCGATGTTCTTAGCAAATCTTCTTGGAATTGGACAAAGCGAGTTTAGAGATAAAGTGGATGAAATATGTGAAGCTATAATGAAGTAGTGTTTCAGAACTTAATTTTCAGACAAAAATAGCAAGTCTGATAGAGTCAGAATAAATCAACCACAAAGGACACAGAGTGACACGGAGGGGGCGAAAGATAAAAATAATAAGAGTGAATAACGAAATAACATACTCAATCATGGAACGCAAAAAAAATTGAAACCACGAGATTACACAAGATTGTGGCACCTGCACACAACGTGAACTATTTGAATTATTAGTGTACATACTAAATAAAGAAGAAGATTATGGCACCTGCACACAACGTGAACAGAGGTAACCAGTAACTCTTGATTACGCAAGCACTGTACAGCTTCGCTGTGCAGAACTGCATACAAC
>WNEG01000023.1:7608-14692 GCA_012910725.1 Candidatus Ethanoperedens thermophilum | reverse complement strand
AGTTATCTTTGAAAGTCAAGTATTAACTTGAGTAGAAACAACTCTTGATTACGCAAGTACTGCACAACTTCGTTGTACAGAACCGCACACTCCGTGTACGGAAACAACTCTCAATTCTCGATTGTGAAGCAATCGAGTGTAGAAAAGTAACTCTTGAATAACTCTTGATTGCGCAAGTACTGCACAACTTCGTTGTGTAGAAAAACGATTTTCGATTGCTTCGCAATCGAGTGTAGAAAAACGATTCTTGATTGCGTCAGCAATCAAGTTGTCGAAGCAATTAAGCTCCGTAGAGAATGTACGAATGTCCTCTTTAACGTTTGGTTACGACATTTTTTCCCATTTTTCAAGGTGCAGTACCTGTGAGAGGGTTTTTCCACGTTTTATTTCTTCCCTGATGCGTTGTTCTGTTTTTGCTACTTCAACAGCGCGCCGTGCGATTTCGTAGGCTCGCTCTTTTGGTATCACAACAACTCCATTATCGTCGCCTACGATGTAGTCCCCCTGTCGCACGGTTTGTCCCCCGCATACGATTTCTACATTGATTTCACCCATGCCTTTTGGCTCTCCCGCACTCGGTACCGTGCTGCAAGCAAATACTGGGAATTTGAGTTTTCGAATGTCGTCTATATCTCGTACAGCACCATCGATGATGACACCTGCAATGCCTTTGTTGATGCAGCTTAAGCTGGCAAGTTCTCCCCATGGCGCGACATGTTTGCTTGCGTTGTAGATTACTATGATTTCACCAGGTTTTGCTATGTCGATTGCTTCGACCGGTTTTGCCCAGTCGCCTTCAAAAGTTTGTACTGTAACAGCCTGCCCCACTATTTTTTGACCTGCTATCATTGACTTGACGTTCTTCATTGCACCCTTTCGATGAATTGCATCTGTAATGTTTGGTGTTGATGCGTTCCCCAAAAGGCGTATAATCTCTTTTTGTATGTCTGTTTTTTTGTTGACAGTGGTCTGTGGTTTGTGCATTGCACTGATTATTTTTTTTGTGGATTCTGTGACGTTTTCCGAGCGAGTGATGTTTCCCCCCACTATAATTATGCTTGCACCTGCTGATACTGCTTGTGCAGCTATTTCTGCGTCGATTCCACCTGCAATGGCAATAGGAGCGACTAAATCTAAATTTTTAAGCAGTTTTAGTGGCGTCTCTCCTTTCATTTGCTGGTCGATTCCTGTGTGAAAGTTGATGTAACCCACCCCAATCCGTTCAAGTTCTTTTGCCCGTACAATCCAGTTTTTTGTGCACAGGAGGTCTGCCATGAGCGTTGTTCCGTATTTGTGTGCTGCTCGCAGGGCGTCTTCTACTGTCGCATTGTCAGCAGTTGCAAGGATTGTTATTACGTCTGCTCCCGCTTTTGATGCCATTTCAACTTCTAATGCACCCGTGTCCTGGATTTTCATGTCCGCAACAATGGTTTTGTCTGGAAAAGTTTCTCTCAACTTTCGTACCGCATCCATACCTTCGCTTTTGATTAGCGGTGTACCTGCTTCTATCCATTCCGCGCCACCTGCTATTGCCTCGGTTGCTATTTCGATGGCACGTTCTGTTTCAAGTATGTCAAGAGCTACCTGGAGGATTGGTTGAATGACTGTCACCTTTACTGTTATGTGTAAAAGAAGTATTATTAATCCTTTGGTATGTGTTTCACACCTGCACAACTTTGTTCTGCAGAACCACACACTTTGTGTGCGGAAATAACTCTCGATTGCTGCACAACTTCGTTGTACAGAACCACACACAACGTGAATAGAAATAATTCTTGATTGCTGCACAACTTCGTTGTACAGAACCACACACAACGTGAATAGAAATAACTCTCGATTACGCAAGCACTGCACAACTTCGTTGTACAGAACCGCACACTCCGTGTACGGAAACAACTTTCGATTGCGGAGCAAACGAGTGCAGAAAACAACTTTCGATTACGAAGCACTGCACAACTTCGTTGTACAGAACTATACACAACGTGAATAGAAATAACCAGTAACAGGAGAGTGCAATCACACAGTTTCCCACGGTAATCGCTGCGAGGACACTGAACATAATAGTTTTATACTAACAAAACAAACGCTGGATAAAATAACTTGAGGTTAAAAATTATGGCAGAAGGTATGAATCACATAACAGATTCTAATATTGATGAAATTACTCAAAAAAACTCTTTAGTACTTATTGATTGTTGGGCAGAATGGTGTGGGCCTTGCCAGATGCTCACCCCTATACTACAACAATTGGCAAATGAGTATGCAGGTAGAGTTGTCATTGGCAAATTAAATGTGGATGAGAACCCAGAAACTTCAATGAAGCACCAGATAATGGCAATACCTACTATATTGTTCTTTAAAGATGGAAAGCTTGTAGATAACATGATAGGCGTAGCACCAAAAAAACAGATAGAAGGAACCATTGCTAAGTATCTATAGATCATCGTTTATGTCCATCCCTGTTTTGTTTTAATTTGGTAATGCTTGTGTACACCGGGTGATCACTTCAAGATATATTTTCAGGTGGTCAGGTTGTGGAGAATTGAAGATTCGGCAGAGCTTTATGGAATTTCTTACTGGGGCAGTGGTTACTTTGGCATCTCAGAAAACGGCAATCTCACGATAGCAACAAAGAAGGATAGCCCATACTGGATAGAGCTTGTTGACATCGTCGGGAAGCTAAATGAAATGAACCTGAAACCACCTTTTCTCTTACGGTTTCCACAGTTGTTACACGAACGTCTCAGGGATGTACACAGTGCTTTTTTACGTTCTATTGGCGAGTCTGGTTATGGTGGCACGTATCACAGTGCATTTCCTGTTAAGGTTAATCAGCGTCGAGAGGTAATAGAGGGGTTGCTGCATCCAGGTTTGCCGCTTATTTTCGGTCTTGAGGTTGGAAGCAAGCCAGAGCTTCTCCTTGCCATACCCTACCAGGCACAATATGATGTGCATCTGCTGTGCAACGGCTGCAAAGATGATGCATACATAACATTAGCACTTAAAACAATACAATTTAATAAAAATACTATAATTGTTATTGATGACGTGAGCGAAACCAGGCTGATAATTGATACTGCAAAAGAACTGAATGTTATCCCGCAGATTGGAATTCGCACAAAGCTTTATTCAAAAGGAAGCGGCAAATGGGAATCATCCGGGGGTGATACTTCAAAATTCGGGCTTAACACAACCGAAATACTTGAGGTAATAAAGACATTGGAGGATAACGAGATGCTCTCCTCTCTTAACATGCTTCACTTTCACATAGGCTCCCAGATAACTGCTGTCAGCCATATCCAAAAGGCGGTCAAGGAAGCTGCCCGCATCTATGTAAAGTTGCAGACAATGGGTGCAAACATTCAATACTTCGATATTGGAGGGGGACTGGGTGTTAATTACGATAGCAGTAAAACTTCCTCTTCTTCAAGTATCAACTACACGCTACAAGAATATGCAAATAACGTTGTTAGCACTCTAAAAACAATTTGCGACGAAGAAAACGTGCCCTACCCAACAATAATTTCTGAAAGCGGTAGAGCCATTGCTGCTCACCACTCCATGTTAATAATTAATATACCTGGCAGGAAAAATGTGAAACAATACGAGGAGGTCACTGTAAGCGAAAAAGACTCTTCAATTGTGCATGAATTGCATGACTGCTACCACAATATCAATATCAAAAACTATGAAGAGTATTATCCTGCTGCAATTGAATTAAAAGAAGAACTCATTAACCTGTTTAACCTTGGACAGCTTGGGCTTGAAGAAAAATCAAAAGGTGAGACGTTGTTCTGGAAAATCTGCCAGTGCGTCACATCTTTTGCTTCAAAAGAAGACAACACATCAGAACAGATATGTAAGCTTGAAAAATACCTATCAAATAAATATCTTGGAAATTTCTCAATATTCCAATCGATACCAGATTCATGGGCAATTGATCAATTATTTCCAATACTACCAATTCACAGACTAAACGAAAAACCAACATGCAAAGGAACGATTATAGATCTCACCTGCGATTCTGACGGTGAAATAAACCAGTTCGTCGACCAGACGCACACTAAAGAACTGCTTGAACTGCATCACCTAAACCATGACCCCTACTACCTGGCAATAACACTGATAGGAGCATACCAGGATACAATGGGGGACTACCATAATCTATTCGGGGCTGTTAACGAAGTACACATCACACAAAAGAACAACGATAACTGGTACATAAAACACATCATTCCTTCAGATACTACAGCAAACGTATTAAACAACATGAAATATGAAACAACAGAGTTACTAAAAACCCTCAACAAAGCACTTAAAGAAAGAGAGCAAACAACTGAAACAGAAAACTTCATTAAGTTATATGAAAAAGAACTGGGAAAACACACATATTTGAACGCATAAAAACTACACACTACACACAGCGTGAGTAGAAATAACTCTTGATTGCGCAAGTACTGCACACCCCGTGTACAGAAATTACCAGCAACTGCACACAACGCGAGCAGAAATAACGAATCTTGGTTGCACACAACGCGAGCAGAAATAACGAATCTTGGTTGCACACAACGCGAGCAGAAATAACTCTTGATTACGAAGTAATCAAGTGCGCAGCAATGAAAGTACCATCAAGGTACCATCAAGAATACAAGGATCCATATTGACTATGAATGTGAAAATATCTTCCTCTGTGATTGAGGGTATGGTTGATGCACCTCCTTCCAAGAGTTATACGCATCGAGCTATCGCGATTGCTTCGCTTGCTAAAAACACAACTGTGCACAATCCCCTGGTTTCAGATGACACACAGAGGACGATGCACGCATGCCATCTATTTGGAGCAGATGTTGAGCGTGTCGGTGATGTGATTCGTATTGCTGGTGTGCATGGAAAAGTGGCTACCCCTGATGATGTTGTTGATGTGGGAAATTCAGGCACCACCCTTCGGATAATGACTGCAATTTCTTCACTTGTTGATGGTGCTGTGGTATTGAATGGTGATGCATCCATACGAAAGCGTCCAAACGATCCGCTTTTGCTTGCTTTGAATGATCTTGGTGCCGAGGCATTTTCGACGCGTAATAATGGCATGGCACCTGTTGTGGTGCGGGGCAAGCTTCGTGGTGGAAAGACGTTTATTGATGGCTCGGTAAGTTCACAGTTTATTACTGGACTTCTTATAGCTTGTTGTCTTGCTGAAAACGATACTGAGATAGTTGTTCGTGGTGAATTGAAGTCACGACCTTATGTTGATATTACTCTTGAAATGCTTGAACTTGCAGGTGCACGTGTGGCGATTGGTGAGGGTGCAAATCTTACTTTTATGGTAGAAGGGAGCCAGCAGTTTGATGTACCTGTGTATCAGGTGCCTGGTGATTTTTCATCTGCATCATACTTACTTGCAGCAGGTGCATTGTTTGGCGATGTTACTGTAAAAAACATGTATCCAACGGCCCAGGGCGATTCTGCGATTATTTCAATACTTGAAGAGATGGGTGCAGATATACAGTGGCATAAAAAACAGGGAGTTGTGACTGTTAAACAGAGCAAGCTTCATGGTTGTACGATTGATGTTGGTTTGACGCCAGATCTTGTTCCGACTCTTGCAGTACTCGGTGTTCTCGCTGATGGCGTTACTGTCATTGAAAATGCTGAGCATGTTCGATACAAGGAGACAGATCGTTTGCATGCGATGGCAGCAGAGCTTGGAAAAATGGGTGCAAATGTGAGAGAAGAAACAGATAAACTAATACTTAAAGGCTCAAAGCTTCATGGTACTGATCTTTGCGGTTGGGATGACCATCGAATTGTGATGGCACTTACTCTTGCTGGTATGGCAGCAGGTGGTACTGTAATTGATACTGCTGAATCGGTTGGCATTTCCTATCCTGATTTTTTTGAGCGTATGAAGAGGCTTGGTGCAAATATTGAGACCGTGCATTGAATATACCAATCACGCAAAGTATATATCAGGTGCTGCTATTATTAATAACAGCGTCTTAATCGTTGTTGGGATAGTAGGGTAGCCTGGACAATCCTCGGGCCTTTGGGAGGCTTGGACTGCGGTTCAAATCCGCGCTATCCCATTCTTGGAAAACCATCAAATTCAGCTTTTTGGCTTAAGAAATTATCTGTTCTTTTCAGACAGCCTAAATTTATATCAACTTCAACATCCTATAACTTGTGTTTCAAAGATGTGTCAAAAATCGACATCCAATATGGGTATAGCAGAATGCATATTCGGAGACGTACAGGAAGAACTATTAATAAAAATACCGCCAGTTCAATCATACATGTCTAAACGAAAACTGACAATTGTTGTTGACATCAACGATGACGCAGTCAACAGAATCGTTGATCTCGAACGGGAGATTCTTTCCCAAAACATCTGCTCGCAGGCGTGCAGGCGAAAGGGGCTGACAATGTGTTGGTTGCATCAGATTTATGGAGGAAAAGAAAATGAAGAGAATCGTATTTTACAATCGTGAAAGAGAGAATGGACAGAACAGAAAAGGGAATAATACAGGAGGTGCGCGCAATTCCCCCCAGTTATCTTGGGTTGAGTCTCCTTGCGCAATGTAGATGAAAATTGGTGTTGCAGATACCACCTTTGCACGTGTTGACATGGGTGCGATTGCTATTGATGAAATAAAAAAACATGCTTCAGTGGAAATCAAGAGATATGTGGTACCAGGAGTAAAAGACCTGCCTGTAGCTGCCAAAAAGCTCATAGAAGAGCATGGCTGCGATATTGTCCTGTCGCTTGGAATGCCTGGAGCACAGGTAATTGATAAAACCTGTGCTCATGAAGCATCACAGGGACACATCATTGCACAGCTGATGACAAACACACACATCATCGAAGTGTTTGTGTATGAAGACGAAGCCGAGGATGAAAAACAACTTGTGTGGCTTGCAGAACAACGAACGCGTGAACATGCTCAAAATGCAGTGAAACTGCTGCTGTATCCTAAAAAACTTGAAGCAGAAGCTGGAACAGGACAGCGACAGGGCTTTGAGGATGTTGGGGCAGTGAGACTCTAAACTGGCACTGTATCATTTCTTGATTACTGCGTAATCAAGA
>WNEG01000023.1:0-7471 GCA_012910725.1 Candidatus Ethanoperedens thermophilum | reverse complement strand
CACAATAAAGTTAGGCATCCAACAAAGATCGAATTTCTCTGTCTTTAATTGTCTTTCCTCCCCACACATCCAACGAACTTTTGTAGCTTCCCGATATTTTTGTTACTCAATATGTTTAGGTCTCTATCGTCTTTGAATTCTTGTGTCCTTCTGGTAATCCCACCAGTATCCCAAGTGCACCGAAGAACAAGCATTCGTGTCTTGGTATTGTTGGTATGTGATAGCTGCCTCTTGTTGCGGTGATGCCTCTTGCAATAACTACCGGTATGCTTTCATCTGCTTCGCCCATCAATAGTTGTGCTGCGCTTGTAAGGTTGTCAGCTGTTGCTTTTCGTGTGATTGCGAGTCGTCTACCGTATAGATCAGAGCTTCCTCGTGCGTCTTCAACCGGTTCTATGCCGCTGCATGCTATTGCTATTCCGACTGTGCCGAGTCGCAGGGGTTGTGTGCGGCTGTCGCTTATGATTACTGCAAGTTGGCAGTGGTAGTGCTGCTGTAGTGCGTGTTGTATCTGTTGTGCACTTGCCTGTGGATCTCTTGGTAAGAGTGTGACGTGGTTTTCTGGTGCGTTGGATACATCGATACCTGCATTTGGTGAAAGTATGCCTTTTGTTATAGTAAGCACTACGCCATGCACGCCTCCAAGGATTTCATCAGCTTCTTCTATTATGAGTTGTGTTTCACGTGGGTCTATCTGGTATTTTTTTCCTATTGCTACTGCTTTTGGTGTAGGCGTTATGCTGTCAAGGTCTATGAGCTGTCCCTCGGTTGTGGCTACTGCTGATTCTGCGATTATTACTATGTCGCGGTTTTGTGGTGTGATACTTTGTTTTCGCAAGGATTGGATTATGACGTTTGCAATGTTATCTTTGGGAGTTATAAGTGGTGTTTTTACTGGTAGCAGGGTTATTTGTTGCATGGTTATTCGAGGTAGTTTTTCACTTGATTACTTCGTAATCAAGAGTTACAATCAAGATTGTTTCATGTTTGTTCAAGGTAGTTTTTCATTGTTTTTACGGCGCAGTATTTTCCGCACATCGTGCATTTTCCATCTTTGGGGCATAGTTGTCGTGGCTTTAGCGGTTCAATGGCATAGCAGAGTTGCTGTTCCCAGTTAAGCTGGCTTCGATGGATTGCGAGCTGTCTATCGCTATCTGAAGGACTATATTTAATACTGTCCCCTATATGGGCTGCTATTTTGAAGGCTATAAGTCCCTCTTTTATGTGTTCCACATCTGGCAGGCACAGGTGTTCTGCTGGTGTAATCATACAAAGGTAGTCGGCTCCCGCCCCGCTTGCCATGGCTGCACCGATGCTTGCTGCTATGTGGTCGTAGCCGATTGCTATATCTGTGGGAAGTGGTCCAGACACAAACAGGGGACGGTTTGCTATTTGTTTTTGATATTTGACATGTTCTGTTATAAGGGCAGGTGCTACATGCCCACCCATTCCTTCGATTATTACCTGTACACAGGAATCGTTAGCTCTTCTGGCAAGTGCTGCATTAAGTTTTATTTCCTGTTTTTGCATCTCGTCGGGCGTGTCGTGGATGCAGCCACTTCGCAGTGTGTTTCCAAGGGATAGTATAACGTCTTTTTCTTTTAGCATCTGGAGTATTTCATCGAAGTGTTCAAGATATGGGTTGGTCGTGTTATTTTTTAGCATATAAAGGCTTGTGAAGCTTCCGCCTTTTGAGACCATTGCAAATACACGGTTGCTTGTTTTTAGCTGCTGGAGCAGTTGTGGTGTGATGAAGTGGAGTACTATTGAGCTTATGCCTTCTTTCACATGTTTTTCGATTTGCGCCAGGAGATCGCCTGTTGTGAGGTTGTTCAAGCTGTGTTCTGCTACGCACTGGTATATTGGTACAGTGGTAAGCGGCACACTGGTGTTGTTCCGTATCTGCTTGCGTATCCCGGTTATGTCCCCGCCCATCGAGAGATCTGTTATAGTATCTGCCCCGTAGGCTTCTGCAACTCTTGCCTTTTCAACTTCTTTCTCCCTGTGTATGGATGCGCTGGATGTGCCAATATTGACATTGATCTTTGTCGTAAGTCCACAGCCAATTCCACATAAGTGGTTGCTGCGGGCCATAATCACGGTTTTTCCTTCTGCAATGTTATCTTTCAGTACTTCAGGGTTAATATTCTCTGTTTTTGCTATTTTCTTCATCTCAGAGGTTACAGTACCATCTTTTGCATATTCTATCTGTGTTTTCAAGGCAGAGATATTAAATAACTTCTAACACTAATAAACTTCTCGTATCTGCACAAACTGCATACTTCGTATACAGAACCGCACACTCCGTGTACGGAAACGTATGTGTTTAGCTCGAACCACAAAATTACACAGATCTTGATTACTGCGTAATCAAGAGTTACTGGTTACCTCTGTACATGAAGTGTGCAGGTGCCGTAATCTCGTGGAATCTCGTGGTTTTTTTCGTCTCAGCTCGAAACACGTACGCAGAAACAGCTCTCAATTCTCGATTGCGAGAAGCACTGCACAACGAAGTTATACAGAAATTACCAGTAACTCTCGACTACGAAGTAGTCGAGTTGCGAAGGATACTTGAATGATGCAATACTGAACACGTGCTTGGATCTATAATGACTCCACTAAACAAGCTTGCTCTTTACTGCGATTTTGTCGTATTAAAACATACGGTGTTTGCAATTCCCTTTGCATATCTTGGGGTTGTGCTTGCAAGCATACTACTATTAGACGAGCTTCCAGGTCTACGTGTGTTGTTCCTGGTTACGACTGCTTTTTTTGGAGCACGCAGCGGAGCAATGTCACTCAATAACCTTGTGGACGCTGATATTGACAAGAAAAACAAGCGCACAGCCATGCGACCACTCCCCGCAGGATTAATCTCAAAAAGGGAGGTGTACAGCATCATCGCTATCTCCTACCTTGTCTTTTTTCTTTCAGCTTCTATGCTAAACGAACTGTGCCTGCTGCTCTCGCCAATCATACCTGTTACCTCTTTTGTATACCCCTACGTTAAAAGATTTTCATCTATTGCACACCTTGTTTTAGGGTTAAATCTTGGATATGCGCCGCTTGGTGGATGGATTGCTGTAACTGGCATACTGCATTTCCCGCCCACCAATTTCGATCTTGGGATGTTTGTACTCGTTGTTGCAGTTATATTCTGGGTTGCAGGATTTGATGTGATATATTCACTCTCGGATGTTGAATTTGACCGAAAATTCGCTCTTCACTCGATTCCAGCATGCTTTGGTACGGATGCTGCACTTAAACTTTCAAGCCTATTCCACGTACTCATGTATTTATCTCTCGTGTTATTCTATCGCCTGCTCGAACTTGGAAGTATATTCCTTGTTGGACTGTTGATCATCGGGGCTCTTATTATCTATGAACATCACATCATAAAGAGCGACAACCTTGATAAGATGGGGGTGGCATTTCTGAAGGTTAATGCTGCAGTCAGCATTTCACTACTATTGTTTGCAGTTATAGATGTGCTAAGTTCTCATGCTATCTAACTTGTGAAGCTTTCCGCAGCTCTTTTTCGTATTTGATTCGTGCACCGAGCACACACCTGCCGCCACGATTACCCCCGATTGGTGTTTTCGGTGTGCCAAGCAAGTTCATGCAGCGTGCCATAACCGCTGCACCACGTGCAAGTCCATCATCAACAAAAACAACATTCTCTTCTGGATTGTCATAGATTCCAAGTTCTTTTATGTACTTCAAGATGATCTTTGGCTTATTGCATGTGATTCCTGCTCTTCCTGTAACCCCTATGGCGGTATCCCGGTTTATTAAGTGGTTATCCAGTGCAAGCTTTACCAGCCTTTGTACCACCTTTGCCATAGTAACATCAAGTATTGCTGAAAGTATTTTAAGGTCATATTTTTTATATATCTCTCCACCTATTTCTGCAAGTTTTGGAAGGTCTGAACCATCGTGCCCGATGTCACAGCCGATAAGCGTCACATTAAGTACCTTTGCAACCTCCGGGTTTACCGGTATCGTACCATAATGGTCTCTTCCAGAAGGAACCGTTTCAATAATGATATATTTATGGATTCTCTCCGCATATTCTTCGATAATCGTCGATTTACGCATCAATGTGATGTTTCCTGCTGGTTTCTCATTGATTACATCCAGAGCCACACCAACATTTCCATCCACAAGTTTTGTGCCGCGAACGAGTGCATCCGGGATAGCCCCCGCGAGACCGCAGAAGTTTCCAATGGTCTTTGCATAAGGCAGGTCTGCACTGGTGATGCGACCGTCGAGAGTTGTGCCAAAGTCGAGTGAAAGACATGGGTTTCGATAGTCCACGCCTGCCCATTTAGCACCTTCTTTGATACCTGCTGTTGCAAGTTCACCTTCCATTTCGTTTGCCACAAGTTCCACGCCTGTTGCACCTTTGGGAGGCGTCACACCGCCAACTGCTCCATCAAAGCTGATCTTTTCTATAAGGCTGTAGGGTTTGAATGCTGCACCTATATTATCGATGGAGAGTGCTGAAGTCATGGCTCTCGGGGACACACCTGCGGACAGACACCCGTCTGCAAGGGCTTTTATGATATTTCCAATCTCTTCTTGCGTCCTGAAACCTGCTACCACACCAGTTGAACGCACCACGAAATTCAGGTCTTTTTTAATGTCAAGGTTGATGGAATAAAAACACTCGATGAGGGTGTCTCTGACCAGTTCTGAAACTGCATTTCTGGTAAGAGGCACCCGGTTTAGTGTGTATCCAAAGACATCCTCACCTTCCTTTGGCGGCCTCACATCTCTTGTCATTTTCACGGTCTTGTTTACAAGATATGACTTACCTTCCTTCAGGTTCACTGCCATCAGTATGCATTTGGTGGTGGTATTTCCAACCTCCACTGATGCAACAATGAAATATGGGCGATGCTGCTGCATTTTTAAATCCATCCTGGACTTTAACTCATAGGTGTCAATGGTAGGACTGTGTGATATTCGCGGCTTTAATCGCATGAACTCGATAGGATTCATAAGTAGTACTATTTTTTATGATAGTTTAAGGTTTTCTATTAGCTCAGGTTTTCCACCTGAAAAGCCTCAATCATGCCACTGGGGTGGGATGATTGTGCCAAATGATTCCTGCGAGACTTGCCTCCCACTCCATGGAATATATAAGATTGCTTGCGGAGTATCATCGACGGTTGTTTGACTTATCTCTCTTTATCCTTTCTTTCTTATATACTTCGGAAACTATTCGAAAAATAATGGCCTCCGTAAGCTAACCTTTAAAAGGTGATGGATTTTTGGAATCACGAACAAACCGACCTTTCGCAACACAACTAACATCTTCATCAGAGTTATTAATCAATTTAGATACTAAATTGTTATATTCAGAATCGATCACAATAGATCCTTGTTCAATAAGTTTGTCCATAATAAAAACTGTATTTATTTTTACCCACTCGTCACCTTCTTCAATGCACCGATCTATATAGTCTTTTAAAATCGTATCTGAGATTATATTTGCATTATCTCCCAAAAGTTTGCCCAGTTCTTTAAGATCGACACTCTCATTTTTAATTAGCCGACCTAAGATACTATCCCTATTTCTCTCCTCTACTACTGATAGGTTATCCGATAGTGAATTTAAAATACCATTCATTATTAGTCTATCATTTACTTCAACCAAATTAAATATAATACTACAATAAATACTCGATGGTAATTCTTTCGGAGATATAACTAATTCGGATATTAATTTTCTTTTAGTATTAATAAAATCACATTGAGAGAAATATATTAGCAATTCTTGAATTTGGGGGGGCAAATCATTATAGGATTTTATTATGGACTCGATAGGTGTTCGTAAAAAGTCCTTGTTGCTTTTTGTGGATAAAATGGATAAAATATCTCTTTGGAAATCTATATCAAATTTCTTGTAATTCTCCCTAAAAATTCCATAAACGCCCTTGTTAATTTTTAAATTATTATCATCGGCAAGCATTTTCAAAGCATTTTTTACTTTTAAAACATTTTTTACTTTTTCTATTGTAATGACAGATTCATGCCTTATGTTTTTATCTTTGTATGTTGATAGTAACTCTAGCATTCTAATATAAACTTCTCCGTCAGCGTCTTCGATCGAAGCGTCTTCCAACAACATAATTATATACTCAATCGCACCCATTAAATTTCTAAAACTTTGTACCCGGTCTATAAGATTTTTAAACTCCAATATTAGAGCTTCATCATCAAGGCTGCTGTGAGTATCTAGAAACTGTCTGGCAATAACATATTCGAAAAATGCTTCATAAGTAAAACCTATTTTATACTCTTTTGTTCTCCCGTCTATTTCTTTGTATAATATTATATTCTCACTAAGTACTTTACTAAATGTAGTGTGTGGCTTGTCTGCCTTTTGTTTAGTGACTCTTTCAACTTCTATCTCTATTAACTCTGCTTTCTTTTGGGATGTCATCTCATCGACCAAACCAAATAAGAAGGCTTGAGTTTCTCGTTTCTCGCCAGTTCCTGCCAATTTTTTATCCCAATAGTTATTAAATATCTCCATTCGCCTTATATCTCTTTCTGGTACCTTACCGCCTTCGTATGCCTCACATAAAAATCTTAGCATAATTGGTTGTCTGCATATTTTCTCTATATCATCTGAAATTTCTCCATCTAAATTAAAATAACTTTTATACAGCCTCCAAGCATCTTTAAATTCGTCATGGCTGAGCAAGTCTAAACAAGTAGCGTCGCCTTTTTGCAACATGGCTTTCTCAGTCTGGTATACACGCTCAGTAATTGCTCTTTCATTCTCAAAAAATCTCCAGTCAATATCACGACAACTTATCACAAATGCAATATTTTTATCTTTGTTATAACTTAAAATATTGCCCAAATAAATTCTCATCAAATCTAAATCCAGACATTCATTAATAGCATCAATAAAACATAAAATATTCTTCCCTTCTTGAGATGCTATTTCCATCATAACATGTAAGTCAGGTTCAAATTTTATATCTGATAGCTTATTAAAATATTCTATAATTATGTCTTCGATATTTTGATGATCGTTTAAAATCATTCTGCCCCCATTTAAAAAAACAATTGGATAACTATTTTCATATTTTTGTGTTAAGTAACATAATAAATTTGTTTTCCCGATACCTGCCTCCCCCATTATTAAAAGACAATCTTGTATTGGTTTCTCCTTTAAAAGTGGTCTTTCTTTTGATAGCATATTTTTTTTAGTTAGTTCCTTCCTCGATTCATTAGGATACTTTTGCATCGTTTCTTGGTTTTTTTTCCTTATTTCTTCATTTTGTTTTTCTATTTTTTTATTTTTGAGTGGGAGTGAACTATTATAAGCTCTCGTATCATCAAGAGATTCCAGAAATTCTTCATAAATATTATCAAATTCTTTACGGGGTACAAATAGTGTTTTTATGTATTTTGCACTTATAGTCTCTATTTCTATTCGATGCTGCCTAAT
>WNEG01000112.1:7662-9664 GCA_012910725.1 Candidatus Ethanoperedens thermophilum | reverse complement strand
AAAACAATGTAGTTTATTGCGCCCCCATTCTTCTTGCTGCTGAGTGTGCAGTGCTTGCATAATCAAGAATTAATTTCTGCTTGCGTTGTATGCAGTTCTGTACAACGAAGCTGTGCAGTGCTATCTACAGAACGATAATCTCTGCTTGAAGTTTTTCTGGTTCCAATAATGCTACTGTTTTATTACCTGCCAGCACACCTGATACTTCACCTGGATTGATATGCAGTGTTGAGCCATGATTGATCACTGGTATATGGGTGTGCCCGCTTATTATAATATCAAAGTTGTCACTTTTTACCAGTGCTTCAACAACGGCTTTGCTTGTGCCGTGCAACATCCCAATTTTTTTATTGCAGCAGCTTGTCTCAATAAAATTGCCAACACTGCCGCCTATTCTATAAACCAACTTGTTAATGTTTATTCTATCGCCATCATTATTGCCAAAACACATCTTGAACGTACAGTTAAGTCTGGATAATGCGTTAACCATGAAAGGCGATACCAGATCACCGGCATGAAGCACGAGTTCAACTTCTTTGTCGTTAAAAAATTGAATAGCAGTTTTAAGTGCATGAAGGTTGTCATGAGAGTCGGACATTATTCCAATCAGCATCAGAATGTCCTTTTTTAGCTCATTACTTTTTTATACAGGCGTGCCTGAAAGCCGTGATACATGGCAAAACCTTCTGCATCCTTCTGGTTTAGCATGGTGCTGTCAAAGGATGCAAGCTCTTTAGAATACAATGCATACGATGATGAGCGTGCAATCGGCACAGCACTTCCCTTGTAAAGTCGCAAACTTACCGTACCTGTTACCCTCTCCTGTGTTTTGTCTATGAATGCATTAAGGTCGAGGTATAACGGTTCATCCATCAGTCCCATGTATGCAAGTTCACTCAACGTCTCATCAACCATTTTTTTGAATCGCAGTTCTGCTCGGGTAAGCACAAGTTTTTCAAGGTCGGCATGTGCCGTAAGCAAAATGGTTGCTGCTGGATGTTCATAGTTTTCTCGCGCTTTTAAACCAAGCACCCGATCCTCTATCATATCGGTCCTGCCTACACCATGCTTCCCGCCGATAGTATTTAATTGTTCAACAAGAGAGAGACTGTCAAATCTTTTTCCATTCACACCAACAGGCACGCCGCGATCAAATTCAATTTCTACAGTTTCAGGCTTATCAGGAGCTTTCAGTGGTGATACCGTCCATGTGTAGATTTCTTCAGGAACTATATAAGACGGATCTTCGAGAAGACCGCCTTCAATACTGCGGCTCCACAGGTTTTCATCAACACTCCATGGCTTTTTCGTTGATACGGTTATAGGGATGTCTTTTTTCGCTGCATAGCCAATTTCCCATTCCCTAGTCAATTCAAGTTCCCGCACCGGTGCGATTACATCATAACAGGTGGAGCGAAACACTGTTTCAAAACGTAACTGGTCGTTGCCTTTACCAGTGCACCCATGAGCTAATGCCTGTGCACCCTCTTTATCTGCAACTTCCACAACTTTCTTCGCAATCAATGGACGAGCAATGGCTGTGCCCATCACATAGCCTTCATAATTTCCATTAGCCTTGATCAATGGGAAAACATACTCTCTGACAAATTCCTCTTTTGCATCAATAGTAATGTGCTTATCACTTATCATCTGTGCACGTGCCACTGCAGAATCGATATCACTTCTTGGTTGCCCAACATCAACAACAACCGTGATTATATAATCATAGCCATATCGTTCTCTAAGCAGTGGCACACACACCGATGTGTCAAGACCGCCTGAATAAGCAAGTACAACCTTCTTCATATTACAAGCAAACCTCAATTTTTTTATTTTCTATCTCTTCTGCAAGTAAACTATCTATCCAGTCAGTAAGATATTTACAATATTCAGGCTCACATTCAATCATGCAACCTGCGCATGGACTAAAATGCCCATCAGCGATCAAATATATCAGACTCTCTTTTTTCGCGGTTTCAAGCATCCCTTCTTCAACTGGTCG
>WNEG01000112.1:0-7440 GCA_012910725.1 Candidatus Ethanoperedens thermophilum | reverse complement strand
CGTGTCTTTATAACATCAAGGAGTGTATCCTTGTTCATGATCAAGCTCATTTATAAAGGATTTACTAAAATGATGTTGTTACCCCGTAAAACCACAGATCCAAGAGATTTTATCCTTTTTTCATCCTCAACTTCAACAGTATCAATAAGATGTATGTTTAGGTACTCATCAGCGCTTGAGAGAATACCCTCAAGAATATGATTGTTGCCTTTCATTTCTACTTGAATCTTGGAGCCAACCAACGATTGTATTTTTTTATTAGGAAACACCGGAAGAACCTCACTACGTATTATATTTAGGTATACTACTTCAAGCTTTGCAATGATGCAAACAACTGCACAACTTCGTTGTGCAGAAATAACTCTTGATTGCTGCATACTTCGTGTACAGAAATAACTCTTGATTGCGCAAGCAATCAAGGATGCAAACAAAAGAAGAAATTGATTTGGCTGGCAGCGATCTGTAGTTCCCAAGGGCTCGCGCGCCTCAGTACAGTACAGAACGTGGGTCTGCTTATCTTCTGTGTTCGGGATGGGTACAGGAGTTTCCAGACCACTATGGCCGCCATACCAAGTCAACAAAGGTTATGCTATGTATAATTAGTGATTTTATGGATATCGCCTGGATGCAAGTTTCACAAAGCTGTAGCAAGGATATAAAAGAACAATTAGTAATCGCGGACTGAACACCTCGGTTTCCCTTGGTGCGTACATCCCGATTCTATCAAACTCATCTTTTATGAGTGTCCTAATATGGTCTCTTTTTGGGTGGAGTTTCGGGCTTAGATGCTTTCAGCCCTTATCTCTGTAGCGCGTAGCTGCTCGGCAGTGCCTTGTCAGACAACCGATCGACCAGTGGCGCCGCTGCTCAGTTCCTCTCGTACTATAAGCAGCTTACCCTCAGACCACAAACACCCCCAGTAGATAGTAACCGACCTGTCTCACGACGGTCTAAACCCAGCTCACGATCTCCTTTAATAGGCGAACAACCTCACCCTTGGCTGCTGCTGCACAGCCAGGATGGAAAGAACCGACATCGAGGTAGCAAGCCACCGGGTCGATATGTGCTCTTGCCGGTGACGACACTGTTATCCCTGGGGTAGCTTTTCTGTCATCAATAGCCCTCATCAAGAAGGCATAGTGGTTCGCTAGACCCGAGTTTCCTCTCGTCATCCCTCATTGTGCGGGATAACGTCAGGCTGACTTATGCTCTTGCACTCTTTAGTGGGTTTCTGACCCACCTGAGTCAACCTTTGGGCGCCCTTGATATCTTTTCAAGGGCGTGGCGCCCCACCCAAACTGCCCACCTACAGGTGTCCCCAATATTTGGGTTAGGATCATAATTTTGAAAGGGTAGTGTCTCATTGTTGACTCCACTCACGCTGGCGCGCAAGCTTCGACGTCTCCTACCTACTCTGCACAATCAAAACCACAATCCAACTGCAGGCTGCAGTAAAGCTCCACGGGGTCTTCACTTCCCCCTGGGGGTCCCCAGACTCTGCACTGGGATGTAAACTTCACCGGGCTCTGGCTAGGGACAGTAGAGCTCTCATTGATCCATTCATGCGAGTCGCCAATTAAGCGACAAGGTACTACGCTACCTTAAGAGGGTCATAGTTACCCCCGCCGTTGACAGGCCCTTCTTCCCGTTGAACCGAGCTTTCAGGTACCTGCACTGGGCAGGATTCACTGACTGTACTCATCCTTTCGGATTTGCAGTCAGCTATGTTGTTATTAGACAGTTAGAGCTCTCTGGTCACTGCGACCTGCCAACTTCTTGGCAGGCACTCCTTCTCCCGAAGTTACGGAGCTAATTTGCCGAATTCCCTTAGCCAGCATAACCCGACACGCCTTAGCCTTTTCAGCTAGGGGCACCTGTGTCAGTTCTCGGTACGATCAATCCAACGGCCTTTTCACGGGCACCTGGGGTTAGCTGAATTTCTCCATCACACCTTCACTCTCTTCTCGCTATTACAGCACTCCAAGAGTTTGAATGCTTGGACAGTGCGATGACACTGCTCAGCCTACCCGGATGCGTCAACATTCAAATTGTTAGATTGGTACAGGAATATTAACCTGTTTCCCTTTTGACATACTCGAATTACGATATATCTTAGGATCGACTAACCCTCGGCTGACGAACATTGCCGAGGAAACCTAGCCCCTTCGGCGGCTGGGATTCTCACCCAGCTATGCTGCTACTGTTGCCAGGATTTTCGTTCCAACACGGTCCACAGGACTTCACAGCCCTGCTTCTGTCCATGCCAGACGCCTTCCTACCAGATCACCTCTCGGTGCTCCATGGTATCGGTGGTCGACTTGAGCCCCGTCCATTTTCGGGGCCCTAAACCTCGACTGGTGGGCTGTTACGCACTCGTTAAAGGATAGCTGCTTCTAAGCTCACCTTCCAGTTGTCTTGGGCTTAGGACACCCTTTAGTATTAACACTTAGTCGACACTTGGGGACCTTAACCATGGTCTGGGTTCTCTCCCTCACGGACTACAAGCTTACCCCAGTAGCCCGGACTGCCTGCCTTCTACGATGACAACAAGTTCGGAGTTTGACAAGAGAGTAGGGGGTTTCCCCCCCAACTTCTCCAATCAGTGCTCTACCTTGTTGACGATCTCCAGCAGGGTCATGCTGCGACATGTTTAGGAAGGAACCAGCTGTTTCCCAGCTCGATTAGTATTTCACTCCTAGACACAGGTCACGCGAATGATTTGCAAATCAATACCGCTAACGGTCCTCCACGTAGCTTTCGCCACGCTTCAACCTGCCCACGCCTAGATCGCTGGGTTTCGGGTCGTAATCTAGTGACTCCACGCGCTTGTACACGTCGCACCTCGCCCCTGAAAGGGGTTGTGTGCATGTTGCTTTCGCTAAGGCTCCCCCCATAACGAGGTTAGCCATCGCCACTCGAATACACTCCCTGGCCCGTTCTTCAAAACGTAAGATGTAACACCGGCACCACAATTCGTACCACAGCCTCGCGACTGCTTCCTTCATTGCAGAGATCCTTTCATGCTACATCGCTCTATCACCATTCAATTTCAGGCACTTTGCACCTCCCTTCTTAGGGCACTTTTCAGCTTTCCCTCACGGTACTAATGCACTATCGGTCTCAAGACGTATTTAGTTTTGGAAGTTGATGACTCCCAGATTCCCGCGAGAATTCCAACTCACGGTACTCAAGGACAAAACCACAATCTTTCAGGCTTGTACTTACATGACTATCACACTCTATGGTCTGTCATTCCAGACAAGTTCAGCTTCACCTGAGAAGACTGCAAAAGGCTTAATCCTTACAACACCACATCTCCATTCCATTTCTGGGTGGATTCAGTTTGAACTGTGCTGTGTTCACTCGCCGTTACTTACAGCATCTCAATTGATTTCTTTTCCTGCCCCTACTAAGATGTTTCAATCCAGGGCGTTCCCAACCACACACCATATTAAGGCACGTGGTCACTGTTGCTAAAACAGTAAGAGGTCTTATTAGGAAATCCTCGGTTCAACACGTCCATGCAGTTCGCCGAGGCTTATCGCAGCTTGGCACGTCCCTCATCAGCGCTTGAGCCAAGCCATCCATTGAATGGCACAAATTATACCAGATACAGCAATTATTTCACTTACATCCAGTAAGCGTCCAAAGAATCACACATATACATAGCATCACAAAACTGCACCTTTCCTCAAAAAAGAGAAAAAGATTGGTTTTCAGCCCTTCCCCATACAATCATACAACTGTATAGGTGCATTGGCAACTGGACTCGCTGGGACTTGAACCCAGGGCCTCTGCCTTGCAAAGGCAGCGATCTTCCAATCTGATCTACGAGCCCCTTTTAAGTAGATTCGCAAAGTCCCTACGAGAACCACTATAAATATTATTATTGTAGCAGTTTTTCGGCATTCAGTTCAATTACGTTAGGAGGTGATCCAGCCGCAGATTCCCCTACGGCTACCTTGTTACGACTTAACCCCACTCGCGAAGCCCAAGTTCGAACACGGCAACAAATTTCCGTATCCTCACTCAGACCTCACTCGCATGGTTTGACGGGCGGTGTGTGCAAGGAGCAGGGACGTATTCACCGCGCTATGTTGAAACGCGATTACTACGGATTCCGGCTTCACGAGGACGAGTTACAGTCCTCGATCCGAACTACGAATAGGTTTAGGAGATTACCGTCCCTTCTCAGGGTAGGTGCCCATTGTCCTATCCATTGTAGCCCGCGTGTAGCCCAGATCATTCGGGGCATACTGACCTACCGTTGCCCGCACCTTCCTCCACCTTAGCGGTGGCGGTCCCTACAGTGTGCCCATCCTTCTTGCGAAGCTGCTGGCAAATGTAGGCGCGGGTCTTGCTCGTTGCCTGACTTAACAGGATGCTTCACAGTACGAACTGACGACGGCCATGCACCTCCTCTCAGCGAATCAGGTAAGGTCTTCAGCCTGACCTTCATAGTGCTGTCTGATCTGGTGAGTTTTCCGGCGTTGAGTCCAATTGAACCGCAGGCTCCACCCGTTGTAGTGCTCCCCCGCCAATTCCTTTAAGTTTCAGCCTTGCGACCGTACTTCCCAGGCGGCTCGCTTCACGGTTTCCCTACGGCACCAAATACGGACGCACCGTACCTGACACCTAGCGAGCATCGTTTACAGCTGGGACTACCCGGGTATCTAATCCGGTTTGTGCCCCCAGCTTTCGTCCCTCACCGTCGAACCCGTTCTGGTAGGATGCCTTCGCCATCGATGGTCCCCCAGGGATTACAAGATTTCACCCCTACCCCTGGAGTACCTCCTACCTCTCCCGGTCCCAAGTCATAGCAGTATCTCTTAGACGTCTAACAGTTAAGCTGCTAGATTTCCTAAGAAACTTACTAAACCGGCTACGAACGCTTTAAGCCCAATAAAATCGGTTACCACTCGGGCCGCCGGTGTTACCGCGGCGGCTGGCACCGGTCTTGCCCGGCCCTTGCTAACAACTGCTTTTTAGACAGCTGGACAGCCAGCACTATGTGCTAGCACTCAGGGTCTCCTTATCGCGCTTTCGCGCATTGTAAAGGTTTCGCGCCTGCTGCGCCCCGTAGGGCCTGGATTCATGTCTCAGAATCCATCTCCGGGCTCTTGCTCTCACAACCCGTACCCGTCGCTGGCTAGTAGGTACATTACACCCACTACAACCTGATAGGCCGCAGACTCATCCTCAGGCGCCGAAGCTTTCAATCAAAGAGCATTCCAGCAACCTTGAAACATTTGGTATTATCCCCAGTTTCCCGGGGTTATCCCAAACCTGAGGGCAGATTATCCGCGTGTTACTGAGCAGTTCGCCGTGTTTACGAAAAACACATAACTTGCATGGCTTAATCAAACCCTGATAGCAGTAACCTCTGGCAGGATCAACCAGAATTGGAAAAGAAAAACGCACACATCAAAAGATATAATTCAATTTATTCCATTGAACTGAAATAAACCGAACTGCCACAACAAACGTCAGACAAAAAATACCATATTTCCTGTCTCCATTAAATTAAAACATATACCGCAGCATAGAAAACAGCCAATCACACACTGACAAAAGCCAACAGTCCTGGCTGACATCAAAAACAACTACGGACAAACCTGAATAAAAACATTCAGGGAATTACTACATACGTACAGTACAGTATATAAGTATTGTGCTTAGGGAGTTGTGTTGCGTTGAAGGAAGTTAAACCACTTTCTTTCTTGCTGTTACACGGCGGGAGTTTATAAATATATTATGTTTTTTGTTAAATTTTTAACATGAAGGAGGTGATAAACATGAATGAAAGTGAAAATGATTCAAATGATAATAAACAAGAAGTGGATATGACTCGTTTTCATAAATATGGTCGGTGGTGGTATACAACAAAAAAGAGGCTCAAGATACAAGAAGATATAACGAACGGGTGTATTTTGATAGTGGGATGAGGGCATACTATATAATTAGACCAAAAAAATCTATCTGGGATTTTTAAGATGGTAATAGAATTAAAAGGAGTATCAACGTTGGGGGGATTTGTTGGATAGTTTATTTACGAATACGTAAAGAAAAAGCGATTGACATAGATTTAAATCAAATTATTTAGAATCTATTGGTGGCAACAAAAAACGGGTGGCGAAGCCTTCGTTTTTATGCAACTTTCAAACTAAGGTATTCCTCATTATTTATTTACCGATGAAACATGTGTAACGGAAATTCCAAAAGAGTTTATGTTCTATCTTGGAGTGTTTCAACCTCTTCGACAAGCTTCCTGCCGGTTGCAACCTCATCGACGCTGTGTATCGCAGCACCAAACTGCTCGATAACATTCTTCACCTCATCGAATATTATATCATCACCTTCAATCGTAATTTTCACATTCTCAGTCTCCTGGTCCACCTCATACAAACTCAGATTAACACCAGTCACATGACTCAACTTACTTACAGCAACAGACAAATCAATAGATGTCGGTCGATGGGGCTTCAATACATCAAGAACCAGACGTTTGATACCAGACACAAATAGATCACTCTTTTATTCATTGTTCATACTTATAATCATTGCGGTTCAATCGGCTGTGGGACATAATTAAGTTGTGTACAGGTTCAATAAATTATGCCAAACATTTGTACATGTAATCACTGTATCAATCCTATCTTCTCTTTTTGCATTACCTCCCAGCCAAATCGTCTTTTATCTGCTGAAAATCTAAGATTCAGAATTATTTCTGAAATAATACTGTTCAAGGTAAGAAAGCGTGTTTTTCACAAATTCTTCCATCGTATTCTTCCATTTCCACGATCCACGTAAAGTAGCATTTTTCCGGGGTATAATGTAGACTTTAGCATCTTTCGAATTTATCCACATAAGAAGGAAAGCTGTAATACCTGTCGAGTCTCACGCTTTTCATTTCTACATCGATATATTCCAACATTTTCATCGCTCTGTCAAATGCTTGTTTTTCACTTTTTAAGCTCATTCCGTAGGCTACATACATTTTTGATTCAAGATCAAGCATTTTAAAAGAATATACAAATGTTTTTTTTCCTTTTGGTTTTGCCTTATCTTTCTTTTTCATAGTTACAGTGGCATAATGCTTTTTTATTGTCAAAGAGTAACCTGTACCGTCTCCACACGCATTGATTTTCCTGACACCTTTTTTCTGTAAAATTAAGACGTGCGAGTTAAAAATTGCCATTTCAACTTCCCTTATGATACAAACGTTCAATGGTTTTGTAACCAACCCAAATACCTGAAAGAAGAGAAAATATCGTAAGCATGGATGCTATCGTTCGGTTGCGTTCTCCAAACAATTCTTTTAACGACAGACAGGAGAACTCTGTTTTTGAGTTCAAGTTCTGGTTTTCTTCCTTGTCCCCTGTGAATTTCAAAGTTTGTTGCTTCATTTATCAGGGGCTTAAGATTTATGAAGCCTTTTTT
>WNEG01000016.1:15922-17332 GCA_012910725.1 Candidatus Ethanoperedens thermophilum | reverse complement strand
ATTCGGAGTTAAGGTTTTGAATAATATTGCAATTTATAGCCCTATACTGATATTTTTCAGCCTAAATCATGAGCAGCCCCTTTTGCCAGTCATTGATTATCTTGATAGCCGTCCTTGTTTCATCTACCTCTGCTTTCTTCTTCAGGAAGTTGCTCTGTCTGCCTATTAGTTCAAGCACATTATAGGAATCCTGCTGCTCTATTGTGACATGATAGAAGGATTCCAGGGCAGTTTTGTTTTCAGTGCATATTTTCTCTATTATTGTCAGGGCCACGCCTATGGGGTCCTTCAGGTGTGTTGCATCTTTCACTGCAAGAATGCCTTGTATATACTCGTCGTTTTCGCCAAAGGGAATTACCCCCGGTGTATCGATGAACTTGATGCGCGAACCCGCATTAACAATTTGCACTCCTTTTGTATGGCCAGATATCGGGGACGTGCTGGCTTTGTGCCTCCCGCTCACGGCATTGATCACCGATGATTTGCCTGTGTTTGGATAGCCAATGGAACCGACCAATACATCGCGCCCTTTTATGTTGGCGGTTTCAAGAATCTTATGTCTTAAAATTGTTGTCCCGAACCTGTCTTTGCTGGACACAAAGACTGTGGGTGCAATTTTTGACAGGCGGGATTTGGTTTTCTCAAGGGTTTCCTTTGATACAAGATCGCATTTGTTGAGGACTATTATGAATGGCTTCTTTAGATGTGCAATATCACGTTCGACCTCGCTGTTTCGTGTTTCGTCTGGAAAACGGGCATCAATGACTTCAAGAAGAATATCGGATTTTTTTATTACATCATTTGCCATTTTCCTGTAGTTTACCATGCGATGTGATATGGTGCATGAATATTTAAGGATGTGTTATTGATACTTGTATATATTTAAGACATTGAAACGTCATTACAATTATAACAAAAAATAAGGGCACGTATAAAATAGGCAGATAGGGGCTGGGACAAAAATAACAAAAATAAAAGATAGCCCTTATCAAACCCCTCCATCTTTTAGTACAATTACAAATACCTTTTTTCCAATGTGTCTTTTTGGAGCATCTATTTTAGCACCATTTCCGTATGGCGTAATCCTTTTCTCATAAATCTCTTCGACATTATCCTTAATTGTCACCTTTCCACCGACGATGGCTTTAATTTCTCTCATACATTTAGTATATACATGTAAACACTTAAATACTTTGCGATGCATAAAAACTGATATGATGCAATGTCAGGATATAAAAGATAGATTAAAAGACATAGAAGATTTTCTGCACTTGATTACTTCGTAATCAAGAATCAAGACTCGTTATTTCTGCTCGCGTTGTGTGTGGTGCTTGTGCAATCAAAAGTTGCCAGTTAGTTTCTGCACACCTCGATTGCTTCGCAATCGAGAGTTACTGGTATTTTTCTGTA
>WNEG01000016.1:0-15584 GCA_012910725.1 Candidatus Ethanoperedens thermophilum | reverse complement strand
CAGAACAAAGTTGTGCAGTGCTTGACAAATACTACAGCTACCCGTCATATGTCGATAAATTCGAAGAAGCTAAGTCTATGTAATCCCAAGAAAGAATGCCACACCGAGAGGCTCCTGGAAATGGAAAGACACGATGGAAGAATTTGTGCATGACACGCTGTCATATTAAGGAATAATTCCGAGGCCTGGTTTCTCGGCAGATAAAAGATGGTTTGGCTGGACAGTGGAGCAAAGAAGAGAAAATAGGATTAATACAGCGATTACATGCTACCCCCCTCTGGCATAATCTACTGGACCTGTACACAACTTAATTCTGTCCCACAGCCTATAATGTAAGTAGTTTCTTTAACGGCTCCATCTCAAAACTACTATCCCAACAATTTGATTTCTTAGACATAATATATGCCATCACCACAATTAACCCGAATTTATTGCTAATAATCAGTGTAAATCTGTGTCTGAAAGTTTAAAAGACACTGATTAGCACAGATTGAGGTCTTTTTGAAGTGGATACAAATTTTTCCCGATGCACTCATATCTGTTTCATATCTTCAAATTTCATGAGTTGTGAGACTGGATAGGTTGTTATCGGTATGCCTGCCTCATCCACTGCTGCTGATGTGTTAATTCCAGCATACACCGGAACCTTAATCCTGCCAGATGCTCTCTGGTGAAGAAAAATCTCTTTTTCATCACTTTTTATTAACCCGCCAATACCAACCAGCTCTGCAGCAGTTAGTACCTCCTCCATGTTACTCTTTGCAGAGTAAGGAATTTCACGAATGTTGGCAAGCACTTCACCACTGCCTTCTCTGATTGTTCTGGTTACCGAGGTCATCTTTCTTGACATGAAAATTTTCATAGGATCAATGGATGTGGCTCGATAGGCTATTACATCGGTGAATGCATGCGGTTTGCCCCCTCTTATTTCAACAAGTCCACCATATTTTATATTTACCGGGATGCCATTTTTTAGCAGTATCCCATCTATGGTTATGCTACACATCGTTGCAATTCCAATCGTCCCTTGAGGAATCCTGACGTCTGCACAGCTCTCTTCAATCAAATTGATGCGGGAACTGATAGTGTATACACTGTTATTTACCTCTTCGATACAATCCATCACCCGATCAAAATCGTCAAGGTTCACTATTGAGATATTAACCACAACATTACCCTTTCTGGTATGCAGATCAAACGAGGTGCTGTAGATCATTCGTTCGATTTTGGTTATCACAAAACCAAGCCTGTCCTTTACTAAGGCATGCTCGAGTTCCATAAAACCAGCATGTGTGAGTACCCTGCCTTCATATCCCTGTTTTTTGGTCATGCCGCGCTCATCAAGTATCCGAAGATGATACCTCACACCTCTTTCCCCGATTTGATAACCTCGTTCATTCAAGCGGTCAGCTATGAGCCTGGCTCCAATTGCATCCTTACTCTCTTTAATTATGCGAAGAATTTCAACAAGTTTTCGCTGCACAGGTAAATCTGTAGTTGTGGAGGGCATGTAAATCAATCGTTATACCATTTTACCTTTTAATCATTTTAAAAATTATTGTCTGCTGTTTGTGCGCTCAATCCATCCATCGTTGGCATCAGGTTTAGAATCCAGCTCTTTTATGTATGGTTTGATATCAAGGAGTGGCGTCCTATCAAACACATCGATGCCTGATGTGAAGATTTCATTATTTACAATCTCCTTTACACGAACGATGCTGAGTCCAATGCAGTTTGGACGAACTGGTGACCTGCTTGCGAATACCCCTACGCTTCTACCGGCACGTGGAGGGGCTACCATCACTGATAATCCTCGCTTTACACGGTGCATGTAATAGATAACATAGATGTAATGAAACATAGCAAGTTCATTGAGTCCCTCAGTATACTCGGGATTGACTGCTATACGAAAGTCTCCCCTATCATCTTCAACTGGCTGGTATGGTGGGTTATCAATATATGGTGTTCGGATGACTCCAATCTGCTTTAATTCAAAGCTTGTGGATTTTTCTGATATTGTTTGCAGTTTCTTTGTCTCAAGTGCATTATCCACTGATTCGATATGCCTGTTTGCCTCTTTTAAAAGTTCAATAGCTTCTTTCAGCTCAAAAGCAGCATTATTAAGTCCTAAACTCTCTACCTTCCTGAGCCATTTTTCGTTGTCCTGGATATGTTCATTGTTATGATTGACCCAGTATGGAATTAACAATTTTAGTTTTTCAATATCAGATTCAACCTTCTCGTGGTTGTTCATATATCATCCTTCCTGCATAAAATTGTGCAACTTTTGATAAAATCAACTTCTTTTATAAAATAATTGTGTATGTTCTTATTTTCATCAAACATTGAAGATATTTCAATAGTTCCATCACTATCCATAGCAATCCTGGTGGCTTCTTCAACCACAAGCCTGTCTTTACCTTCTTCTCTTAAATAAATTTTAGAAAGACACATGCACAACAACCTCCGAAGGTTTCAGTTTATATGCCCCACGCCTCTTTTTCCATAGCCAGAAACTTTTGAAGCTCTTCTTGATTCATCACAGTTGTCTTCACTTCAACCTCGTAACCAGGATTCTTTATTGGCTCTCGCACACTGTATACAAGAAAATCCTCAATCTGCTTGGGAATACCTGAGAAGGGAAGAGCTATGGTAATTGTGACACGATTCTCCTCAACAGTTATCTTTTTGAGTATGCCAAGGTCAAGCAGGGAACGATCGATGGCAGGATGCTTTACAACCGATAATACCTTACGAATATTTTCTTCCGATAGTTCTTCATTCATTCATATCTTTCCTCATTTTGTAATATTCATCACGTATAAGTTCGGTATAAGTTTTGCTCTTAAGATCAGTATCTCAGAACAATATGTCTATATGAGATAGCTTGATAACTTCTGTAAATATCAAACTTTTTATCGTAAGACTAATATTGTATAAGGTAAGGCATGGTAGGGTTCTTTGAATTGTGTGGATATTGATTTACATGCGAATTATAATTATTGGTGCTGGTGAAGCTGGCTATCACATAGCACAAAACCTGTCTAAAAAAAATGATGTCGTAGTTATTGAGAAACAAAAAGATGTGTATGAGTTAGTTGAAGAACTTGATGTGCAGTCAATACATGGGAATGGGGCAGATATTAATGTGTTACAGAGTGCTGGAGTTGCAGACACTGGTCTTCTTGTGGCAGTAACTGGAGTGGATGAGATTAATATATTAGCCTGTATGGCTGCGAAACTACTCTCCAAGAATATAAAGACAATTGCACGTGTGAGCAGTCCAGACTATATTAACAAGCCAGTTGACAGTCGTGAGCAGCTTGGTATGGATGCAATGATATGTCCCGAACTGTCACTTGCACACGAGATAGCAAAAGTAATCTTAGTACCTTGTGCCGTGAATATTGAAGATCTGGTTGGAGGCAAGGTTGAGATGATGGAGTTTGAAGCGAAGAACAACAGTATAACAGGAAAGAAACTCAAAGACGGCAGGCTTCCTGATTGCTGCATCATAACAGGCATATTTAGAGGTGGAAAACTGTTAATACCACACGGTGAAGATGTCATACAACCGGATGATAAAGTGTTCGTAGTCGGTAAAACAGAGGCAATTGACACGATGCGAGCAAGCTTTGGGAAGTTAAAAAATAAAGATGAAAAAATATTAATTGTTGGTGGAGGAAACGTTGGATATTATCTGCTCAAAGAATTGACAAAAGCAAATCACAACATTACACTCATAGAGACAAGTAAAAAGCGATGCAGTGAACTTGCAGAACTATTTCCAAACGTGCTTGTGATAAACGGTGACGGGACAGATTTGAAACTCTTAAAAGAAGAAAACCTCAGTGCGATGACAGCAGTAGTTGCAGTGACCAACAAAGACGAAAAAAACCTACTTTGCTCACTACTTGCAAAAGAGCTTGGAGCACGAAAAGTGATATCAAGGGCAGACCATCCAGAATATGCTACACTCTTTGAGATGGTTGGTATTGATATGGCAATCAACCCGCTAATTGCAACAGTAAACGAAGTGGCGAAATTCACCATGCGAATTGGAGTTGAAGATTTGATAAACCTTGAAGGAGAAAAAGCCAATATCATCGAACTTACAGCAAAAAAAGGTAGTAAAATCATCAACAAACAATTAAGTGATGTCAACTTTCCAAGAAATGCAATCATAAGTGCTATTGTTAAAGATAATGATGTGATTGTGCCATCTGGAAAACACACCATAGAACCCGGGGATAAAGTGGTGATATTTAGCCTTCCGGATGCCATCGAAAAAGTAGAGAAACTCTTCAAATAAGTAACGATGGATTATAAAATAGTATTCAATGTAATAGGCAAACTGCTGATACTGCTTGCAGCATCAATGCTCTTGCCACTTATAGTAGCGATATACTACAAAGAACCAGAATCCATCAATATCTTTGCAGCAGCATCTATAATCACAGCACTCTCTGGAGCGATTCTTTCACTCGCACTAAAGTCCGAAGGCGAGTTCAGGCGGCGTGAAAGCTTTGCTATCGTGGCTGTCGGATGGTTTATTGTAACTATTTTTGCAGCTATACCATATCTACTCTATGGATTGCACCCTGTGGATGCACTCTTTGAATCAATGGCTGGTCTTACCACCACAGGTTCAACCATACTTACTGATATCGAGGGGCATACACGAAGTTTTCTGTTCTGGCGAAGCCTGACACAATGGCTTGGAGGCATGGGAATTATAGTGCTTGTACTTGCAATAGCACCAGGGCTTGGAGTTGCAGGAAGACAATTATTTAGGGCAGAAATGCCAGGTCCTGAATCAGATAAACTAACACCACACTTGAAAGCCACTGCCAAGATACTCTGGTCTGTATATTTATTATTCTCAATTGCAGAGATGATACTGCTGTACCTCGCAGGACTTACTGTATACGATGCTGTTACTACTACGTTTTCCACCATGGCAACAGGAGGCTTTTTACCACACGAGGAAAGTATAATGGCGTTTCACAATCCTTATGTTGAAGTAATAATAATATTGTTTATGTTCATAGCAGGCGCAAGCTTCGCACTACACTATAAAACACTTTTTGTAACTAAAAAAAGTTTAGTCAAGAACCGCGAATTTCAGGTATACACTCTCATTTTAGTCACAGCTTCATTGCTGGTTGCTATGCATCTCAAATCATCGGGATTAGATATCGTTGAGTCAGTACGTTTAAGCACGTTTCAGGTAGTATCCGTCATGACTACCACAGGTTTTGCTACAGCCGATTTTAACCAGTGGGGGGATTTTTCAAGGATTATCCTATTCTTTCTCATGTTCATTGGCGGCTGTGCAGGTTCAACAGGAGGGGCAATAAAAGTGGTGCGAATATCATTGATTGTAAAATATGCCTATAGAGAACTTTTCAAAGCACTGCATCCACATGTAGTAAAACCAGTTCGATTCGCAGGAAAAGCAATACCAAGTGAAATAATGCAGTCTGTGCTTGCTTTTATCTTACTGTACATGTTTGCTTTTGTCACCAGCACATTATTACTCTCGGGTCTTGGCCTTGATTTCATAAGCAGTCTCAGTGCATCTGCCGCAACACTTGGAAACATTGGTCCAGGGCTTAACCTGGTAGGCCCGATGTCGAACTATGCAGCCATTCCAGCCGTTGGCAAGATCGTGCTCATCCTGAACATGTGGATAGGACGGCTTGAAGTAATCACTGTGCTCATATTATTCATACCCGAGTTCTGGAAGAGATGATTTTTGGCATTTCATAGTAAAACATTGGTATCGCTTGAAGAAACAATAACAGTAATGGAGTTTTTCATGCTTCATTCGTATGGCAAACGACTCGTGTGTGTTTGCATAAATATTTACTAAAATATTTTGTAACCGTAAGCTTTGTATGGGGTGCCTTCATAGAGGTTATTGTATAGCTTGACTTTGTCAGATTACCCACTCATTCAAACGCTTGATGTTGGTTTTGTTTTCCAAACAGTTTTTGGTCATGCCATCGCTCGCTATTGATTTGTCTGTAATGTGACAAAGTAGTGATAGATATATTGTGTCTATATTTACCATAAAATTACCAAGGTCTAATATTTTTTTTTGATAGTTTGAAGAGATATTTATTTTTCATCTTGATTTTTTCTAAATGCCCTAACTCAGTTAAATGTAAAAGATCATTGCGGGCAGTATCATAAGCTACATTATAAGTTGTCATTATTTCATTAATTACAAAAATTTTCTCTGGATTCTTCATAAATTCTTTGAGTAGCCCAGTTTGACGTAAGTTTATATCTTTAATGTCTCGAATTAAGACTAGAGCTTCTGAATATTCTTTTTGTCTTTTATCAATATATGTTTCCATGTCATGAAGGGCTTCCTCAATTGCGTTCAAATTGTAATTAATAAAGTACGTCAGATCATTTTCATCCGTCTCAGTGTAAAGATATGCTAAACTATATTTCGTTTTCGAACGCAAAATAATTCTAGAGACCGACATATATTCAAATAGCCAATACCCTCTCGAGAGTACATACCAGTAAAAAATTGTTCTTGCAGTTCTCCCGTTACCATCACTAAATGGATGAATATAACCAATCAGGAAATGAAGAATAATTCCTTTGATCACCGGGTGGATAAAATCTCCATCATCGTTATTCGCAAATTCACAAAACTCTTCTATTAAATCCTTTATTATTTTATAATCAGGGGGAGTATAATAAATCCTTTCATATTTCAAAGGATCTGCAACAACAATTTCATTAGTATTTCTAAAGTGCCCCTCATCATACGCATCTTTGAGTGTATTTTTCGTAATATTTTTTTGTAATTCAATGATTATTTCTGGTGTTAGAGGTTCATCTGTCATTTTAATTATTTTTTGCATGGTCTCATAACCATTAATAATCATTTGCTCAGAATAATTTCTAGGCCTTTTACTTAATCTTAATATTTCTTTAGCAATTTTTCTAGTTGTGGCAGCCCCTTCTAATTGACTTGAGGCAATGGCTTCTTCCATTAATGTACTGATAATATAACGACTCTTTCCTCCTGTATTTACAGATTCCAACCCAGTTTCTAAGTGACCTGCTGCACCTTTATCCATAAGATGAAGTTTCTTTAACGCATCATCCAAAAGAAGGTATTTAAATGACCAACCATTAAATTTAAGTGGTTTATATTGCTGTGAGCGAAATATCTTCATAATAGCCCAGATGTGTTCTGGGTTTTTTTCGTTTGGGATATTTTCATAGCGGAGTTTATCCCAATGAATATACTCCCGGTTACACTTTACAATGAAATCCATAACTGATTTATCATCTAATAGCTTAAAAACTTTGGAACTATTTTTTCTAATAATATCCTGTAACTCCTTTGGTTTCTCTGGAACTTTCATAGTCAAATAAAGAGCTTACTGGATTATAAGTTTTTCTACCAATTTGGTAGTTTTTGGTAGTTTACTGGTAGTTTTTCATCTTACTTGCGCAAGGAGACCCCGTCCGAAAGGGCAGGGAGGAATTGCGCCCTCTATAAATCTTATATAGTTCTGTGACATAGTTAACATCGGTGAGACCTTGAAGACGATACTAATCAACTCGGCTCTGGTGCGGGAAAATTCTCAAGGTCTCACCGACCTTTTTTCCCAGTTTACCAGAGCTAAAGTCCCTGTAAACGGGCTTTTTCGTCCAGATGATGAGTTTTTGAGTTGTGCTGTGCATGATATCAATCCTCTGATGGAAAGCCCCCTTCCGATATGGAGGGGTAGTTTACAACATCACTTTCAGAATCACCTAATGTCGGACATCAAGTACAATCTTTGTAACTACCACAACCATTATATCAGGTTGACTGAATTGTTATCCAGACATAAGCGTGGTGATTCATTTGAAATATGTTATTCTAATTGCAGATGGAATGGCTGACTACCCACTCGAAGAACTTAATGGCAAAACACCATTGGAAGAAGCAAACACACCCAATATGGATTTTATTGCCAGGGAAGGAAAAAACGGGCTTGCTCTTACCGTGCCTGATGGGCTGCCTGCTGGAAGTGATGTAGCAAACCTTTCTATACTTGGATACGACCCTCGCATCTACTACACGGGACGTGGACCACTTGAGGCAGCAAGCATTGGAATCACACTAAAAGAAGACGATATTGCTTTTCGCTGCAACCTCGTAACTGAAAAAAACGGTGTTATGGAGGACTACAGTGCCGGACACATAACTACTGCTGAGGCAAAAGAACTCATACAGGCACTTGATGCACGGCTTGGGAGAAGCACAGTAAAATTCTACCCGGGAATCAGCTACCGTCACCTGTTAGTCCTGAAAAGTTGTGAAAAAGCAGAATGCACACCGCCACACGATATAACAGGAGAAACAATAGATGAGCACTTTCCACGCGGAGAATGCTCTGATCTACTTTCTGAGTTGATTATCCAATCAAAAGAGGTACTTCAAAGTCATCCGGTGAATCAGAAACGTGTGAATCAAAATAAAAACCCTGCAAACCTTATCTGGTTATGGGGGCAGGGACGCACACCAGACATGCCAACGATCAAAGAACAATACCACATCACAGGTGCAGTTATCTCAGCAGTATCCCTGATAAAAGGACTTGGGGCCTATGCAGGTCTTGATGTCATAAATGTTCCAGGGGCAACAGGCTACTTTGATACAGACTACAAAGCAAAAGCACTATACGCGGTGCAATGCCTTGATGACCACGATCTTGTGGTAGTGCATGTTGAAGCTCCGGATGAAGCAGGACATCTTGGAAGTATCGATGAGAAAATAAGAGCAATTGAAAACATTGACGAACATATTGCAGGAAAATTTCTTGATCAGCTTCCCGTACACAATGATTACAAACTGCTGTTACTTCCAGACCATCCAACGCCTGTTAGTATTAGAACTCACACGAGAGATCCGGTGCCGTTTGCATTGTACTGCAGTGATCATAAGGCAGACTACGTCACCACATACAGTGAAAAGACTGGTGCGGATGGGGTGCTTGGGCAGGTTGACGGCTGGAAGCTGATGGATCTGATGATTAAAACCAAAACTCTAACAAAAATTTAGCCCTGTATTAACTGTTACTTAACGTATAGGGAAGTGTGAACGCACTTGATTGCTGCGCACTTGATTACTTCGTAATCAAGAGTTACAATCAAGAGTTATTTTCTGCACTCGATTGCTTCGCAACTTGATTACTTCGTAATCAAGAGTTATTTTCTGCACAACGAAGGTGTGCAGTGCTTGCGCAATCAAGAGTTATTTTCTGCTCAGGTTGTGGTAGTACTTGCACAATCAAGAGTTATTTCTGCACACGGAGTGTGCAGCTCTTGATATATTTTATTATTGCTTCTGTAACCTGTGTTGTTGTGTATACACCACCGAGATCTGGTGTAACAATCTGGTGCACTATTGCATACTCAACTGCCTGCTGGATGATTGCTGCGCTTTCATGTTTGCCGAGCCATTCACACATCATTTTTGTGCTGAGTATTGCAGCCATCGGGTTTGCAATATTACATCCTGCAATATCTGGTGCACTGCCGTGAACTGGTTCAAACAGTGCATAGCTCTCTGAGATATTGGCACTCGGGCATAAGCCAAGTCCGCCTATCAGTGCTGCCGCAAGGTCACTGAGGATGTCTCCAAAGAGATTCGTGGTTACGATCACATGGTAGTTTTGTGGATGCAGTACCAGGTGGTATGCCATGGCATCGATATAGACTTCGTTGTAGACGATATTATGCTGGACTGCTGCCTGTGCTGCAATATTTCTGAAAAACACATCAGATTTGAGTACGTTTGCTTTGTGTGCTATTGTTATGTCTGTATTTTCTTGCGCTGCTATCTTGCATGCGATGTTTGCTATGCGTTCACACCCCTTGCGTGTTAACAGTCGTGTTGTTGTGGCTTCATCTTTCGTTATTTTTTCTATACCGCTGTAGAGACCTTCCGTGTTCTCACGCACGATGATAAACTCAAATGGTTTTGTTGGTTGGTATGGTGAACTCTTTATCTGGTAGTATTTGTAAGGCCTGATGTTAGCGTATAGATCAAATTCCTTTCGTATTTGAAGAAGCACACTTTTATAATTTGGGTCGGGTGGTGTTGTAACAGCTCCAAGAAGTGTGCATGTACACTCGTGCATCAAATCAAGATCTTCTTTACTTATTGCTGTGCCTGTGCGCTCCCATTTATCACATCCAATCTCGACTGGTACAAGCTCAAAGTCTGGTTCAAGGATTTTGATAATTTTCACGGCTTCTGGTATTACTTCACGTCCTATACCATCACCTTCAACTACTGCAATCTGTAAAGCTGCGCTTTGCAGGTTATATGCCATCAATGTTATCACCTTCGACTACTGCAATCTGTAAAGCTGCGCTTTGCAGGTTATGTACCATCAATACCATCTCAATATATTATCTATACCATCACCTTCGACTACTGCAATCTGTAAAGCTGCGCTTTGCAGGTTATATGCCATCCATATCACCTATACCGTCACCTTCGACTGCTGCGATTTTTATGCTCTGTAAAGCGTAGCTTTGCAGGTTATATAGAGGTGTCTTACTGCCTCTATTACATCGTATTCTGACGCGCCCCAGTGGACTATTACGCCGGGCATGTTGTTGACTGTTGTAAGCCCGATTTTTTCTGACTGGCAGCATCTTGTGATAAATGGTTTTGTTGGCATATAGAGTTTTTTTTTCAGTGGGCAGGTATTGATGTGTTTTTTCAGTTTGTTTGTAAATTCAATGTTGAATATCTGGTAAGAAATGTCACAGCCTACTAAAGTTGTATCATCTGGTGTGCTTTTTGCAGCATCAAGGTACGTACCCTTCAGCCCTGATGAACTGCATGGAAACATCGTGTTTTTGTCTTCGAATTGTGTCAGATCTATCTCTTTTTCACTGAAGCAGATTGGAAGTCTGCTCCACACGCCAGCCGCGTACAAGCGTCGTGTCGTGTAGATAAGCCACGGAGGATTGGGAGGTACGATGTCGATTATCTCTATTTCAAAGAGCTGATTTATATCTGGTTTATGAATGAAAGTGGTGTGTCTATCTCTTGCGGTTATGATTACGGTATTAATCTGGCTGCTGCATAGTTTCTGGGCTTTTTTAACAAGGACTCCGAAGTTGCAGGAGTCAACAGTTTCATTCAGTACAGCAATCTGGTGTTTATCTGCAAGCAGTGTTATATCAGTTATCGTTCGAAGGAGTCCTTTGCCATTGTTTTTGACCAGATATATCTGGTAGTCTGTATGTTCTCCCTCTGTTGTCTCTACAATAAGATACTGTGTAGAAAAGTATATCACACCTCCTTTTTGTGGTGGAGTATCAGTAATGCCTACATATTTGTAGTCCTGGGGAAATATCATTGCTTTTGTTTCCTTCGATGCTGGATCAGTCCTCCATCAAGTAAGATTGTCAGGAGAAAGCCTGGAAGTTTTATTCCGTGGTATGTTTTTCCCCTGCATGTTACAGTCCCCTTTTCAACATTAACGCTTGCAACATCATAATTTTTGCAATCTACCACTGCTTCTATAATCGGCAGACCCACGTTTATGGAATTTCGAAAAAAGATGCGTGCAAAGCTTTCAGCCACCACACACCCAATGCCAGCATGTTTTAGTGCAAGAGGTGCCTGTTCCCTGGATGAGCCGCATCCAAAATTTTTGCCTGCCACAATGATATCATTTTTTGTGACTCTTTTTGAAAACTCGGGATCTATCCCCTCCATGACGTGCGAAGCAAAGACACTCATATCGGTTGTGCGAAGGTATTTTCCTGGTATAATAAGGTCGGTGTCGATGTTGTCAGCAAAGCGCCATATTTTACCATGTATAATTGGTGACATGTTTACTTCTTTTATTTTTGTTGGATTTAGAGTTTTCCTTAATGTAAAGGAATTCCCAGTAAAATAGTTTACTCCATTTTTAGTTCCCTGACTCGACGCTGTGGAAGTTATGATTAATCATGTCGTCATTGCTACTCATAGACTATCCATTGGTTGTTGTGGCGTATAATTGTTTATGGCCTTGCAACCTCTATTCTGTATATTTCTGCATCAATCAGTTTTTGCTCTTTTGTGTGAAACTTGAAAGTATATGGTATTATAAATTTTACTTTTTTTATATTTGTTATGGTAGAAGCTGCAATATAGTTTTGCACGAACCTTGCACTGCCTTTATTGTGTATCGAGTAGATGACATTACTTGCTTCCCCCGCCTTTTTTAAAAAAATGCGGTCACTGCCTTTAACCTGCGCTCCAAATGGCGGGTTCATAATAGTTGTGTCTGCGCTTCCACAGAATTGGTTCATGTCACAACAGACAAAATCAATATTTTTGCAGTTCAAAGAAGCTGCGTTTTGCTGTGCTGTGTGTATTGCTTTTATATCGCTATCAACCCCTATGACTCTCTGTGCGCCAAGAAGTTCTGCACCAATCCCGAGGATTCCCGTACCACATCCAAGATCAAAAACAGTACCGTCAAGTTCTTCGTTCATATAAGCAAAGTAGAGCAGTTCAGAAGCAATCGTCGCTGGAGTTTTATACTGTTCTTTTGTAACATCAGGTTCTTTAAAACCAGTTACTTGTTCAAGAAGAATTTCAAGCTTCTTTTTTTTCATCAGTCGAATGGAAGCACAGCTACTATATCAAGCGAACTGTTTCAAGGTTGATCATCGCTCTTGCTTCAATATGAGTTCTTTTGTATAGGCCATTCGCAAGATCAATACAACTTTTTTCATCCCCGTGCTCTGTCAGTATTAACTGTGGTTTTGGCTGCATTTTCCTAACGTAGTCTATTAACTGTTTACGGTCAGAATGTCCTGAAAATCCGTCAATAGTTTCTACATTTAAGTTGATTTTTATTGTGCCGGTTCTGCCATTTTCTGCATTTGTTGGTACTTCTTTCCATCCCTTCTGTATGCGCCGTCCAAGAGTTCCTTCAGCCTGGTACCCTACAAACACAAGTGTGTTCTCCTCATCAGGTCCAAGGTTTCTAAGATATTCCATAATAGGACCGCCATTTAACATACCAGAAGTGGATAATATGACTGCTGGCTTTCTCTCTTCTATGATTTTTGAGCGCATGATAGAAGAGTCGACCTGCACAAAACACTCGGATAAGAAAGGGTTCCGTCCTTTACGAAAGATCATATTTTTAAGCTCGCTGTTCAGATATTCCGGATGTGTGGTGTGAATTGCAGTAGCTTCCCATATCATGCCATCGAGATAGATTGGTACATCTGGAATGTTTCCTTTGCGCATAGCTTCTTCAAGAACAAGCATTACCTCCTGACTGCGTCCCACCGAGAACGCTGGTATCAGTACAATGCCGTTATTTCTCACTGTTCTTTTCACAACATCATGGAGATTTCGTTCTGAATCTCTTCGTGGTGTCTGGAAATCTCTAGTCCCTCCATAAGTTGACTCCATCACGAGCGCCTCCAATCGTGGAAATTCATTTGTTGCGGCGTCAAAGAGCCTTGTTTTTTCAAATTTGAAGTCCCCGGTTATTGCCACGTTGTACAAACCATCGCCAATGTGAAAGTGAGTGACTGATGAACCTAATATATGACCACTGTTATGTAATGTCAATTTCATGTCTGGTGCTATATCTGTTACATCCCCATAGTTAAGCGGAATTGTGTGTTTTAGCTCCTCACGCACCATTGAGGATTCATAGGGTATTTTATTTCCTTCTTTTGCTGACACATCAATATAATCTAATTGAAGCAGTGCCATTAGATCACGCGTGGGCGGAGTGCAGTACACTGGACCGTCATATTCATATTTAAATAACAATGGCACAAGTCCACTATGATCAAGATGAGCATGAGTTACTACTACTGCATCTATCTGGCTGATCGGGTTCACCTCTGGAACGTATAAATAAGGAGCGCCATTTTCTAAACTCATACTGACGCCACAGTCAATGAGCACTCTGCTTTCTGGAGTGGATAGCAAGAAACAGCTTCGTCCTACCTCTCTTGCCCCCCCGAGAGCAGTAAATCTCACCCACTGATCTTTTGAAGAACATTCCTGGTGAATTTTTCGCCCAATCGCTTTTAGAAACGTTTTTCGTTCATCCACACTTGTCCGCATCAGTTGTCTGATGTTATCAACTATATTTGATTTGATTGGCGGGGTTCTTGCTACATTGGGTGTCCAGCTAACTTCCTTTATAATTTCTCGAAGTGTTGTGCCAAAACGTCCAATAACAAGCCCAGGTTTCTCAGCTTCAACTGTCAATTCACCAGTGTCAGCGTTAAAATAAAAATTAGTCATCCCAGCATCCTCGGGAACGATCTTTTTTATTCTTTTTATCGCATCCTCAGGATCCAGCAACACACTTGGATCTGGTCTAACAACAATACGTTTTCGCATACCTTTTGCAATAGTACGTATGATATTTGCATTATCCGCGAATTTCCTTGGTTCTTTAGTATACACTACCACATCAGGACCTTCAAATTCCAGTGAAGATATGGTTGCGTCAGCAGGAAGTTTCGCTTCAATTACTGCTCTTAGTTCGTTTAAAATGTCGTCAATTATCATCTTACTTCCTTCAAAAATAGATAAAAAAAATAAATAAGCAAATACAAATTATTTTTTGTATCTGCATTCAATTCAACTTGTTTTGTGTATCCTTTATGTAACTGGTTTCGATTTCTGTATACTCGTCAGGAGTAATTTTTACAACAAGGATGTTATTGCCAGACCCAGCATCTCTTTTCATTGCCTGATGAAGTGCTCTAATGGCAAGATCCACACCATCATCCATACTCATACCTTCAACATAGCGATCTTCAAGTACGCCATAAGCGAAAGGTGAACCAGACCCAGTTGCTACTGCCTTTTTTTCTTCTATTAAGCCGCCCAAAGGATCAAGTGAATATATGAAGCTTCCATTTTTATCTATGCCTCCAACAAGAAGCTGAACCAAAAACGGATAATACCTTGAGCCGCTTAAAATGTTTGCAAGAAGCGTAGTAATGCCTTTAACCGTCATATACGCATTACACCTCATCCGATACAGTTTAGATTCCACCTGAATCCATTTAACAAGACGCTGGGAATCGCCGACAGATCCAGCCGTGGTCATCCCAACCAACCTGTCTATTTTATACACTTTCTTGGCTTCATGGCTTGCAATAAAATTGCCCATCGTGGCTCTACTCTCAGATGCCAAAACCACACCGCCATCACACACTAAACCTATAGTAGTCGTGCCTTTAAGTTGTTTATTATCTTCCATTCATCATACCTCTAAATAAAAATAGAAAAATCAGTCAAGTACATAGTATATTCATACGTCATATAAAGCTTGTGCTTCAACGGGGCTGTTACATTGAAGCCGTCAAACTACCTCGGAAATTCATGTTTCTAATTTCACTACTTCGCTAAAAAACCTCACTGATTCATTCATCTGATACACCCCACTGAAGACTTGACTTTTAATTTACGTCTCACCCATTCTTCAATAAGAAGAATAAATACATCAAACCTGAACAAGTCATTTTTTATAGTCATCGGACCTGTTTTAACAATCGAA
>WNEG01000063.1:1166-8419 GCA_012910725.1 Candidatus Ethanoperedens thermophilum | reverse complement strand
CATGCTTCAATCTCACTTTGCTTAATCGGTCTTGAAGCATCAGTAATGTCAATTTCACCAGCACAGAATTTTTTGAATCCACCCCCTGTGCCACTTACACCAACAGTAACGAAAATACCTGGATTTACCAGTTGGAACTCCTCTGCTACTGCCTCTGATATTGGAAACACCGTACTTGAGCCATCAATAGCAATCAACGTTCTTTCAGTACACCCCTGCGCAAACATGAATGCAATCATCAGAACTATAACCACTATTTTCTTGTGCATCATTATACTCGAATCTGTCAAATTGATACTTAATTCTTCCTGTACATCATCAGATTAACAAGCTTTAAGAGATATAATTTTAATAAAAGGGGATAACGTGAAACAAGCATTGATTGACTTCCTGAAAAAACATGGCATGGATGCATACATGATGTATGCCGACAGTGCAGCAGATGCAGATCTGTATTATACGACCCAGTTTCTCGCTTATGACCCTTTTTTATATTTGCACACCAGGGAAAAGGACGTCCTGCTGATATCTAACATGGAAATAGGAAGAGCAGAAAAACAGGCAGACGTTGATGAAATAGCTCCTCTTTCGAGATATGACCTTATCGAGCAGGTTAAAAAGGGAAAGACTCCTGAAGATGCATATCTTGATGTTGTTGCAGATTTTGCAGGTGACCTTGGGATTCAAAAGATAGCAGTGCCGCACAGCTTCGGGTTGTACCTTGCAGACGGATTGCGATCAAAAAACATCGAGGTTACGCCTGTCAATAGCCCGGTTCAACGGTCAAGAGCACAGAAGAGCAGCACCGAAATCTCGTTTATACGAAGTGCCCAGGGTGCAGCAGAGAAAGCTATAAAAAAAGCAGAGAATACATTAAAACAATCAAAATCAAGGGATGGCACCCTGTATGTTAACAGGGAAGTTCTCACCTGTGAAAAACTTAGGAGTATCATAGAAGTAAGCCTTCTCTGCGATGGTTATACTACAGAGACAACCATCGTTGCAGCAGGTGCGTTGAGTGCTGATCCGCACAACACAGGTTCAGGCTCTATAAAATATGGCGAACCGATTGTAATTGATGTATTTCCACAGAGCAAACTCAACCGATATCATGGTGACATGACCAGGACCTTCGTGTATGGAAAGCCGTGGCAGGAGCTTATTGATATGCATAAAATGGTACTTGCTGCCCAGAAAACTGCCATAGAAATGATTCGCCCCGGAATTGCTGCAAGCGAGATTCATCATCTTGTGTGTGAGGTCTTTGAATCAGGTGGCTATGATATCGGTAAGAGAGAAGGGTTCATTCACTCAACTGGTCATGGTGTTGGATTGGATGTTCATGAACTGCCAGCGGTTGGAGTTAACAACGAGCCTTTAAAAATAGGAAACGTTATTACTATTGAACCGGGACTGTATTACCAGGATATGGGAGGAGTGCGGATCGAAGATATCGTTGTTGTGACTGAAAAGGGCTGCAAAAATTTAAATTCATATCATAAAAAATTAATAATAGAGGGAACCAGATGAATCAACTAAACGGATTGCCAGAGGATGAAACTGCAAAAGAGATTCTAACAAAGTATATTAAAGCTGGGAAAGTCGCTTCAATGGTTCGCAGTGAAGCGGTAAAGAAAGTTCAGGTTGGAGCAAGCTTGCTTGAGGTTGCAACCTTTGTTGAGCAGAGAATTGTTGAAGAAGGCTGTAAACCTGCCTTTCCGGTAAATATATCGCTCAATGACAATGCAGCTCATGCAACTCCTAAAAAAGACGATACTTCAGTATTTGGCGAGGATGTTGTAAAGATTGACATTGGTACACATTTCGACGGGTACATTGGGGATACTGCTGTAACAGTTGACCTTGCAGGTAAAGACGATCTTGTAAAATCATCAAAAGACGCTCTGGAGAGTGCCATTAAAATACTGCATGCTGGTATAAACACAAAAGAGATTGGAGAGATCATAGAAGAGACAATTTTAAGTTATGGGTACAAGCCGGTCTCAAATCTTACAGGACATGGACTCATGCAGTACTTCACACATGCCCCACCTCCTATACCTAATGTGAAAGTTGAACACGGGGTGGTGCTTGAAGAAGGTGATATCATAGCAATCGAACCTTTTGCAAGTGATGGTGCAGGAAGGGTAACAGATGGGCACCTTAAAGAAATATATCGTTTAGTTGGAGAAAAACCGATACGTCACCCGGTAGTAAGGAAGGTGTTTTCACAGATAGTTGAATATAAAACACTGCCTTTTGCAAAACGGTGGCTTACTGGCACACGCATCGATTTTGCACTGTTGCAACTTGAAAGAGCAGGTATGATCTCAGGATACCCGGTATTAAAGGATGTAGATGGTGGATTGATATCACAAGCAGAACACACATTAATAATCACAGAGAACGGGTGCGAGGTTCTAACCAGATAGATCTCATGTTAGTGACGTCCTCCCCTCCCCGAGGGAAGGGGCTTCCAACTTTTCCTTCTTTCTTCTTACGTCCACATCCCCTCTGGTTTGGAGCGCGTTTTGTTGGAAGCCTCTGGAAGGTTCCTGCTTCTTCAATCAGACTCGATCCCCCTGCGGGTTACGGAGGTCTTGATCTCCACAGGCACACCGGGGTCGCCCCTCCCTGTTTTACCTGCCAGCTCTTTCTGCCTTGCAGGATAATAATAGATATGTCTAATAACTATATATGCTTTTTGATAATGTGCCAATTCATCCCCCACCGAGCAAGCTCGGAAGGAGACTTCTTGGCTATAAGGTTAAAAATTGTCATCTCCTTAACATTACTATTGTTGATGAACACTGCAGCAGCTTGCACAACACAGGACACCACTGTAATCATCAATTCCCAGAACATAACCAGTACCACCACGGTCTACTACACTGGCAACGATTCAACACGCCTGCAAACGATGATTGACTTCGAAGGAGATAACAACAGCTATGTCAATGCATGGGAGCTACTAAAATACGAAAATACAAAGAGAAAACAGATAGCATCAATACCATATACGATAGAAAACGTCTCCCTACAACAAACAAACAAAGATGTAACGATAAACCGTGAAACAATCGGGAAAACCAATACAGCACGGCAGATAAATATAAGCACAACCCTGCTCAGTATTTATACATGTAAGAATAAAACACCCATTACAATAAAGCCGCCTGATAATAGAACAACCATCCTCATTCATGAGAATATCAACATTGAGCAGATAATACCACTTCTTAAAACAAAAGAAGTTGACTGCTACCAGCAGATCACATTACAAACTAACAACACAACAACGTTCAAGCTTGCTCCAAAGAAAGAATCACCGACTGTTCAAAATACTACTGAATATATAAATACAGGCGAAGTGGAAACAACTGCAAACCAGCAAAACGAAACAGACGACACGCTCTTTATCGTATTTGCCATTCCAGTATTATTAATAATCCTCCTAATCATACTTTACCGAAGAAAATAACACAGAATATAGGGCAACAATGAAAGAAATGAACAAAGACGATGTCTGCATCTTTATACCAACCCTGAATGAAGCTAAGAATATTAAAAAACTAATAGCACAGTTCAGGGGGCAGGGGTACAACAACATCCTTGTCGTCGATGGGCACAGCAGCGATGGAACGCCAGAAATCGCACAGGATGCGGGAGCAACCGTAATTACACAACAGGGAAAAGGAAAAGGCCAGGCTATAAAACAAGCTTTCAAATGTATCCAGAAGCCATACACCATAATGATCGATGGAGATGCCACCTACAAACCAGAAGAGGTGTCAAGACTCTTAAAGCCGCTGCAAGAAGGAATTGATCATGTGATGGGGAATAGGTTCGCAAACTATAAAGAAGGTGCTTTTACGCATTTAAACATGGTTGGAAACAAAATCCTGAATAAGATGTTTGGATTCGCCTATGGGGTATGGTTTAATGACATCCTCACCGGATACCGTGGATTTAATAACAAAGCGATTAAAACGTTTGAACTTAATGAGACAGGTTTTGAAATAGAAACTGAAATGACCATAGAAACCATTAAAAAACATCTTACCATAACAGAAGTGCCTATCACATACCTCCGACGGAGGGGAGACCCAACGAAACTACATCCATTCAAAGATGGCATCAAGATTATGAGCACCATATTCAAACTTACAAAATTGCACAACCCGCTCTTCTACTTTGGAGTAATTGGGCTGCTGACGACAGTTACAGGTGTAGCAGTTGGCATCTACATCGTGCTTGAATGGTTAAAAGGTATCGACCACATACCACTGACCATCCTTGCCACGCTTCTTATCATGGGTGGAATACAGATATTTATGTTTGGATTACTGAGTGACCTGATGGTAACTCTTCATCGTGAAGTTTTAAGAGGCGTACAAAAGAAAAAATAACATCATAACCCAGATAATATCAATCCCAGACTTCAAAACTCACACAAAGATGATATTGGCAGTGCGTTCTCTGATAAGAATTCTAAAAGCATGCAAAAATCAATAAGAACGCATGGAATAGCATTTGAATTTACATTTTGATTTTTGTTTGTTGTCTATCTCCACACAACGATGCAGTACAAATTAGTTGAAACAGTTGGAGGATGCCTGGTATCTGTAATATGTATCTGTTCATCGGGGTAGGTAAGTTTTTCACATACTGCCATTGTAGCTTTGATGTCGTGCCTGGTCAGCAGATTTGCAAGCTCAACTGTGCCAAAGGTTTTTGGATCTGGCAGCAAGAACAAAGTTCTTCCTTGCTTTATGGCATCGATGATTCTGTTTTGTTGTGTGGTGTAATCTCTACCATGTACAGTAACAATCTCCACAGTTTCTTCTACAATCCCAAGTCTGGCACAGGCTATCTGCATGCTGGATATTCCTGGTATTACAATATCGGTTGGTTTTTTGTATTTTCCAAGTCCAGAGAGCATAGGGTCACCTGTTGAGAGCACCACAGTTTCGTCTGGAAGAAATGGTATGCTTGAGTAGTCCTTGATGAGGTGGGCTTTAACATGTATGTGATCCTGTGCAATTTCTATTGCTCGCTTTGAACCATAGATGACTGCTGCATTCTCTATTGTCCTGATGGCTTCTTTGGTAAGTTGCATTGGCCCTATACCAACTCCAACAATCTTCATTTTGTCCCTCCTGTGTCATATATCTGTGTACCATTTCCATCAACTATTACGATTCTAATGTCGTATTTTTTTGAAGCGACATTGATGCTCTCGCTGATAACAGGATGGAACGGGTCTTTTTCAATTAATTCTGTTACTGTGTGGTATTCTACCCGGGTTAATATCTGCGGGTTTGCCCATTTTAGTATGAGAGCCGGGAGCCCGCAGAGAATGGTTTTTTTGCCGTATTCTCTCGAGGTTTCAACTGCTTCTTCTATGCCGCTTCCAATGAGTATTACAACGCGATCAGGAAACAGGATATGAGCATATCGCATGCCTCTTCTGCCTGTAGTCAATACAGGTCTCTCAGCGTTTTTGATCTGCTCTTTATTGGACGCTTGCAGGTGTTCATTCCATGGTTCAACAAAGCCGGTGGTTCCAAGTATGGAGATGCCTCCCTGTATCCCAAGCTTTCCATTGATGGTGTGCTTTGCTATTTGCCTGCCAGAAGGTACCGTCAGCAGGACTTCTGCACCGTGCATGTCAATCTCTTTTAGTGCTTCTTTTATAGCTGTTAGTATCTGCTTTTGCGGGGCCGGGTTTATGGCTGCTTCTCCCTTTTTCAGGTAAAACACGTCACGGCTTGCAATACCGATACCATCCCCTGCAACAAGTGTGATTGATGCCGACGCCTTTGCCTCAGCAATGATGTTGATGCCATTGGTCACATCTTCACCATGATCGCCAGAGTATTTAATTGCAACGGCTTTTCCATTTTCAGCGCGCACTGGCACGCTGATTGTGATGCCTACAGGAGTCGTTATATTAACCGCACTGATACGGTCTTTTTTAAGGGATAATACTGCTGCCTTTGATGCAGCAGCAGCAGTGGTTCCTGTGGTGTACCCGCGACGAAGTATCTCACCTGTCGAGAGCAGTACCAGTTTTCCAGAGTGTATGCCCTCTTCAAGCTCCCTTCCTCGAATGTGTGAGCGTTCTATCCACCCGGGTGGTATTTCAAAGTTATTAACAGGGTCCCTCATTGTATTGATTGTTCCATTTCTTTTTACCTTATGTTATTATTGGTATGTGGAGCACGATAATCGATGTCTATATTCGATAAAGAAAAGTACTTAGTATACATTGGCTGTAATGATTATAAGACCTGCCATGACTGATGAGGATGAAGAGATCTTACACAACCTTATAATTCCAGATCGTACACAGATGGAGGAGCACACCATTGCAACAGTTGGCGATGTTATCATTGGAAACCGTGTAAGCCTCGATTATGGTATTATTGCAGACAGCATAACAATTGGAGAGCACTCTAACATAGAGGGAAATATAATAGCACGTTCTGGCCTGCGGGTAGATCTCTGGACAAAGATTAACGGCAGCGTACAAACTGATGATGATGCATACTTTGGGGAATTCGTTAACATCAGCGGTAAGCTTACAGTAGATGGTAACCTTGATGTGGGAAACAATGTCAGAATCAAAGAGGGCTACACTACCAAAGGCTGGATAATAGTACGAAATCCACTGCCTGTACTTACCTACATATTTCTTTACCTGGTAACCCTGTTTCAACTTGACAGAGGGAGTGAAGAAATAGAAAAAGCATTAGGTCATCTGTTCAGTGAAGAAGAGCCGGTGCTATCTATGAACATGCTAACAATACCAGATCATGCCATTATCAGCTTAACGGATATGATAGTACACGGGGCAACGATTATATGCGATGACTGCCGCCTTTTTGGGAATATAAAAGCAAGATCACTGTGTATGGGCGATCGAAACAATCTTTTTGGAAGTATCCGCACAGATCAGGACATGCACATTGGTACTGGTTGCATCATTCATGGAGCACTCGAATCAAAGACAGAAATTAGCATCCTGCGCGGCACTCGTATCATGGGGGATGTCGATGCAGACAAGATTATTTTTCATGAAACTGCATGTATAGATGGCAACATCCGTGCACCGGGGGGCGTGATTACAATAAAGGATGATGTAGATGAGATTGCCGATGATATGCTCAGTACATATTACTGTTTCAGTCTGCTGTTTCCACACTCGATATAATGTATTTTATTTTAATGTGGATATCGATAAAATTTAA
>WNEG01000063.1:0-996 GCA_012910725.1 Candidatus Ethanoperedens thermophilum | reverse complement strand
CCCCCGCCCATCAGCTCTTTCTGTTTTTCAATATTAATCCTGATTAGAATTTCAAAAATCTTTTTTACTTCGCCAACATCAAGACCCAACTCGGTGGCATTCTCAGTAGCACGGTTAAGCACGGTTTGGTTCTGCAGTTCATCGTTGATCTGCTTATCTCCCATTCGTTTTTCTTTAAGTACTTCTTCTGCGAGTTTTGTTCGTTTAGCTATAAGTGATATAATATCCCAATCGAGTTTTGATATCTCATCACGAGCATGTTGAAGTGTCATGGTTTAATCCTCTATCCTGTATGCATCAAGATTCCTTCGTAATCAAGAGTCACTGGTTGTTTCCACTAACGTTGTGTGCAGTTTGTTATTTCTGCTCACGTTGTGTGTAGGTTTCAATCCTCTATCCTGTATGCACCCCTATTATTAATCTTCGTATTTATGACTTTTCCGCCCAGACCACTCCACGCTTCTGCAACTTTTTTAGTGTTATCGTCGTGTGTGATTGCTACATAAGATGGGCCTGTGCCGCTGAGACTTGCAGATACTGCCCCGGCCTCAAGAGCAGCAAGTATTGGCTCGGGACTAAAACCAAGAGCAGCAGAGTATATTATGCCGTTTAAAGTCATAGCATGCCAGTAATCCCCATTTTCAGCCATTGCATTTGCATCAGCAATCCATGGCGATACAAGTCTGCACCTTGAGACATTCACATCCTTGCTAAATGCCTGCACGGCTGGGGCATACACAACTGCTTCAGCCTCGATCTGCTCGTGTCTGATAATCGATCGCTTTCTATTGTCAGTTACCACAACACCGCCAAGGTAAGAAGCAGCGGCATCATCAAAGGCACCGGTGATGGTAACGCCGGCTTCAACTGAAGCATCAACACCAATGTTTATCGCATCCTCGGGCTGGAGTTTCTCTTCTATTGCAAAAAGTGTTGCCAGAACAGTGGCATTTGCTGCGGCACTGCTGCTTTTTAGTCCGCTTGCCTGTGGAATAT
>WNEG01000111.1 GCA_012910725.1 Candidatus Ethanoperedens thermophilum | reverse complement strand
TCTTTTAACTTCTGCATTGTTTTTAATGCCTCCTGATCAACTAATGGACTCGAAAGCCCATTCCTCGACCTGTCAGGGTCAGGGAGGGGTAGTTGACGTACTCTCCTCACGTGCCACAAGCAGTGTTGCATCATCATCATCTCGTGCATATTGTTTGAATAGTTCTTCTACTATTGTTTGTTCTTCAAGGTTTTGCAGTCTGATGCACAGGTCTGAGTTGATTCGTGAGATTATACCGTCTGTATGCATAAGTATTAAATCTCCTCTTTTGTAAGGATATGTGTATTCCTTTACTGCCGGCATGTTATATCCAACTATACCACCTCTCGGGATAGGATAAATGTTTTTCATACCAATGATGCGTGTTTCTACATTGCCGATTCCTGCATAGCGTATCGTGCCACGCGGTGCATCGATGAGAACTGAAGCCATGACTGCACCATCAGTGCTTCTAAGTGCTTCATGACATCGATCAAAAAGAGTAATCAGATTACAATCTTTGCTTGATTGAATGTATTTTTTTATGGTGTTTACACATCTGGTTGCAGCATTATCTGCATGAATTCCATGACCTATCCCATCAATAACACTAATTAGTGTTTTCTGATCGATTTTTTCAACCAGGTAGGAATCCCCATTTGCACTAAAACCCTTCTTTGGTCGACTGATTACACCCACATTCATTTTAGCCACTTCCTGGCAAGGATGCGTGTTCCATGCTCTTCCGTTGTAATAGTCATTTCATCCATCAGATGTTCAATGCTTTTAAGACCGATTCCAAGACCGTGTCCAGTATTTTTTTGCATCATGCCTCTGCCAGAATCCTTGCAGATAATTTCAAGTCCTCTCTTGATGGGATGAAACTCTATGGTTCCACCACCTGCATATTTTACTGCATTTTCAGCAAGTTCCGACACAGCAGTGGCAATTCGATATTGATCATAGACATCAAACCCGATACTTGCTGCAATTTTTTTAACCATTTCTCGTGCAGTTACAATGCTTGCTTCACTGTTCACATACATAACTTCAGTAGCCACTTGCATGCATGTTATCTTAACCATTTCTTAATCGTTACCCTGGTACCTTTTCCTGGTTTTGATTTGATATTAAAGTCGTCCATGAGCATTTTTGCACCTGAAAGTCCAAGCCCGAGACTGCCTGATGTGCTGTATCCAGCTTTAAGAACAAGTTCAATGCTCTCTATGCCAGGTCCCTTATCAGTACATATAATTTCCATACCATCCTTTTTACCAATATCACTGTGTATTTTCTTTATGATCACTCTGCCTTTGCCTGTATAACTGACGATGTTTCTGGTAAGCTCTGAGATAGCAGTGGTGATTTTTGTCTGATCAACAATGTTAAAACCAAGTTGTTTCGCCATCTCTCTTCCAACCCCTCGTGCAGTAATGATATCTGCACTGGATTTAATTGATATTCTTTTTTCTGTTTCACTCAAAACGCACCACCCGCCCCCTGTCTTTCGATACGTCTTTTTAGCATATCTATGCCTTTTTCAAGGTTTAATGCAGTATTTAGATTCCACTTGATACGTATTCCAAGTTCTACAAGTGTTAATGCAACTGCTGGACGGATACCAACCACAACAGTCTTTGCACCAAGGAGGTCAGCGGTGTTTGCGATGTTTGAAAGAGTTCTGCCCATGAAACTGTCAACCACATCAAGAGCAGTAATGTCAATAATCAATCCAGATGCACTGACTTCCTTAATTCTGGATAATATATCTTCTTGCAGCTTGAGTATCTCATCATCTGACATTTCTGCCTGAATGGTCACAACAAGAAAATTTTCAATTTTTAATATAGGAATATCCAACCGGAACACCTCACTTTTGAAGCATTTCGTCAGCTAACCTGAGTCCTGTGCGAAGATTGTTCTTTGTAATCAGTGTTGAAATGTCAACACCAATGTTTACCAGTGTTTGTGCATTTGGTGGGCTTATTCCTGTAATAATGGTTTCCGCACCAAGCATTTTGGCTGCCTGCACGGTTTTTATTATGTGGTTTGCTACCAAGCTATCAATAATCGGAACTCCTGTAAGGTCAATAATAATAATGGATGCCTGGTATTCGGCAATCTTGTTTAACAGCTCCTCCACGATTTGCTGTGACCTTGCAGAGTCGATGATTCCGATCAGTGGCAGTATCAGCATTTCATCCCGTATCTGCAGTACTGGTATGGATAAAGCAAGCATCGCTTCTTTTTGCTGTTGTAGAATCTCTTTCTCGCTCTCTTCAACAAAAGCAAGAGCCTTGATGGATACAATTTTATTTATAACGGTTGCACAAGCAGATATAAGATTGCAAAGTCTTTCATCATCTTTGAATTTTTCAAATATGAAACATTGATATACATCTCGAAGTTTTAACATGCCACCTATAATCTGGTCAACAGCCATGTGTTGAAGTACAGCTTTTTGTGCTATATTTCTTGCATATTCTTCAACATCGTCATATTTACCAGTTTTAAAGGTTGATACAGCTATATTGTACAGATTAGTGAACTGTTTTTCTATTTCATCATCGCTTACCTGTTCAAGAAAACCAAGCTTTTTCATCTCAGATATCCACTGCTCTTTCAACTGCTCTGCGTAATCCTCAAACAACAAACTCAACTCTTTGTTCAGATCCATACTCATGCTGTATCACCCTTGTCTATTTTGTTCCTTGAAAATACAGGACTATAATACTATCTGCCGGGCACTGACGATGCCATCTACTGCCTGCACCTCTTTTAGAATCTCTTCGGTTATGGGTGTGTCGATGTTTAGAATCATGAGGGCATTACTCCCTTGTTTGATACGTCCTACCTGCATGCCTGCAATATTGGTGTTGTGCTTTCCAAGTACTACGCAGCATGGACCTATTATATTTGGTCGGTCTTCGTGTATTACCAGTATCATGTATTTGCTTGCAGTGATGTTTATGTGATAATCATCTATCTGTACGATGTGATTTTCACTGCCAACAACAATACCATTTACTTTCTTAGCAGTACTTCCATAAGTGATAATCAAGCTTACGACACTTGGATAGCATTCTGTAGTATCTGATTTGCTTTCAGTGAATTTTATTTTTCTCTCTTTTGCAATTACTGGTGCATTGATATAATTCACACCTGGACCAAGAGCAGACTCCAGCAATCCTTTTAGAGCAGCTATAGTAACAGTATCAACATCTTTGTTTGCAATATCGCCCTGATAAGAGATTTCCACAGCATCATAGTTGCCTCCAATAAGCTGTGCACCAATAAGACCCAGTGTTTCTGCCAGATGCACATACGGAGTGATAATATTCACGATCTCCGGACGCACATAGGGCATGTTTATAGCATTCTTTACTTGCTGCCCAGAGAGTGCATTCTTAATCTGTTCTGCAACAGTAATTGCTACTTTTACCTGTGCCTCCTCAGTGGACGCTCCAAGATGCGGTGTGAGTACAACATTATCAAGCTCCAGGAGCTTGCTTTTAAATGGAGGCTCTTCGACAAATACATCAATAGCTGCCCCTGCAATCCTTTTGATGCTGAGTGCATCATATAGTGCATCTTCGTTGATTATACCGCCGCGAGCACAGTTTATCACCCGCGCAGAAGGCTTCATTTTGGCAAACTCCCCTGTGTTGATCAGGTCTTTAGTGCTTGCAGTCAGTGGTACGTGAACTGTAATGTAGTCTGACTTTTTAATGAGTTCGTCGACAGTTGTAAGCTTTACTCCAAGTTCAAGAGCTATCTCATCTGAAATATATGGGTCATAAGCAAGAATACTCATTTCAAAACCCACTGCTCTTCGTACAACCTCTGCACCAACTCGCCCGAGTCCGATAACCCCGAGAGTCTTGCCTCGAAGTTCCACTCCAAGGAATTTCTTGCGCTCCCATTTTTTAGCCTTCATGCTTGCATGCGCATCTGGTATCTCCCTTGAGAGTGCAAGGATCATAGCCATGGTGTGTTCAGCAGCAGAAATGGTATTTCCTTCTGGAGCATTTACCACTACCACTCCTTTCTGTGTGGCAGCATCCACATCTATATTATCCACACCGACACCAGCACGACCGATTATTTTTAGCTTTCTGCCAGCAACGATTGCTTCTGCAGTCACCTTTGTCTGGCTTCGAACCATCAGAGCATCGTACTCAGGTATTCTCTTAATCAATTCATCAGAGGTCAAATCGGTTGCAATATCCACTAAAAATTTCTGCTGGAGTATTTCAACGCCTTCCTCTGCAATCTGGTCAGTTACAAGAACCTTAAAATCCATAAACATGCCCTCATATAACAAATTATGTTAATAGTACATCTTTTTCAGGACATAATGTAACTCGATTATTTAATAGTTCCTATACACCCCCCCTCTTCGCTCAATCCACAATTTTTCGGATCAACTCTTAACTTCTTCGTTTTATCGCCTATTAAAACAACTGATGGTGGTTTTGTTTTGTAGCGTGATACAGTCCAGATACATGCAACGCGAATTTCCAAAGACCATCCTTTTCTTTGAAACATAAGTTAAGAGAGACTAAAACTATAAGAATGGATAAGATACAAACTAACAAAACGATGCATGAGATTACCGTACTGCTGTGTTCTGTGAAAGCCGAAACAGAACACATCCAGGATAAAATCAAAAACTCTGACTCGATGATTGTTGGAAGAAGGCAGGCACTCGTAGGAGAACTTGCAGGTAGTAAGATCATGCTTGTTGTAGGCGGGGTTGGAAAAACCAATGTGTCGTACACACTGACTGCGATTATGGAGCAAATAAATCCTAAAAGAGTGATTTTATTTGGATGTGCTGGAGCCTATCCAGATACAGGACTAACAATTGGGGATCTGGCAGTAGCTGCAAAGGAGGTATATGGTGATGAAGGGATTCTCACACCAGATGGTTTTTGTGATCTTCAACAGATAAATCTTCCAACTATTGATACACCAGGGAACGCCTGTTATAATGAATTTTTACTGGATGCTGAGTTATCTAAACGCGTTCTGGAAGTCTTGAAAAATAACGGCTATGCACCATGCATTGGTACATTTGTTACTGTGTCTTGCTGCTCAGGTACACAAAAACGAGGTGAACTATTACATCATCTTTTTGGCGGCATATGCGAAAACATGGAAGGTGCAGCAGCAGCTCATGTGTGCACCATTTATGATGTTCCACTTGTTGAAATTCGAGGAATCAGTAATCTTGTTGTGGATAGACCTGGACAGGCATGGAATCTGCCACTTGCAGCATCAAGATGCCAGCAGGCAGTGCTTACACTGCTTGAGGAAATATGATGCAGGCTTTTTTAATTTCGCGCTTGAAGAATATAGGCAAAGTGGAGCAGAAGAACAATTACAGTAAAGGGGATGGGTAAGCTTGGTGAATTATCCACAGGATTGAAGAACGAACCGGCTTAAGATTAGAAATGATTGTGGATGTGCATGAATGCAAATTTAGAAGTACCAATATGCAGGATATACTATGCAGGTGTGGGAGGAATTTATATTGGTAGAAGTTGTTTAGAATTACAAATTTATATTAGATTTATTTAATTTACAGTGATATATATGGTAGATGCTCACAAAAAATACGAATTTAAAAAACAACTCGAAGAATTAAGAGAGAAACATGGCAGGGGCACAGAACTGGTTTCTCTTTACATACCACATGACAAACAAATTTCAGATGTAACATCACAGCTTCGGGATGAATACGGGCAGGCAAGTAATATTAAATCACGCCTCACGCGCGGGAACGTGCAAAGTGCTATCGATTCTCTACTCTCGAGACTAAAATATATACAAAGAGCACCAGAAAACGGCTTTGTCATATTTACAGGGGCTATAGATATCGGGGCAAACAAAACAGATATGCAAACAACAATCATTGAACCGCCAGAACCACTTATTTCCTATAAATATCACTGTGACTCAGAGTTCTACTTGCAGACGCTTGAAGAAATGCTGGAAGATAAGAGGATCTATGGATTACTTGTACTTGACAGGCGAGAGGCAAATATAGGGTTCTTGCATGGTAAACGCATCGAAGCATCGGCGAGCCTCACATCAAATGTTCCTGGCAAACAACGAAAAGGCGGGCAGAGCGCACACCGTTTTCAACAACTGCGGCTGATAGCTATCAACGAGTTCTACACCCGCATCGGGGATAGGGCAAATAGTGTATTCCTGGCAGTAGATCACCATGACCTTGAAGGTATTATCATAGGTGGACCATCGCCTACAAAAGAGGAATTTAAACAGGGAGAATACCTTCACCATGAATTACAGCAAAAAATTCTTGGACTTGTTGACACATCGTATACAGACGAGTCTGGACTCTATGAACTGCTTGAAAATGCACAGGACATCCTTGAGGGACTCGATATCATAAAAGAAAAACAATACATGCAAAACTTCATGAAAGAACTGGTAAAAGATAAAGGATGTGCAACATATGGGGAAGAACAGGTACGAAAGAACCTTGGAATGGGTGCAGCCCAGACATTGCTTCTATCAGAGGATCTGAAAAAAGTAAGAGTTACCATGGTCTGTGAGACCTGCAAACACGAAGAGAGAAAAACATACGCCAGAAAACCAGGGAAACAGGAAATAGAATCGCCTCCATGCAGCAAATGCGGGAGCGCAACAAAAATAACACATATTATTGATATGGTGGAAGAACTCTCTGTAATTGCCGACCAGATGAGCACAGAAGTAGTGTTTATATCAGCAGACTTTGAAGAAGGAGAGCAACTACTAAATGCCTTTGGTGGAATCGCGGCAATACTTCGATATCATACAGGCATATAAGCATGGTAACAGAATTCTATGGCAAAATCATTATTAAACCAGAAATACGGCTACTTGGAATAGACGACTCAAAACTTATAAAAAAAGATGTGCTTATCATTGGAACTGTTTTTAGAGGCGGGCACTGGTTGGATGGGGTGATGCGCACAACAATCACAAAAGATGGGATGGACGGCACAGAAAAACTGATCGATATGATTATAAATAGCCGTCATTATAAACAGGTTCGGGCTATAATTCTTGATGGCATCACGTATGCGGGATTCAACATCCTGAACATAAAAAAACTGTACACTGAAACAAATATCCCGGTTATTGTGATAATGAGAAAAAAACCTGATTTTAAAAAAATAAAAAAAGCTTTATCTAATTTAGCTTACCTGGAAGAACGCTGGAAGTTACTCCAGAATGCAGGTGAAATTATTGAAGTATTCACCAGGGATCCAGAGAAGCCAATATATATCCAGTGTGCAGGATTGCAGAAGAAAGATGCGATAAAAATCGTAAAAATGTCTTCTACCCGCAGTAACATCCCTGAACCGCTAAGAGCAGCACATTTAATTGCTACTGGAGTTATCTGCGGCGAATCAAAAAAAAGAGCTTAGGGCATGAGGTCTTGTAGTTGCTGGCCTGCAAAGCGCAGCTTTTCCTGTTACAAGCAGCCCCGGTGATGGTGCGACATGGCGGTCTTGTAGTTGCTGGCCTGCAAAGCGCAGCTTTGCAGTGCTGATAATTTCTGCATACGAAGTATGCAGTGCATGTAGATGCGAGGGACGAGATTCGAACTCGCGAACACCTATGTGAACAGGCCCTCAACCTGTCGCCTTTGACCTGGCTGGGCAACCCTCGCACAAAAATGTGTGATTATTGCAGTGTTTGAAGGGTTTGCTTAAGAGTGGAAGCTTTCTCTTGCAGTACATTTGAAGCCTCTATTATTAGTTCTTTCGCTGTATATGACCCATCCGACTCAAAATTAAGTATTACCACACTTTCGTCTTGATCTACAGTTATGGCATCAATATCACATGCATCTTCGCAGAGTTTGCAAAGTGTACATTTGAGTGGATCAGTGACTACAGCAGTAGTGCATTGCAATTCTATAATGTTTTGTGGGCATGCTTCTATGCATATACCACAAGCATCACAGTTTGTAATGGTGATCCTTGATAGATTCTTATACCCACATGCTACACCTGCCTGCCATTTTGCGTAGTTTTTCCCAAGCCCGAGTATTGCTACAGCTTCTAAAAATAGCTTCTGACCTTCTTTTAATTCTATTATTGGAATCTTTGGGTCCGCCGGATATACGTTTGGATCAGATGATATAATATCACCTGAATAAACCATTTTTGGCCCCTCTACACTAAGGGTTAAAGAGAGCTGGCACATGGTACAACCCTCTCCATTGCATGAACACTCCTCCGGGAGATTATAGCTTTTTAGGTCAGTTTTCAGAGGTATTAGTCCAAGTCGTAGGGTAATTTGTTCATCAAATAATACTGACGTGTTGTCATAGATGTTCACATCGTCTATTGCAAGGGTTGGAACCTCTGACAGCATCATTCTTCGCAGACTGTTTACAAATGCATTGGTTGTATCTTTTATTATTAGTTTTGCTTTGTTATCAAAAAGTTCAATGACATCTATTTCCATTTTTTTATACCCTTCTGCCGCGTTTTGAACGAGTGCCATCGTGTGGTATGGGTGTAACATCTTCAATGCGACCTATGTGCATGCCTGCTCGTGCAAAGGCTCTAATAGCTGCCTGTGCACCAGGGCCCGGGCTTTTTTGTTTGTTTCCTCCCGGAGCTCTCACCTTTACGTGAATGCCACTAATCCCTCTATCTTTAAGCTTTTCTGATATTTGTGTTGCCATTTTCATGGCGGTATATGGTGAACTTTCATCACGTGCAGCTTTTGTGACCATTCCACCGGATATCTTTGCTATTGTTTCTGCACCTGAAATATCTGTTACTGTTATCAGTGTATTATTGAATGATGCATAAATATGAGCTATTCCCCATTTTTCTTCTGCCATTGTGTGTTCACTCCTCCTGTGTTGTATCTGTAGTTTCAACAACTACCTTTTGGATAACTTTTTCTGGGCGTTCAGGATGGTCCTCCCTGTTGAGAGCTGATGATGTATAATAACTGATGTGCATTTCTTCATCTTTTGTTAGCATGTAACCTGGTACAGTGATTTTGCAGCCGTTAACTGCCACATGCCCATGCACTATAAATTGGCGTGCCTGTCTTTTTGTGCGCGTAATTCCCTGTTTGTGCGCCTGGGTTTGTAACCTTCGCTCCAGTATCGAGGGTACCTCAAGGGCTAACACATCATCCAGGCTGCCCTCTTCGCTTAGTATTCCGTACTTTTTTAGCCTTGTTAGTACGTCGTTTGTCTCTCTTTTGATGTGAGTACTGACGTCACCCTTTGCTGTTTCAGCCAGAAGCCCCATAGCAGCCTGTCGGTATTTTTTAAGGATGGTATGTGCTTTCCATACTTCTTTTTTGTTCCGAAGACCATAAGTCTTGATAAAATCTACCTCGCCTGCTATCCTCTCTTTTTGCCATGGATGTTTTGGCGTTTCATAACTTTTACGATTTTTACCTGGATATCCCATATATGCTCACCCTACTTTTCGCCTGCTCACTCCGACTGTTGCACCGCGCCTTCCTGTGGATTTCGTTCGCTGCCCCCGCGCCTTAAGCCCTTTTTCATGACGACTTCCTTTATAAGAATGCGTCTTCTTCATCGTGTTAATGTCTTCTCGTAACACAAGTGCAATATCACCACCATAGATGTGTCGGTCTTCGCCAGTTAGAAAATCCTTTCTTCTGTTCAGCATCCATGCTGGAAGAACTGTTTCAATTCTTGCAACGGCATCCTTGAGGTGGTGGATCTCCTCTTCACTCAGGTGCCCCATCTTCTTTTTATGATCTATCTTTGCAGATGTAGCAAGGATTCGAGCAGTTCGGTGATTCACTCCTTTTAAACCGGTGAGTGAATATACTACCGGCGATCTGCCTTCAATGTCTGTTTCAGCTATTCTAACGATGTGCTGAATATCTTCATCTGTTTCAGTGTTATCAGGATTATTAGCCAATGCTTACATTGCCTCCATGGTTGTAAGATTTCAGCCCCGCACAAAGTGCGAAGCACTCCAATTAATAGGAACGTACCACCTTTTACAGGATTCATAGTACATAAGTCTTGGTGTGTAGGCTGCTGTATATCTTTGAGACCATCCATGCTCTTCTTTCCCGGATATGCCATGATTTGTCAGAAGGATTTTACGTTTCATTGAAACTTGGGTTAGATTGTGTCATCATCTAAATGTTTCATAGTTTCATCAATAAAATCTTTCACTTCGGATGATGTTTCTAATTTTTTTGTGTTTTTAGTTGAAGACCTGATTGCTTTAATTGAGTCTAAGTAAGTCTTTAATACATTCTTTGCAACTTTTTCGCCATCTTCAGGTGTTATTTCCCCATTACCAATTTGTTTCATTAGATCGTTCATGGTTTCGCTAAAACCCTTGCGTAAGGTTCTTTCATGGACTAAAGACGACAGATGTGAACGTACTACAGACAAAAAATTATTAGGTAAAATTTTTAGAATAATTGCAGCTAAAATTAAAGCATCGGGGCTAACAGTGACTTCGTAGTGTGGAATTCTGGCTCGTGTTTCGCGCAACAGGTCATCGATTGAAACCTCCTGTTGACCCAACATATTCTGAAATTCATTTTTCTCAATGAATAATTCTAAAGGAAGTAAAGTTGAGTGATTATTCAGTATTTCAGAAAACTTCTGGTTACATTCTTCTGTACTTTTTGAATCAGTAACCACGTACTTCATTTCGTTATAAATCGATGAAATTATACCTACATCTAAGAATATATATTCAGAATGTTTTATTCCAAGTTTGTATATTGACTTTTGTGTAGCTGTAATTAATTCAATTGGCAAACCAGTCAATTCACTTATCTTTTTGGGGCCTTGTTTTTCTACTTGACTTGCATCCTTCATACGCGGTATCCTCAATTATAGGTAGTTCCAAATCCTATAAAAGAGTTGTGTTGGGGGTTTTTGCCCCAAATCT
>WNEG01000100.1:2991-10918 GCA_012910725.1 Candidatus Ethanoperedens thermophilum | reverse complement strand
GTAACTTAGGAACACGTAGTATATATACATTCAAAGAGTTTATCAATACACTATAGTTCCCAACAAGCCTAAAATTTACCTTTCTTGGAAATAATAATTCACTTTAATTGTTATCCTACATATATCTTATCAAAAATTGACTTTGATTATCCAGATTCCTTTATAATCTAATTTGAATTATTTTATTTGAGTCAAGAACGATACTATTTCACCAAAAGAGAAGCTAATAGCTCGTATTACTATATCCAACTGTAGATACGGTTCAGTGGTGTGATTCTTCACCTTTTATACGTGCTTCGTGTTTTTTGTACACCTCATCCACTGCAAGCAAACACACTTCACATATGCGTTTTGTCTCATCTGTACTGTATGGTTCTTCAAAGTTTGGTATGCTGATTGTCGCTTTGTGCAGCAAGATACCTTTACTGGAAGTAGTCCCACATAAGTCACATTTACTGCCTACTATCTGCTCACGTGTTTTGTTTGCCTGATGAAGTCGTTCAGTGCACTGCTCGCATAATCCTTTCCAGGTTCCTTTTGGATAGCTTTTTCTAAATTTTGGTACAAATATCTTGACAGGGCACAGTGTCGGTCTGCTTACCCCGCATAAATCACAATCTGCCATATTCTTGTTCACCTCACATTCCAATGGTTGCTGCTGCGTTCATTGCCCAGTCGAGGAAGGGTGCCGGGTATATGCCTATTGCAAATATTGCAATAATAGCTATGAGCATTGCAAGCAAGTACGCACGCGGCTCTTTGAGTGTTTCGCCTGCTGGTGGAAGCACATACATGTATTTCACAAGCCTTGCATAATAATAGAGAGAAAGGGCACTGTTCAGTATGGCAATCACCACAAGCGAGATATATCCTGCCTGTATCGCTGATGAGAACAGGAAGAATTTACTCACAAAGCCTGCAGTTGGTGGTATTCCTGCAAGAGCAAAGACAAATATTAACATGGCAAGGGCTGTATAAGGAGCACGTTGAGCCAGTCCTGCAAAGTTTTTAAGATAGTCAGCATTTTCAACATTCTTGTTCTTTGTCCATAACATATGGGTAACAGCCCCAACAGCAATGAAAGCACCTGATTTCATAAACGCGTGGCTTAATATGTATAACATGCCTGCCCCAACTGCAAGAGGAGTCATTATAACAAAAGCCATGGCAATGTAGCCTGCCTGTGCTACTGATGAATATGCAAGCATGCGTTTAATGCTTTTTTGTGATATTGCCACAACGTTACCATAAGTCATTGTTATAATTGCGAGTATGAAGAACACGCTTTGCAGGTCAAGCCTTAACGCTATAAGCGCAACGATAAATACCTTGAATGCAGCAACAAAGCCCATTTTCTTGGAGCCTGCTGCAAGCATGGCAGAGATCATTGTTGGAGCGCCTTCATAAGTATCTGGTGCCCACATGTGGAATGGGACAAGTGCCATCTTGAATGCAAAGCCTGCAATCAGGAAAACCAAGATTGCAATACCTGGTGCATCTGCAATTCCATTCGCTGCTATGTATGCCGATATTCCTTCGATGTTTGTGGTGCCTGTTACTCCATACAGAAGTGAGAGTCCAAACAACATAATAGCTGATGAAACACTGCCTATGATGTAGTATTTCATCGCTGCTTCCAATGATTTGGGATTCGTTTTGTCAAATCCAGCAAGGATATAAGTAGACATACTTGCAAGTTCAAATCCAATAAATAGTGTTACAAGGTCATTAGATGATGCAACGATCATCATACCAAACGTTGCAAAGAGCAACAAACCGTAGTACTCATCCTGATACTTGTTATCTTCATAGCGTTTTATAGATGCTATCACTATTATAAGTGAAACAGCCAGAAACACCAGTTTAAAGAATTGTGAAAGTGAATCGATAGCGTATGCTTCATAGAAGTATACACCAGCTCTTTCACTGGTTGATAAAACACCACTTTTCAGTATGTAAACGATGGAGGCAATAAGAGCTAATGCACTGATACAGCCAAGTCCTTTTTTGACACGCAGGGGCAGGAACAGTCCAAAAAATACAACGATCAATCCTACAAGAACAACGATCAATTCAGGTATAAGGGGTGAATAGTTCATATATTCGCCCCCGCGAGTACTATATTAGCACCTGCTTCCATAACGTTCCATACTGAGTCCGGGTTTATTCCAAAGTAGATCACAAGTAGTAAGAGTATTGCCATTGAGATCATTTCGTATCTTGCCATATCGTGAACATCTCCAAGTTTTTCATTGAATACGCCAAACATTGCCTTTTGTATTGCCCACAGATGATAGGCGGCAGTAACTGCGATTCCTCCAAACACTGCTATTAACACGTAGACATAAAGAGTTGTAATAGCACCTGCAAGTATCGTAAATTCTGCTATAAATCCACTCATCCCAGGTAGTCCGAGAGATGCAAGGAATCCACCGAGCATCAGAAAAGTAAGCTTTGGCATCTTTTGTACAAGCCCGCCAAGATCATTTATAATTCTTGTGTGAGCTCCATGCTGTATTATTCCACAGGACATAAACAAAATACATGTAATCAGTCCATGTGAGAACTGTTGGTACATGGCACCAGTTACAGATAGTGGCACAAGACTTACAAACCCAAGTGTGACATAACCCATGTGACTGATACTGGAATATGCTACCATCTTTTTTAAGTCCTTCTGGGCAAGTGCAAGGAAAGCCCCGTATACAATACTCACCACAGCAATGATTGCAACCACGGTTATTACCATTGAGGTGTTTGTTGTATGCGGAAGCATGGGCAGCATTACTCGAAACAGTCCGTAACCCCCCATCTTAAGAAGGAGAGCTGCAAGGACGACACTACCTGCTGTTGGCGCCTCCACATGCGCATCTGGCAGCCACGTATGGAATGGAACAGCCGGCATCTTTACAAGAAAACCGAAGAGCAGTGCAAAGAATATGATATCTTTTATTGCTGGATCAAATCCGCTGTACATTCCTATCAAATAAGCCATATCAAAGTTTGGTATGCCTGTTTTTGCAAGAGCAGTGAAATACAAGCTGAAAATAGCAAGAAGCATGACCAGGCTTGCAACATGTGTGTATATAAAGAACTTAATCGCTGCATAGTCCTTGCGAGGTCCTCCCCAGATGCTGATTAAGAAATACATTGGTATGAGGGTAACCTCCCAGAATATGTAGAACATGAAGAAGTCAAGTGAAGAGAACACTCCAATAACTCCAACTTGTTCAAGTAACAGTAATCCATAGAATTTACTTGTCTGTTTGGTTTCACCAAATGCAAAGAGAATCGTCAGGGGGATTACGATGTTTGCTAACAGAATCAACGGCATACTGATGCCGTCCACTCCTACAGCGTATTTGATACCAGCCAGCGGTATCCAATCATAGGATTCTACTACCCACATCTTGGAAGGATCAAGCTGGAAGTACATCTTAACTGTTATAAGCAGCGGTATAATCGAGGCGATTATTGCTGCATATCGCGCTTGATTTCTCGTTTTTGAGATGAATGCGATGATCGCACCGAGTAAAGGTATTACAATCATCAATGATATCAGTGGTAGACTCATAGTATACCTCCCTGTAACAGGAAGATCAGTATGACAACACCAGCCACAACGAATGCAACGTAGTGTTGTACCACTCCTGTTTGCATACGCCTGATGATTTCTCCGATGGTGATGATGACATAACTTATGCCATCAATAATGCCATCAATGATCCTGCGATCGATAAATTCTCCAAACATCGCAAATACTCGGTATACGATTGTTATTGCTATGAATTCGATGTATATCTTCTGCTGATAGTAACGGTTTAGTAGTAACTTGTATATGGGATTTCTTTTGGATACGATGCTACTCATGTTAATGACTCTCTTATTATATATTAGCCATGAAATTACAAATCCAAGCACTCCAACGATGATTGGCATGTAGAACAATACGGTGGGTGGATGTGCTTTTTCTGTTGCAAGATGGTGCCCGCCAATGGCTGCTGCTCCATCTATCAAGTGCTCTGGGTAGGTGTGTTCCAAGAAGCCTCCGAATGCTCCATGTGCCACAAGTCCAAAAACCAGTGCAAGTATTGCAAGAATAATCAAAGGAACCGTCATCGAAGGTGGCGATTCATGTGCATGGTAATCTGTTCTTGGCTTTCCGGTAAACGTCATAAACCAGAGTCTAAAAATATATATGCTGGTTAGAAGAGCTGCTATGATGGCCATGGCATAGAGTACCATATTACCAGTATGCACTCCATATTCGTAGGTTCCTTCTATGATTGCATCCTTACTGAAGAAGCCAGATGTTGGTGGTATTCCTGTTAGGGCAAGAGATGCTATAAGCATGGTGATGGCTGTTATCTTCATCTTACTGAATGCCCCACCCATCTGGCGTAAATCCTGGCGTCCAAGACCATGAATCACACTGCCAGCACACAGGAAGAGCAGTGCTTTGAAAAAGGCATGGTTGATAAGATGGAACATCGACACACCTACTACTTCTGAACCTATTGCTATTCCTGTTCCAAGTGCGAGCATCATGTAGCCAAGCTGACTTACTGTGGAATATGCAAGCACCCGTTTAATGTCGTTCATCACAAGCCCCATGGTGGCTGCAAAGATTGCTGTGAAACCTCCAATGTATGCTACAACTGTGAGTGCATCAGGGGAAGCAAGGAAAATCGGGAATGTGCGTGCCACTAAATATACACCTGCTGTAACCATGGTTGCAGCATGAATGAGCGCTGAAACCGTGGTTGGACCTTCCATCGCATCGGGCAGCCATATATGCAGTGGGAACTGCCCACTCTTGCCTATTGCACCTCCGAAGAAGAGGAGCGTTATTACCGTTAGCTGACCTGATGGTATGTGTCCGATTGCTGCAAACATTGTCTGGAATTGCAGGAGGTATGCTTCATCTGGTACCTGGAAATCCCTGATGTTTAAATAGAGTATTATGATTCCTGCAAGGAACAGTACATCACCTACTCGTGTCACAAGAAAAGCTTTTTTTGCAGCGGCTGCTGCTGTTGGTTTGCGATACCAGAATCCAATAAGCAGATACGAACATAAACCTACCAGCTCCCAAAAGATGAAGAACTGGAGTATGTTATCTGACAATGCCACCCCAAGCATGGCTGTTGTAAACAGTGCTGTTTCTGCAAAGTATCTTGGCTTTGCACGATCGTGTGCCATGTACCCAACTGAATATACATGGATGAGGAAGCTTACAAAAGATACCATGCACAGCATAACTGCTGCGAGAGGATCGATTAATATCCCAAAGTTAAGTATGGCGAACCAATGCCATGATTGTTCTACACAGCCTGAAGGATATATCTCTATCAGAATACCTGCTGATATGACAAATGCAGAAAAAACTGCAAGTACGGATAGGATTCCTCCATTAGCAGGAAGTTTTTTCCCAAAAAATAACGTCAGTACAAAGGCAATGATTGGTAATAGTATGATTAGATATGCAAAATCTTGGAACATTTTACCACCTCAGGATGTTAATATCATGAAGATCGATCGTGTCTCGTACTCTGAACAGTGCTATCAGTATTGCAAATCCAATAGCTGCTTCTGCTGCCGCTATTGCAATTGAAAACAGTGCAAATACCTGTCCTGTGCTGTTTCCGTGATAGCTTGAAAATGCTATCAAATTGAGATTTGCAGAATTTAACAGTATCTCAATACACATTAATATTCTGATACCATTTCTCTGTGAGAGTACACCATATATTCCAACCGCGAATAGTATGCCTGATAAAAGGATGTAATAGTTAAGTGGAACCATTATTCACTGCCTCCATTTTTACGAGCAAGATATACAGCACCAATTAATGATGCAAGCAGAAGGATGGAGAGCACTTCAAAGGCAAGTATAAAGTCCTTGAATATGGCATTGGCGATCAATGGAAGTGCAAGATATGTTGGCTCTCCAAAGTTTATTCCAACAACCGATATGGCGTATGCACCAAGGAATGTGATGGCAATGATACCTGATATGACTTTATAGATCAGTCCCATTGTATCCATTTCATGGCACCTCCTCTCTGCGTGTTAACATGATTGCAAATAGTATCAATGTAACCACTGCTCCAACATACACCAGTACCTGTATAGAGGCAACGAACTCTGCGTTCAATGTAATAAACATTGCAGCAAGAGTTATCATTAAACCTGCAAGATATACAGCACTGTGAACGATGTTTTTTGCATGCACTACCATCAATGAACAGAAGACTGCTGCTGCTCCGATAATAATAAACACAAACAAGCCTAAATCTAGATTGCTAGAAAACGTTAATACCATATTTTTTCACTCCGTAACCAACAGTTTGTCAGGGTCGTATACTAAACCATCTCTACCCCGCTGTGCGAGTTCATATTCGCCGGTCATTTGCATAGCATCCATAGGACATGTGTCTACACAGAGGCCGCAGAACATACACTGCCCAATATTTACTTGAGGATACCATCTTTTGTGGTGCCGCACTATTTGTATGGAACCATTAGGACAGTTCATTTCACAGATACCGCATCCTATGCATTTGTTTTCATCAACAGAATGAAGCCCTCTAAATCTTGAAGCTATCTCCATTCGCTTATAAGGATACTGAACAGTAACGACTGGACGATTACCAATCTGGAAAAAGTGTTTTATAGTAACCACAAGTCCCTTTATTATGCCAAACATCAACCAGTTTCTGTTTATCCATGCCATTACAACACACCTCTACTACTGTGTCCAACACTCTCGATTTCGAAGAAATCGAGGTTTCTGTTTATCCATGCCATTACAACACACCTCCTGCAACAAGAAGCCCGGTTATAAACAGGTTAATAAGGGCAAGAGGTATCATCACTTTCCATCCAATACTAAGTATCTGGTCAACCCTGACTCTCGGAACAGTAGCACGCAACCACATTGTAAAGAATACGATTGCCAGTACTTTGATTGTGAACCAGCCAATGGACATGATAACTACTGGAATTCCTGGTATCAGTGGTCCATGCCATCCGCCAAAGTACAAAGTTGCCATAACAGCTGAAATACCAAAAAGATGAGCATATTCAGCAAGGAAGAAAAAAGCGAATTTCATGCCGCTGTATTCTGTGAAAAAACCAGCTACAAACTCCGATTCGGACTCATGAAGGTCAAATGGTATTCTGCTCATCTCAGCAATGGCAGCTATCAGGAAAATAATGAAACCAAGTGGCTGGAGGAACACAAACCACGTCTTTTCGCCCTGTGCTAATACAATATCCTGCATGCTGAGTGATCCTGTGATTAATACCACTCCAATTACTGTAAGCGCCATTGGGATCTCATAGCTGATATCCTGTGCTACAGCACGAAGTGATCCAAGGAGTGCGTACTTGTTGTCTGATGCCCACCCGGCAACAAGTATACCAACAGGTGATATTGCTGATATAGCCATGATGTAAAGTATACCCATAGGCAAGTCTGATACGATAGCACCTTGTCCAAAGGGCATAGGAATAAACACAAGAATAGATGGAACAAATACGATTAATGGTGCAATAAAGTATAGCCATTTATCAGCACGTTTTGGCATCAGGTCTTCCTTGGTAAGCAGCTTGATACCATCAACAATCGGCTGCAACAAACCATGAGGACCGGTTATCATCGGGCCAAGTCGAACCTGCATATGGCCAAGCACTTTTCGCTCCATCCATGTAAAAAACATTACCATCAGAGCCACTCCAACCAGAAGAAGCACTGCTATGAGCAGTACGATTATAATCTTCGGCACGATTGAATCCCCAAATGAAACTCCAACCAAGCTTAACAGGTACACAATATTATCATAGATAGTTTGAGTCATCGGTCAACATCTCCTAAACCTACACACCTGCACACAACGTGAGTAGAAACAACGAATGAACTGGG
>WNEG01000100.1:0-2857 GCA_012910725.1 Candidatus Ethanoperedens thermophilum | reverse complement strand
TCATCGGTCAACATCTCCTAAACAAATATCAACGATTCCAAATACAGCTACCAGATCAGGAATTTTTAGGCCATTGACCATTTGTGGCAGAGCCATAAGATTACAGAACGATGGCGAGCGAATCTTAACCCTGTACGGACGCTCCCCTCCATCGCTTACAATGTAGAATCCGAGCTCGCCTTTGGGTGCTTCTATGCGGCTATACGATTCGCCTCTTGCTGGCTTAAATATTCTTGGAAAATACGATGTGCTGACAGGACCTTCGAGATGTTCAATAGCATCAAGAGCCTGTTCTGCAATATGCAGTGATTCACGCATTTCATCCATTCGTATGACATATCGTGCATAAGTATCACACTCACTTCGAGTGCACACCTTAAAATCGAGTTCATCGTATACAGAATACGGGTCATCCTTTCTTATATCATAGGAAACACCTGAACCACGAAGCATCGGTCCTGTAACCCCATAGTTTATGGCATCTTTGGGATCAAGCATTCCAATACCCTTCAGCCTCATCTTAATGATCTCATTATCATTAAGAAGCGTGGCATACTCATCGATCCGGGATGGCAGTTCTTTTAAAAGTGCCCGTGTTTTATCAATAAATCCTTCCGGAATATCCCCGCGCACTCCACCAGGTCGAATATAGTTAAATGTTATTCTTGCACCTGAAAGAGATTCAAACAGTTCAAGTATCTTGTGTCTATCACGGAAACAATACATAATAGGGGTGCTTGCCCCAAGATCAAGGAAGAGTGTACCTGTAAAGAGCATGTGGTTCACAATTCTTCCAAGTTCCATCACCAGAACACGCAGATATTCTCCTTTTCGTGGCACATTGATACCTGCCAAATCCTCCACTGCCTTGGTGTAAGCATAATTATTGGTCATTCCTGAAATATAATCAAGACGATCGGTATATGGTACGAATTGAAGATACGATCTGCTTTCTGCAATCTTCTCTATGCCGCGGTGAAGTTGACCCAATACCATTTCAGTATTCTTGATGGTTTCTCCATCCATTCGTAATACAAAACGCAGAACACCGTGAGTACTTGGATGCACAGGACCAACATTCAGGGTGAACTCTTCAGTTTCTGTCATGCAAGACCTCCCTTCTCAATAACTTAGAAGCATCAGTTGTTACCACATCAGAACCATCCTCTCCGATAATCACATACTGATCAATCGTAAGATCGTAATCTTTTCGAAGCGGGTGCCCAATCCATCCATCTGGCAGAAGAATCCTTCGAAGATCTGGATGATTCTCAAAAGTTATGCCGAGTAAATCGTATGTCTCACGCTCCATCCAGTCAGCCCCATTCCATACTGACACAACAGAATCCACGACCGGAATATTCCGATCGATTTTAACCTTTAGCACCACATTTTCCTTGCGAGTATAAGACCATAGATGATATACTACTTCCATCCATTCAACATAATCCACACCTGAGATCATGGAAAGGTGATCAAATCCAGACTCATATAAGAATCCACACACATCAACCAGCGATTCTTTTTTTATCAGCATGCCTTCTTTTCCATCATTCTGTGTGTAGGTTTCAACAACAACCTGCTCAAATCTGTCTTTAACGTCATCAATAATACTCATTTATTAAACCCCCATTCAATGCCAATACCTTCTTCTTTGATGAGCTTTCGAAGCTGGATAAAGCCGTAGAGCCATGCCTCAGGTCTTGGTGGACATCCTGGAATATATATATCCACGGGAATGACTTGATCAACACCCTTAATCACTGAATAGGAGTCCACAAATGGGCCTCCCGAGATGGCACAGCTTCCAACAGCGATCACCCACTTGGGCTCAGCCATCTGCTCATATAGCCGTTTCAAACGTGGTGCCATCCTCTTTGAAAGCGTTCCCGCCACAAATAACAACTCAGATTGCCTGGGAGTTGCCCTAAATACTTCACTACCAAAACGAGCAAGATCATAATGGCTCATACTCACAGCCATCATCTCAATAGCACAACAAGCAAGCCCTGAAGTAACAGGCCATATCGAGGTAAGACGGCCCCAGTTAATAATCTGGTCAATAGCAGCCAGGACAATATTCTGGTCTCTCTTCTTAGCACGGTCCCCTGAATAAAGCAGTGTGTTTACAAGATCTGTACTTCTTAAATCTGCTGCCGCACTGACCTTCTTTGCTCTAAACTTATCAGTATCTATTGAATCCACTCGAGTGCCTCCTTTTTCACAAGATATACAAGACCTATAACCAGAATTCCAATAAAGATAAACATTTCAATAAAGCTGATAAATCCAAGCTCTCTGAACTGAACAGCCCATGCATACAGGAATATCATCTCAACATCAAAGATAAGAAATGCGATTGCATAAAGATAAAACTGGACATTGTGGTAAATCTTGGTATCGCCAATCGTTATCTCGCCGCATTCGTAAATATCACTTTTAACTGTCGATGGAGCAGATGGTCGCAATAATCGAGATAAAAAAAAAGCAATGAAAACAAAGGCAACACCAACGATTGTCAACATAGCAACTGGAAGATAGTTATCGATAACGCTCATCATAATAATTGTTAGTTGAGCTAATGGTATAAAAAGATTATGAAATTATTTCATCGCTCAAGCCCACGACACAGATACTTGTGGATGCCTTGGAAACTATCTGTAAATCGAGAACAGTCAGCCCATTATCTATATAATGTGAGCTCAGCCATTATAGTCTGATTCCACAGGATTAACATCTGCTCACAACGTGAGTAGAAATAATGAATCTTTATAATCAAAGTAACAGTAACTCTTGATTACGTAGTGTCTCAACAATTTAATTTCCAGACAAAAACTTGACTTTCAAACATATGTGA
>WNEG01000039.1:7788-27794 GCA_012910725.1 Candidatus Ethanoperedens thermophilum | reverse complement strand
CCAGTCACGGAGATGCCCATCTAAAGAATTTAAGAAGAATTAAAAAAGTTGGTGTTGATAAATTCCTTGATGGAAAAAAATATTGGTACTCTCCGTTAAAATGAAGTCAGATTTTCATATATTCGCGAAGCAGCATTGTCGCATAACTTCCCTTCTGGAGGGTAAAATCAACAATCAACTTGCAATAATCGCTGTTAAGTTCATCAGGGATTACATTATATGTTCGGTTTGCGTGTATAAGCACCTCTCTCCGAAGTCCTTTTGATGCATACTTTGGGGCATCTCTAACATTGAAATCTTTTAGCTTAATGGATTGTTCTTCTATCACCTGCTGTTCTATCTCCCCGGGAATGCCAGTCGATAGATGCGTTTCATACCCAAACAGTGGTGCTGTGATAAAAGCTCGTCCTCGCTCTAAGAGGTTATTGATGCCTTTTATGTTCTGGTCTGTTACCTTTTGTATGCGTCTTGTGTCTGGAAGTCCAACCGCGTTCTTAAAACACACAATATCGCCAGCAATTGCTCTATTCAGTGGAATTTTCTCTTTTATGCGTCTGCTTAAGGTAAGATTGAACAGGTACGATTGGTATGCATGGATAAACATGCGCTGGAGGTTTTCTGATAGTTTTGCAAGTGCTCCAAGATAGTCGGTTGGGTTTCCAGCAAGATGGTGTAACATTGCAAGCTCGTGGTTGAGTTTTTTTGGGTATAATTTTATGCAGCGGTTAAAGTCGTGTGTTTCTGCAAGACACTTTCGTGCCTCTTGGTTCTCCTCGCTCTCACCTGTATAGACTTTTGCAAGATAGATCATCACCGCCTGTTCAAAATCGCCTTCAATGATTGCTCGCCCTACAAGATGAGTAATCGGTCGGATCTCTCCAAATCGCTGCACCCCGAAAAAATTGGGAGCGCCCCCAACCTCAAGCAGCTCTTTTTCGATTTTTTCTATCCGGTGAATTGTTTCATCCATGGTATGCGGTATCTTTCGCACAGTGATGCGAAATCTATTAGCATACAAATCCCCAAGGCTTATTTTTTTATTAGAACGTCCAAGCACACGTAAAGACACGTCTGTTAGATGAATTCGGTTTACATCTTCTTCTTTCATGTCCCAGATGCTGATTTTCTGTCTTGTGACCGCACGTTTATCCTTGGTTCCTGCCCAGCCAAAACGATTCCTGCTTACCTGGAGTATGCGAGAGAGATCACGAATCAACTTGTAGGTATCCCAATTACGCTTTTCAACTTCAAGAATAAGATACTTCCCACTCTGCCCTTCTTCCCGGCTGCTGATCTCCTCTACCACAAAGTCATCGATCTGACTTTTGAGAATGCCGCCAATACCATCGTTATTGGTAGCATACGTCTTAACCCCGATGGTTTCGTCAATAGGTGTCATCATTTTCTCTATAGGATGCATTTCGTAAACAATGATTTCCATACCCTTTTTTAACAGTAATGCCTTCATCCCAGATTGTCTTACCACGAAGAAGCGTGAGTCTTGGGAATAGTGCCGGCGTTCCTTCAAAAGGTGTCCATCCGGCTTTGCTGTGAAGCTTTTCTCCTCGTATGGGTGTTGTGTTACTCGTATTAACAATGATAATATCTGCATCAAATCCTTTTTCAAGGTCCCCTTTGTTGTGTGCATCAAATCCAAAGCGTTTTGCCGGGTTTAAGCGTGTTACCTCTATTAATCGTTTTAGAGTTATATGATCGTGTTTTACAGCTCCAAGCATAAGTGGAAGGAGAGTCTCAACACCAGGAACTCCGGGTGGCGCATCATATATATCTGTGTTTTTTTCTTCGATGGTGTGCGGGGCATGGTCTGATGCTATCATATCAATAGTATGATCGTTAAGAGCTGCCCATAGGGGGGGTATGTGGCAGGGCTCTCGAAGTGGTGGATTCATTTTACCACGACTTCCAAGTCTCCCCCAACTTTTAGCTGATAGAAACAGGTGGTGTGGTGTAACCTCACAGGTAACGTCTTCTCCTTCCTCTTTTGCAGAGTGGATAAGGTTTACAGCGTTTTTCGTACTGATATGACAAAAATGCAGTGTTAACTGTTTTTTCAATAGTGCTGCTACTGCGGCCTCTTCTGATTCTGGTGGTCGAATGAGACTGTGCACACCGGGGTTATGATTGTTTTTATATTTTTCCATTAACTTTCTATTTATTGTTTCGTCTTCTGCGTGTATGCAAGCAACTGCTCCAAATCTTTTTATTTTATCAAGTGCTTCACCGAGGTTCTGGCTACCAAATATCTCTCCAAAAGAGGTCACTCCAAGATTCCAGAGTTCTATTAACTCTCCAGTGTTTTCACTATTTACTCCACCATTTAGCCCAAAATCGATGACGGATTTACTTCTTGCTTTGATTAGCTTTTGGTAAAAACTTTTTTTATTGAGTGTTGGTGGCTGTGTGTTGGGATGGTCTACTACCGTGGTAATACCGCCCGCTGCTGCCGCACACGAGCCAGTGTACCAATCCTCCTTGTGTTTTTCCTTCATGTCCCGAAAGTGCACATGAACATCGATTCCAGCGGGAAGCGCGAGATCTCCTCGTCCATTGATTATATGATCAAACGCATTGATGCTAACGATTTTGGATATTTTCTCAATTTTAGAATCATCGATTAAGATGTTTACTTCACTGATTCGGTTGTTGATTAACATCCTGACATTTTTAATAATCGTATCAGTCATGCTTCAAGTCTCATATTTTTATCCTTTCTGGGTGTGTTGTTATCAACATGTAATCTGGTTCGGCAAAGCAGACGAGACAGACGTTATATCGATCTGCTGCATCTATGCCACTATCAAGAGGAGCGGTATTTGTCACGATCAATGGTATGCCAGCTCTAACAGCCTTCAACACCATACTTGCAGATTGTCTGCCAGTGGAAAGCAGAAAATGGGTACAGAGATCAAGGTGCTCATACAATGCACAACCTACAACCTTATCAATAGCATTATGTCGTCTAACATCGATCAGTCTCTTTTTACATTCACCTTGCTTGTTTACGATGCATGCTGCATGCGCGCCTCTTGTGGTATGATATAGCTCGGACTCAAGGCAATTAACAGAGTCAAGAATTACTTGTCTCTCGAAGACTGTATCACACACTGTGCGTATATCTTGATGAGATGAAGCTGGTTTGCTCTGCTCTTTTATCGTCGCCATAATTCTTGAATCTTCAACGTCTATAGATATAATGTCTTCTGGATTGTTTACTATACCTTCGCAAACAAGAAAACCAAGGAGTAGTTCTTCAAGTAGGTTTGGCGTTGTAAGAATAGAAACAAGATGTTTGTTGTTAACAAACAATTCAACCGCCTTTTCGCATGCAACACTGATTTCTACCTCTTTAATACTGCTGTTTTTTACTGCAAGAGCCTTATATGTTTTAGCGTAACGTTTTATCATGGTTAAACTATGCTGTTCACGTCTGTTTCAGTATTCACATTCTTAAAAGTATCAAGTGTTAAGTCAAACTTTGTTAACTCACAAACATCGATATACTGGATTAATTTTCTTTTGAAAACTGGAGCAAGAATAAATCGCTCCCCATGCTTAATACACCTTCCTATTTCTTCTCTTATTACACTTGTTCGATACACGGCATGCAGCGGTTCAAGTTTTCCATCATCCCATCGCGGGATAGTGACATCAAAACCTCTGCATTTATGCAGCAGGTACTTGATTACATCAGTGTTGATAAAAGGCATATCACATCCAACAACCAGTGTGTACTCCTTATTGGAAGCAGCAAGCCCGGCTTCAATTCCAGCAAGTGGACCCATGTTATGATAGCGATCAGTCACAAAAACAACAGATGGAAATAACTTAGAGAAGTTTTCTCTCTGGTAATCATCTCTGAGAGCAACAATAATCGTATCCACAACCTGCGAGAGTTTTTTTAGAGTCTGCATCAGTAGTGGTGCATTGTCAAACATGATCAGTGCTTTTTCAACATAACCCATGCGAGATCCTTTTCCACCGGCAAGAACCACGGCTGCTGCATAGTTATAATCACTCATCTTCGAGAACCACACCTGTTTTCTTATAACAAGACTCGTTTTTTTCTGCTCACGTTGTGTTGCAGTTCACATTATATAAATCCCAATTATGAACAGACAAACAGCTATCTCCAGATGAGTCTTGTTATAACAAAACTCTCGTTTTTTTCTGCTCACGTTGTGTGCGTCAATTTGGGTAGCTAAGTGAAATCGTGGACTCAGGTAATTTATTAAGTACGATAAGTCATATCTTAACTAAAGGAAGGAGTAAGAATATGATCGTAAAGGGATCAAATAGTGAAAGCATTTAGTTTCATACATACAGCAGACCTACATTTGGATAGCCCTTTTAAAGGGATTTCTGAAGTAAGTGAAGAAATAAGTTTAGAATTAACAGAGGCAACGTTTAAAGCATTTAATAAGATAATTGATCTTGGTATTGAAAAACAAATTGATTTCCTCTTAATTGCAGGTGATATTTACGATGGGAGGGACAGAAGCTTACGAGCACAGCTTCGATTTCGAGATGGTCTAAAAAGATTATCTGATGCTGGAATAAAGGTATATATTGTACACGGAAATCATGACCCATTAGATGGATGGTCAGCAAATTTAGACTGGCCAAAAAATGTTCATATCTTCAATGGAAAGTCTGTGGAGGAGGTCTCGGTCGAAAAAGATGGCGAGGAAATTGCCCAAATTTATGGCATTAGTTTTCACACGCGAGATATAAAAACAAATCTTACTCACAAATTCCCTAAAATATCAACCCCAAAAAAAGCTCTGTTCAACATTGGTATGTTACATTGCAATGTTGGAACTAACACAGGACACGAACCTTATGCACCTTGCACATTACAGGACTTAATCACTCGAAATTTCAATTATTGGGCTCTCGGTCATATCCACAAAAAGGCAATTATAAATGAGAATAATCCATTAGTAATTTATTCAGGGAATCCGCAGGGTCTTCATCCCAAAGAGACAGGCGCTAGAGGATGCTTCTTGGTCAATGTTGACGAAAATGGTGAACCAACTACTGAATTTATCGAGGTTGATTCCATAAGATGGTTTGTAGAAAAGCTATCAATCGATTCTCTCTACATAGAACAGGAACTAATCTCACAAATACACAATTGCATCGAAAAGATCCGTGAAGAAGCAAAAGGGCGTTCATCAATTTGCAGAATTATTCTTACCGGTAGAAGTGTCCTGCACTCTTCTATCGCTCGAAAAGGTGTTTTAGATGACATCCTCAAAGATATAAAGGGGGATGAAGAAGGAGAAAAACAATTCGTTTGGATCGAAAGCATTGAGGATGATACGAATCCTGAAATCGACCGAAAATCACTGCTGGAGCGCAAGGACTTTATCGGCGATTTGGTCAAGGTGTTTGAAGAATTTTCGCATGATAAAACTAAAATAGCTGAACTTAAAGAGTCCCTCGAACCCTTATTTACCTCTCCCGGTGGAAGAAAACTTCTTGAACCTCTTGATGACGAACATTTTCTTGATTTAATAAAAAAGGCAGAAACACTCTGTCTGGATAAACTCATGAAGGATGAATTCCCATGAAATTTGAAGAAATTTATATTGACGGTTTTGGAATATTTCATGATTATCACATAAAGAATTTGACCTCAGGTCTCACCATCTTTATTAAACCGAATGAAGCTGGAAAATCAACAATTCTCTCTTTCCAAAAGCGAATTCTCTTCGGCTTTCCTGACAGGCGCAGTATACTCAACCTTTATCCTGCTCTTTCAGGAGGTAATCACGGAGGTAGGTTAATTGTATCAACCATTGATAATAAAAGACATACAATTGAACGATACTCTGGAGGAGACCGTGATGTAAAGGTATTTTTACCTGATGGTTCAACAGGTGGAACCAGAGAACTCTCTAACCTCCTCGGAGATGCCAACAAAGACATTTTCGAGAACATCTATGCTTTTGGTCTCACCGAACTCCAGGATTTTGAAACACTCAACAGTGAGGCAGTCAAAGGACGAATCTACAGCGCAGGAACTGGGATCGGCGCTATTTCTCTCCCAGAAGTGCAGAAAAATCTGGAAACAGAGGCTGGCAGCCTCTTTAAGGAGCGTGGGAGCAAACCAGAAATTAATGCTCTATCCAATGAAATTAAAAATGTGGATTCACGGCTCCGTGAAATAGAGAAAGACGCCCAAAATTTTGATGAGCACCACAAAGAGCTAGAAGAAATAACCAAGGTGATTGTAAACGTCGAACAAGAACGAAACCAAATAAGAACCAAATTCAACCACACTACAAACTTGATTACAGTTTGGGATGACTGGAGAAAAACACAAGAAGCTGAAGAGCGCCTACAAAAAATTCCAGAAATAGAAAACTTTCCTGAAAACGGCATAGAAATGCTGGAAAGAAATCTAGAAAAAATCGATGAATTAAATGAAAATATTTCTAAAAAGAATGAGGGTCTTGAAAAGATCAAGATTCAAAAATCGCAGGTAAAAATAGATGAAAAGCTGCTCAGTAATGAGGATAAAATCCTTGAACTTCAAAAAGGTCAGGATAAATATATCTCTGCTGTTAGAGACCTGCCAACGTTAGAAGAAAAACTAAAAAGAGACAAGGAGGGGCTAAAAGGGTCGCTGCATGAAATAGGAGCTGATTGGGATGAGGAGAAACTTTCCAAATTTGATATCTCCATACCGACCAAAGAAATAGTAAGAAAAAAGCATAACACCTTAGAAGAGGCAAGAGAAAACATTCGTGACACAGAAAAAGAAGTTCAAGGAATCGAGCAAAACATTAAAAATATCGAAGAGGAGATAGTAGATGTGGATAAACGTCTCAGAACTCAGTTGCTCCAACAGATAGACGAAAAAAAATTGAAACAACAAAGGAAATCTCTACAATTTCTACGAGTAAAATACCCAAATTTAAAAGAAAAAGAAGCGGACATGCGCAATCTTGAAGAAAAAGAAGAACTGTTCACTATCCTCAGACCACATCGAGCAGAGCTTCTTCCAAAGCTACCCCTTTGGCCTGCGCTTATGTTTATTGCTGCTGGAATCGCTTCCTTGATGCTATCAATTTTTGGGAATAACTGGGCGATAGGCATCAGTATTCTCGCAATCTTATCCATATCTGCTATCATTTATGTTATTTTAAGCAGAAAAGAACTTCCAATAACTACACCAGAAGGATTCAAAGACAAAGAAGCTGACTTGTCTGAACGGAGAGAAAAGCTTGAATCGGAGTTGCAAAAAATCAAAAGTGAAATGCTATCAAATGCTCAGATATGCAAATTTGAGGACATCCCAGACTCCCAACTAATAGAAAATAAAGATTCAGAACTTCAGGCAGCTTCTGAAAACCTGTTAAAATCAAATGAATTGAAGAAACAACAGGAAACGTTGAAACAAAAGTTGGGAAAACTCAGCGAGAAGGGAAATACCATAAAAGAGAAACTGAAAGCACTAAGAAAGGAAAAAGAAAAAGCTCAAAAGGAATGGAAAAACTGGCTCACTGAAAAAGGATTGGAATCAGAACTAACTCCTGAAGGAACGATTGATATATTTGCAACAATTAAGACCTGCGTTGAAAAGAAAAAATCAATCGAGGAAACTACGGTGCGAATTGACTCAATTCAAGAATTTATTGAGGAATACAAAACCAAAATCTCTTCTGTTCTGGAAAACTGTAATAGAAAAAAAGGCGAGATAAATGTAATCGTGGAATTGGAGAAAATAACTGAGGAATTGAATCAAGCCATAGAGGATTGCAAAACCTTAGAACAACTGGATATTGATGAAGAAAATCTGAAACTTGAACTTCGGACTTTAGAAGAAAAACTTGAAGGCCATCAGAGAACAGTTTCTGAGCTCTTATCTCAAGGTTTTGCTGAATCTGAAACTGAATTTAGAGAGAACGCAAGAAACTGGGAAGAGCGTAATAAACTAATGGATGAAACTCTCCAGGAAGAGCAAAATATCAAGAGAATTAGCGGTAACGGAAAACCATATTTTGATTTCATCAACGAACTGAGGGAGACATCTCCCGAGGATTTGAAAGAAAAGGAGCTACAGCTAAAAGAGAGGGTTGAAGAGATGAAAAATAATCTTTCAGAACTCAGGGAAAAACGAGGTGGTATTGATGAAAGAATCAAACAAATAGAGCGTAAGGAGGAGGGTTCTTCTTTACGAGTGGAGAAAACCGTAAAGATGCAAAAACTGAAGAAGAAGTCTGAGGAATGGTCAATACTTACTTTGGCAAGAACCATTATGGGAAAAGCAATTAAAAAATACGAACAGGAGAGGCAACCAGGAGTTATTAAGGAAGCACAATCTTTCTTTTCAAAGATGACTCTTGGGAGATATTCGCGGGTTTTAGCACCATTAGACGAAGCAAGAATCTATGTCGAAGATAAAGATGGCAGACGAAAAGATATTCAGGAGTTGAGCAGAGGAACCGCAGAACAACTCTATTTATCATTAAGATTTGGATTCATCCGTGAATTCAGTAAAAGATCTGAATCCTTACCTATCGTTTTTGATGACATTCTTGTAAACTTTGACCCTGAAAGATTCCGAGCAGCATGTGAAGCTATCAAAGAATTAGCAAAAACCAATCAAATTCTATACTTCACATGCCATCCTGAAAGTGGGGATGTCCTAACTGAAATAATACCTGAATCAAAAAAAATGAGATAAGTATCGGTGATTAATACGAAGAAATTTATGCTTCAAAATATTAGGATTAAATTTTTATCCCTCGTCCACGACTCTCGCCAACTTCATTGGCTCGGTGCTGTCGCACTCACTCAACAGAGTATATCTGGTTTGGGCTACGCCCTCACCCAAATTCCTCGCACCGCTCGGAACTTCAGATATACTCGCAACGATATACGAACTCGAGTTCAGATATAACAAGACTCGTTTTTTCTGTACACGAAGTGTGCAGTTATAAACAGACAAACAGCTATCTCCAGATGAGTCTTGTTATAAGAAGACTGAGTTCAAAGAGTACAACAAGAATGACTGCAATTAGAATCTGTGAGATGCCTGTTGGATCTATGTTTATAAAAAGCGCTATAGCCACTGCTGCAATGTATATGACTCCCCTCTTTGCTCTTAGAGATTGATAGTTCGTGATTTCAAGCTTCACTGCAAGGATTACAACAAGTGGAACCTGGAAGATGAGCCCAAAACACATCGCAGTGTAGATGATAAGAGAAAAGACGCGCTTTGCAGATAATGCCGTCTCTGCCAGTTCTTCACCATAAGGAACGATAGCACTTAGTATCGCTGGAAGAACAAGGTAGTATGCGAGGATGACACCTAAAAGATAGAGCAAAAGTGATGGCAGAAGGATTTTGATGATGAATCGCTTCTCGTGGGGATATAAACCTGGTGCGATAAATGCATAAGCTTCATATAGAAGGAGTGGGATCGTAACAGCAAGTGCACAGAGGAGACAGAATAAAAATCTCAGGTTTATCCATTCTATCGGACTGTAGACAAAGAGGAACTGTTGATCAGGGAATAGATCTGTGAAGATGTGTGCAAGTGCCTGGTTTGAAAATGGAAATATGATTGCTATAACGATGATGATTGGAATTATAATAATCACAAGCCTTCTTCTCAGCTCGCTCAGATGCTCCATCAACGGCAGCTCATCATCGCCTATTGGTTCATTTCCAATCTTCTCTACCATAACTCAACTCTTTGGCTACCTGGTGATCATTAATGCCTGCTCATAGTGAACAGCTCGCTTATATAGCTGCCTCTCTCAGGAAGAAGTTGAAACTATTTTTTATCATGATAATTACAGGTATGTTGATCTCATACTCTTTTATCGATGATCTGATTATAATGATTAAGGAGGATCTTCTTCCAACCGGTGCAGTGCTGATACAATTATCTCCTGTTGAGTTGATTATCCTCAAGTTCAAGATATCGCTTGTGGCAGGAATAGTGCCAGTAATCCCGGTACTGCTTTATACTGTCTACACGGCTCTTAAAGAGCGGTTGGATGTACATACCAGGGTTGCGACCTCGAAGATGGTCCTTACCTTTGTATCTGCGGTTACACTCTTCATACTCGGGATGGCTTATTCATACTATTTCATGCTTCCACTATTTCTCAGGTTTCTCTATGCCACAAGCTCAAATATAGCCACTGCTACATACTCGATACAGGAGTTCATATCCTTCATCGTTACAATGACGCTTCTTATCAGCATATCCTTTGAACTGCCGCTTCTAATCATCTTTGCTGTACGATCTGGAATCGTAACTCTTGAGAGTGTAAAGACATATAGAAGGCATGCATACGTGGTAATCTTCGTGATGGCGGCACTGTTTACTCCGCCTGATGTCTTCAGTCAGATTATCGTGGGATCACCGGTCATCGTATTTTATGAGGCAGGGGTAGCTCTGGCTGGTCTTGGATATAAAAATAAATCTCAATAATAGTATTATTGGAAAAACAATGCTGAAGAGAGCCGAAAAAATAGAGGATAAGTTTTTGGTTGTTTGTGACAGACACTGCCCACGTATGCTCTCACCGAAGGCAGTAATGTAACCATCACTGCCCTGGTAGAGTGGATAACAGTTTACACAGTTGTTGATGATTCAGCCTACTTCAAGTAATCTGGATGACAGCTTGTACATGTTTCAACAGAAACAAGTTTTTTGAACTCTGGGAGTGGCTCATCAAGCTTATGACATGTTGTACAGTCAAAGCCGAGATTGCTGACGTGTTGTGTGTGTGGCTTGTTATCAAGTATCGATCGATGGCATTTGATGCAGTCGTCTTTTGCTGGTGTTGCTGGAAGTTCTATGGTGTGAATTGCTCTCAGGGTACCTTCTTCAACATGTGGGGCTGCTGGTGTTTCTGTGGGAGTGGGTGTTACTTCTGGTTCTTCAACACAACCTGCCATAAAGACAAGGGCTATCACAATCGCTGCGACGATGAATCTCTTCATAGCGTCACCCCCTTGTATGCAGCATCAGGATTTGTTGGGCCTTTCACCCTTGCAGCACCAATTGAAGAAGCTTTCGCATCAGCCTCTGAGGCCGACTTTCCAACAAAGATCGCCTTGGTGGCACAGAAACCACCACAAGCAGGCCTAAGTCCAGAATCGATTCTTTCAACACAGTATGTACACTTCTCCATTACAGAGCCCATTTTCTTAAACTGTGGTGTACCATACGGGCATGCCCAGAGGCAGTATCTACAGCCAACGCACTTGTCCTGATTAACAAGGACAATACCATCATCACGCTTTGTGATTGCCTCTTGTGGGCATACAAGCATGCATGCGGGATGGTCACAATGGAAGCACTGGATAGGAACGCTCTTCTCACCAGTTTTCCCTTCATTGAGAGTTACAATCCTGATGCGCTCGATTCCTGTCTCAACATCGTTTATATCCTTGCATGCAACCCAGCATCCACCACAGTCGATACATTTTCCAACATCTATAACAAATCTCATTTAAATCACCTCACACCTTGTATATCTTGCATAGACATGCCTTGGTCTCCTGCATGTTCGTTGAGCGATCATACCCGTCTACACAGATGATATTGACCGAATCACCGAGTGCAAGCTCTGCTGTTCCAGATGGATAACGATCTTCGTATGATTTGCCTTCCATCCATCCAGCCCAGTGATACGGTATAAAGGCAGTCTCTCTGTTCACTCGTTCTGTGACATAAGCCCGCACCTTTATCCTGCCTCTCAGTGTCTCAACCCAGACATAGTCCCAGTGCCTTGCTCCAATTTCGCTGGCAAGCCCAGGGTTTATCTCGACATAGTTCTCTGGTTGAAGTTCAACAAGATACTTGCATGATCTTGTCTCAGCGCCTCCTCCCATGTGCTCAACCTGTCTTCCTGATGAGAGTATGATTGGGTATGTGTCAACCAGATTCTTGCGCTCATCCTGTATCGTCTTGAAGAGACATTTGACCCTGAAATGATCGTCTACATCGTCATAGGTGGGATATTTATCGATCAAGTCTGGTCTCGGGGTCTCGATCGGCTCTCTGTGCACTGGAATTGGATCTGGCAGGTTCCATGCCATGAATCTCGCTTTACCTGCTCCAGATGGACATTTGTTCTCAGCGATGATACCTTTCCAGTCGGAATCAAGATCATACTTCCATCCAGATCCTGGTGTCCCGTCACTATTCATTTCATCATATCCTTCCGGATGGGCATAACCGGCGCCAAGCATTGAGATACCATCATCTGACACCGGGTTTCCGGCGGTTGAGTCTTTCCCTCTGAACCTTGTCCTGAACTCACTCCCACCTTCAGCTATGGGTATATCATTTCTATAGAGTAACGGTGTTCCGGGATGTTCATCGTTCCAGCATGGCCATGGAAGCCCCCAGTATTCGCCCTTGCAGGGACCGCTTTTTGCCTGACAATCCTCGATGCTGAAATCAGATGAATGCTCCTGCTGTCGCTTTATTCGCTCTGGAGATTCCCGCATCATGATGACATTTGCCCCGCGGTTTATCTCTCTTAACACATCCTCTGGTGAATTATAGGTGAAATGCGGCCCAAAGCCGAGTCTCGTTGCGAGCTCTTTCATGATCCAATAATCAGACTTACTCTCATAGAGTGGATCAATAAGACGGTTTCTCCACTGGACCTGTCTTGCGCTGTTGCTGACACTTCCATCCTTCTCAAAGACCGTTGATGCCGGAAGCACGATGATTCCATCTGGACGATCTGCAAGTGATGATGCAACTGTTGCGTGTGGATCGATTCCAACGACGAGATCGACCTTTTCCATCGCCTCTTTCATCCGTTTCATCTCGGTAATCGAGTTCAGCGAATGCCCCCAGACAAAGACCATCTTGACAGGCTTTGGTTGAGCAACCGATGAATCAAGCACACCTTCATACCATCGTGATACTGTGAGTCCGGGCACATGCATCAGCGACTTGCCGTTGTACTCTGCAAACTCCGCCTTCATATTATCGTAGGTTATTGGTGCATGTTCGTTCCAGACACCAACCCAGTGCTTCCATGATCCTTCTGTCAGACCGTAGTAGGATGGAAGCCAGTGCGAGAGCACGCACATATCGGTTGCGCCCTGGACGTTGTCATGCCCACGGAAAGCGTTGCAGCCACCGCCCGACTTTCCAACATTACCTGTTAGAAGCTCAAGGCATGCAAAGGAACGGATGTTGTTCGTCCCTACCGTGTGCTGTGTCGCACCCATCGCCCAGCAGATGCAGGCGGGACTGGTATGCGCCCATTCATAGGCAAGCTCTCTTATGGTATCTGCTTTAACCCATGTAATATCCTCAACAACCTCTGGTGTGTAATCTTTAACGACATCCCACCACTGGTCAAACCCATAGGTTCGCTTCTCGATAAAATCGGTGTCATGCCAGTTATTCTTCACGATCTCGTTGCAGATTCCCCAGATAAAGGGGATATCTGTGCCTGGTCTAAACCTCACATACATATCAGCAAGCGCCGCGGACTTTGTGAACCTCGGGTCTGCCACAATAAACTTTGCACCCCTCGCCTTTCCCTCGAGGATGTGCTGCATCGCGACTGGATGCGATGCTGCAGCGTTCTCTCCACAGAAGAAGATCAGCTTCGAGTGCCGCATATCGTTCCACGAGTTTGTCATCGCGCCAAAGCTCCATGTGTTTGCCATACCGGCAACCGTGGTTGAGTGACAGATTCGTGCCTGGTGATCGACGTTGTTCGTGCCGTTGAATGCTGCAAACTTTCTGAAAAGATAGCACTCCTCGTTTGTCACCTTCGCTGATCCCAGGTAGAAGATTGAGTCGGGTCCATCGGTTGCCTTGATATCCTTCATCTTAGCTGCAATCTCATCAAGTGCCTCTTCCCATGAGATCCTGTGCCATTTTCCCCCGCTCTTTTTCATCGGGTACTTGAGCCTTGTCTCCGAGTTTACGATCTCTCTGATTGCAGCGCCTTTAGAACAGAGTGATCCTGCATTTATCGGGTGATCCTCCCAGGGTTCTATCCCGGTGAGAACTCCGTTTTCAACCTTTCCAAGAAGTCCACATCCAAGTGCACAGTGCGAGCATATAGTCTTTATGTGGTTTACCCCTGATGAGGTGGTGGCACTCGCCTGTTCAATCAATTTATCAATCGTATGATCATACTTGCTCAGTCCGATCCCGCCAAGTGCTGCCGCTGTTCCTATAGCTGTCAACTTGGAAAATGTCCTCCTTGACATCTTGATATTACTACATCCAACAATACTATCTGGTTTTGTTGCCATCATTTTTCCTCCATTAATGCTTTGTATAGCCACTACAGACGTGAGTGCATATACTATATAAAAGTTGCTAAAAGTTGCTCTTTTTCGTGATGAAATCAGCATCATTAAGTAAACAAACGTATAGATAAAGTAAATAGTTTAAATGAACGCACAAATTCTGACCATATTCTCTAACGGATGTAGGAATAGTGATGATATTTTTAAACGAATGTAACTACAGCTCAACCTTGACTGCTTCTTTCAGTGTCTTAAGCACTATCTCCGTATCCACGGTTTCAACGCCGTCAACCTCTTTTATCTCCTCGATAATACATCCGCAGTTTTCATGTCCTGCACACTTGGAGATAACAAGAAGGTCAAAATTGCCTGTTACATGGTGAACGTAGCAGGTCTCATATAGTCCTGCTATCTCCTTTCCAACATCTTCAATACTGTGTCCTGACCTGATTTTTATCTTTGCAATCAGGGTGATCATCCCCAGTTTATAAGTATTAAGAATTGTCGTATAGCCGCAGATGATGCCTTTTTCTGTTAGTTTTTTCACTCTATCACTTATAGTAGCAGTAGTCACTCCCAAATTCTGTGCAATCCTGGTAAAGGACTTACGAGAATCCAACTGAAGTTCTTTTAATATCTTCTTATCCAGTTCATCCATGATACCGTCTTTTATTCCAGCGCTTCCAACAGTTCCATGATTGTCGCATCCTCTAACGCAAGAAAACTCTTTGTAATCTTTGCAACACCCTTATAGAAATCTGATAGTTCGGATTCGTATAGTGCATCGCAGAAGGCTGGAACCCATTTTAATAGGTGCTGATGTAGAAAATCTTTTTGCAGGTTTAAACATTTTAGCAATTGCTCATTGCTGTCTGCCGATAGTTCCTCGGCACACAGGTGGTGCATAAACTTAAGCTCGAATGTGATACAGTCTTCTGGCTCTGGATAATCTTTTGATTTAACGATGCCAGCACTCAAATAGTCTTTCTTCACTTCTAATAGCGATCTTCCAAATCTCTCTCCATTAATCCATGAAGATTCATAAGGCTGGACTGGAAGTGCATGCGGGCCAACAAAGAGACGTGTGTACTCATCAACCATCTGCTCATGCAACGTATTCACATCATTATATTTTTCCACGAGCTTCATCAGGTAATAAAAACCACCCTCGATATCCTTATAAGGAGATAAAGTTCCCTCGCTGACTATGAATTTCTTATTTATAATGTCCTCTGCGAGCTCTCTTGGAGGTTCTTTAAGATACATACGATATAAAAAACCATAAAGAGCTTTCCTTACTATCAAAACATCTTCGATTTCACTCATCTTTTACCTCCATCATCTGCTCAAGTGTCACCACTGGCCTGCATCGCTCACAGTAGGAAAGTGTGATATTATCCAATCCCTTTTCAGACAGCTTGCTGGTGATTCTCTCGTACGATGCTTCTGTAATGTATGCCTTGCCACATCTTGCACAATACATGAGATTTGATGATGCAAGTACAAGCTTTTCATTACTGAGCAGTCTTGCAGTATCAAGCATCCCGACAACTTCGATTGCATGCTCGGGACAGGCTTCTTTACAGAGCCCACAGTTGATGCACATCCCATGATTGAAGATAATTTTGTTTTCATCCTTTAAAATGCTTTCAGTTGGGCAAACCCCGGTACAGGCATCACAGATCGTACATGTGGAGCCAATTGTAACAAAACCAAACTCCTTTGATGGCAGCTTCACATCAGGCAGTTTATTGGTTTTTGCTGAAAGGCTTTCGATTAAAGCGAGGAAGACTGCCCGATTGCTCATATCTTCAAGCTTAACAGGTTCATACTTCCTGATCGCAGATGGCTCAAGTCTGCCTGCAAAAATTTTAACTGCACTGGTGAACGTATCAGGATCTAACTGCTCAATTGTGATTAACCGGTTATCCATGTCAAGTTGCCTGAGGCATGCCCTGATAAGATTAAGCTCGAGACTGCTTTCGCCAGGACCAAGTATGACAACCCCATCCACACCTGCATCAAACGCCCTAAGAATGTGCTCTTTGGATAAAGACTTGATTGAAGGAAGCAGTACTGGAAGAACCGGTGGGTAGCTTAATCTGAGCCTTCCTACCTCATCAAGCAGGTATTTCCCTTCTTTAATATCTGTAAAGAGGATTATACGTCTCTTAAGCTTGCTGGCAGCAATAAGTAGCGTATCGATCGATGATAATACGCGTTTATTGGAAAAAGCATCCAGTTTAATAAGAGATAGTGGACAGAGGGTGGCACATAGACCGCATCCTTCACACGAAATCTCATCAATCGTTATTTTTCCGTCAGCATCCCTCTTCATCGCACCATAAGGGCAGAAACAAAGGCTGCACCCGGAAAGTCCGTGAACGGACGATGCACAAGCTGAAAGGTCATAATCCAGGTATTTTGGCTTTTTGATGCCATCAAAGAGACTTACAACATCAGTGATGATTGATAATGGGTCGTGCCCATCGATCTGATGAATGCCGAGTTTCGTAGAGAACCTTTTATCATCAACGATGACCTGCCCAGCACTCAACCGTACAGAATGCGGCTTTAGATCAATCGCATGAACAGGGCAGATATCGACACATTTCCCACATTCTGTGCATCGGTCATTAATATAGATGATGCTGCCATCGATGATTGCATCATCCTCGCAGACTTCGATACACCGTTTACAGTCGATACAGCAGTTGTAATCGATCTGGTTTGGCTCAAACTCAACTTCAAAAGCGCCTATGCTGCCATAAATATTTGATGGGGCTCCAATTAAAATATCAAATTCAGCTCTTGCATCTTGAATTTGCTTTGTTACAGGTGTGACATGTGCAAGCTTTGACTCACACGTTAATTCTGTACACGAAGTGTGCAGTTGCCTTACAGGTGTGACGTGTGCAAGCTTTGACTCACACGTTAATTCTGTACACGAAGTGTGCAGTTGCGTTATAAGTGTGACATGTGCAAGCTTTGACAGGGCTGATGCAAGCCTTGAAGCCCGGTCACCACCAACCAGGATGACAGATTTTTCAACAGATTGCTGGATTGTCTTAACATTCCAGAACTCCTGCATGAGTGCAAGATGGATAAGCCCTTTTGCCTTTTCTGTGCCCTCTTTCTGTTCATGAACGTATCCACACCACTCTTTGGTATTTACAATCAATGGTTGCGGCAGCCCAAGCTGTTCTGCAAGATTATTGAATATCGCTTTTTTCTTTTCACAACCTGCAATCAAAATGCAATCAAGCTTGAAGTTCCTTACATCATAGATAATATGATTCAAGCCATCCTTCTGGCAGAGAAGATCATGTATCTCGACAACCTTTACACCATCAAGCTTCTTAAGATCTTTCTTAAGCTGCTTTAGTGAGAGATCGATCGTACCAGAGCAGGAACAGAGAAAAATGCCTATCTGTACCACAATCGACCTCAATGAGTGTCAAGCTTTTCACGGATAAGCTTTTTTAGATCTTCTTTACTGAGATCTTTAGTATTAATCCCAAGTTCATTTGCAATCTTTTGCATGTCAGCATCAATTTTTCCCATCGACAGATCCTCACCAATCTGTAGTTCCTTCTCAACATCAATCTTCGCTTTTTTAAACTCGCCCATAGCGCCCCCCAGGCTCCTTGCAAGGTCAGGTATCTTTGATGCACCGAATAGCATTACAATAATAGCTAATATCAGGACTATCTCAGTTGGTCCAAATCCAAACATCGGTATTCATATTTGAACTCATGGTATATATGTTTTGTTAAACTCATTTTGACACTTTTTTAACGTATAGGAAAGTATAAACGCACCTCATTCTCTTGCTACTGAAATTCGATACATATTTTCTGCACTTGATTGCTTCACAACTTGATTACTTCATAATCAAGAGTGTTATTTCTACTCACGTTGTACGCAGTGCTTGCATAACCAAGATTTGTTATTTCTACTCACGTTGTGTGTAGTTCTGCATACGAAGTATGCAGTTTGTGCAGTTTCTTGATTCCTTCTGGTTGCATTTGTTTATTTTTCTTGCCAGAAAACATAGAATCACAATCAGGGGATTAATCAATACACCTGAGCAGTTATGCCGCTGTTTCCAATCAGTCCGTCCCTACTTGATATCCAGATTTGCTCGGTGTTGTATTTTTATCCCTGTAGAACAACACCACCCCATATTCCTCGGGTGGCCTATTCATGTTTCTAAACAATATGTATCCTGGTGTAATATCGCTTGTTTTGAACCAGTACCAGCCCATCTTAGCACTATCGAGACGCAGGTAGCTCCTGTCAAGTTTATTCTCAACTCTCGTAGAATCGACATCATGCACTACAATAATCGGCGAATCGAGTGTTGAGTTCAAGCTTACATTCCAGTGGACTTTTTTATAGTGTCGCAGATACCAGAGAAACTGTGTTTCAATACTTTTGTCAGTTGCCTGGATGTTAGTATCATAACCGTCATACTGAAGTGCAACCACATCAATCGTGTCGATTAATTGTTGAAACTCCTGCGGCGGTTGTGCAGCCTGGATCAATGGTTCAGCAGTATCTGTGAAATGATCATAGTTTAGTTGAAAGCTTGAAAACACAAAAAGAAGCAAAGATATTGCAAATACGGCTTCAAACACCCTTTTGATTTTGATATTTCTATTATGAAGAGATGCGATTATCTCATTAAGAAAGGATGCTGCAAGCAGTGTCATCGGAAGTAGAATGTGAAGGATTAACCACGGCACCTTTTCCCCGAGATACGAATAGGCAAGAAGACTCGCCACACTCCAATAGATCAAAAACAGGTTAAACTTATCAAGCCTGTGCAGCAGCACATAATATATCGTGCCAGAAATAGCAAAAATCACAATTGGAAGCTCGTATAAAAGCAAAAGTGGAATATAAAAATATACAGGACCTGCAATACGCTCGACCTGGTGCATCTGGTGCCAGTGGCTGATTGCACTTTTATATGCTAAAATCCCGGAAGGATTCGTAAAAAAATCGGTGTAAAAAATTGCATAGACCATGAAGAAGCACGCCGCTCCTACAGATATGCCAGTAAAATGGTGCTTGAGTAAATTAATCAAAGAAATAGGCTTTCTTGTTAAAAATTCAAGCATGCTTACAAATATAAAATATGAAATAAAAATTGTAATATAAATATATGTGTTCTCTTTGGAAGCAGCGGACAAAGCGAGAAGGCTTCCCGCAGCAGCAGCGAACACCATTTTTCCACTATCAAGATACTTTAAAGCACAGATGAAAGTGGCAAGTATAAAGAATACCACAATAATATCGTTTCTGAAAAAGCGAGAATAATATACGAATGAAGGCGAGACTGCGAACAGGAAACCAGCTATAAACACGCCGCTTCTCCCAATATAACGTCGCAGACAAAAGATAAGAGGGATAATCAAAACACCGGTTATGGCTGGCAGCACTCTGGATGAAAACACACTATCACCGAGTACACCATACAGGAAGGCAGTTGCATAATACAAAAAAGGACCATGGAACGACGGATCGTAGGAGTAAACGCCTTCAGAAAAGAGACGATAAGCAAAATAACCAACTGCTGCCTCATCATGGTGAAAGACTCGCAAATCAAGCTCAAGAAAGCGAAGCACTGCTGCAACTGTTGTTAAAATGATTAAGTATGCATGGTTGCGATTAATAGACATTATGTATTTGTTTCAATCCTGTTTTTTCATTCT
>WNEG01000039.1:0-7612 GCA_012910725.1 Candidatus Ethanoperedens thermophilum | reverse complement strand
AATAGTTACATGAAATCTGCAAGTCCTTTCTGCTTGTTTTTGTCGTTTTCAAAGAGTGATTTAATCTCCTTTTTTAGAAGCTCTATGCGTTGTTTGGTGTAAGGTTTGATGTTGTATTGCTCTGCCACTCTCAGTGATACGTCAAGGTACTTTTTGACCGAACCTTCATGTACTGTGAGTACGATTCTCCCGCCGCATCGTGGGCAGCTGTTCTGCAATGGCGGGCGGCGGTACTTGGCATTGCATTTGACACAGCGTACCTGCTGTTTTGTAAAGGCGTGAAGGTTTCCAATAAGATCAGGCAGAAAATGTGAGCTGATTACACGTTCTGCCACATCCCAATCATCAACTGCTCGTATCTTGGTTGCAAGGAGTAGTTGTGCGTTCATCTTGTCTACCATACTTTCAAGTGTTTTATATGCACTGTTTTTAGGTCCTGCTGCAATATTAGTTGTATGGTGTGTGAACATCGAATCTTCATATTGTTGTGGTGTACCAAGCCTGTTATGGACAGAATCTATGTATGGGATGATCTCTTTCGGGTTTGTATACGTAAGTGTTGCATTATAGAATTCAAGTGGGTACTGTGCTGTGACATCGATGTTGTGAGCCTCTTTATCTATTTCATTTGGATCAATGTGTGTTGTAAGCACAAGCGGTGCATCCATCTTTCCCCCTCGTTTGTCTGGAAGATAAGATTTTGAGAAGTTGAGGAACCCATCCATCAGTAGCATGACGCAATCTTCATCCCCGTCACAATTTGCACTGAGCACGAAGTCATTAACCAAAAAATTATGATGCTCCTCAACTTCTATATCGTATAAGAACTCAAAATCTGGCTTGACTGGTTCTATACTTTTTATTTCGTCAAGAACAGCGTCACCAAACGAGGAGATACGCGGTGCCCTCTCTTTTGCAAATGCCGCTCTCAATGCAACGTTTTTCTGCTTCTCTATAAAACCAATTGCCTCACCGAATTTTCTCGCATATCGTGATCTTATGAAAATATAATGAATGTCAAAGACCGGGAGTTTTTCGCTTCTACCTTTTCGCTCGTAGAACTCTTTCGCCGCTCCTCCAGCAGCTTTTCTCTCACTTTTCAATCGATAGAATATGCCAAATCTGAGCAACTGCAATCCAATGTCCTGCAGTAGCTTCTCGCTCACTGAGGAACAGGAGACAACGAGTTTGCCTTTTTCCACAGAGCCATCGCCGGAGAAATAGGCACTTAGCAGCTCCTTTATTTTCCATCGAGGTAGGTTTCTCAGCAATAATGGAATTCGCTTCTCTTTAGCTCCTTTGCCAGTACCCAGAACCTCCACAAATAGATGGTAGATCAATCGGTTTGATATGACGAGCACCCCCTCCTTTCTGCCAGGTAAAAAGCCAAAAACATCTCTAATACAGTTCGCCATGTCATCCAACAGCTCTTTTTCCAACGATGCCATGCTGACCTGATAAAACTCCTTTTCAACGCTTCTTGCATAGCCTTCTGCGAGATAATAGCCGATAAGCCGCATGAAGCGCTCATCAAGCTTGATAATTCTTGGGATTACCGTGTGATCCCTTTTAACGCTGAGTTTACACTCTCTCGGAATTGCAGTCCAGTCACGGTGCGTCCGCTCAAGTAACGAGTGCAAAATGGGTAACGGGATGCGATCACGATAAACATAATTGGTAAATGTCTTTTCCCTGATTTTAATCTGCTCAGCAGTTGACTTCAACCCTCCCAGTTCTTTCACTATCTTTTCTAAAACTTCCCTGACCCCTCTCACCATTACGTTCATTGAAATGTTATCGAAATTCAAAAACGCCTTCAGAAGGTCTATTTCTGCCCTATCCTCTTCTTTCAGGTCGAGTTTTTTCGGCACCAATAGTTTGTCGTCGTTGTCCAGTTCCAAAACTTTTTTGTGATGGATTTTACCGTTTGACCACACCACCATTCTGTGTTCGGGCGAGGAAACAAACGCTCTTCCTGACCTTGTTCTCACGCTCACCAGATGTGATGGTGCAGGCGTTTTAATCACTGATTTGACGTCCTTTAGTTCAAACCTCCCATCCATGGGGTTCAGAGCATACGTCTTAATTCCTTCAACGGTTTTTCGTGTTGTACCAAAATCATCAACAACCTCCTCACGTGCGTTTTCACCGCGATATAACGACTCAAGGTCCATGTTTTTTAACGTATAGGAAGGTATAAACGCACTTCCTTCTCCCGCATCTGAAATGTTGTCTCTGTACAACGAAGTTGTGCAGTTTTTTAATCGGAAGTCGTGGTCTGTGACAAGAATTTCGGTACCTGGTGCCAGACAATTTCGTCTTTTTGCTGCATGGAAAAATGGGTGTGCATAGCCTACTGAAGCTGTTGTATAGCCAATCAGTCGTGCCAGCACGCCTGCTGATGTGTGTGGTGCAAGCCCTATCAACAGTTTTCCAATGAGATCAGATCGATCCTTCGCATGGTAGTATGCCTCAGTTTTATAGTATTTTAATAGTAAATCATCGATGAATTGTGCAGCTTGTGTGAGATAATTGCCAGCATCGGTTGAGAGTATGATATCCTGCACTTTCAGCTCTATGATCTGGTCTGCGGTTGTAAGAGGCTGATTGTAGATGTCGTGGGTGTATCCAAGCTCTCGTATTTTTTCAATACTTGTACCGATCTCTCGTGGTATAAAGTGTGTGAGTGGAAGGTCGGAAAGGTCATATCTAATCGTGCCATCCTTGAATGTCACCACATCGTTTTTGGCTCGAAGCACACCCTTTTCAAGTGGTTCTGGTGTTTTGTTCTTGGAGATTAACCCGGTGACGCCTTTGAACTTATCAAAGTTGTCTCGCTCTTTGAGATTTTCAAGAGCTCTGTAGTATTCTTTCTTAAATTCGATTTTCATTTCGGCTGACGATGTGGTTTGTTTACCACATTTTGGACAGGTGTCAGAGTCAACTTCGATATGGCATGCCGGGCAGGACAATACAGGCTTTGTAAACTTACCACATCGCTCGCACCGGTTTTTGAAAGTGCGTGTGCTGCATCCGGGACAGATCCTTTTTCCCATTTGAACAGTTATTGTGCCGATGTTATCCTGCATGGATTTGCTGTAGTTTTTTGCATCCTGCAGTGAACGTGTGCGTCCCCCGGCAACTCCCACCGGGAATAATACATGTGGTGCCGGCTTCATTTTCCTTTTATCTGATTTTTCAGGTCGTCCCATGCGAGCACCAATACGAGTTGGTGCACGCTTTCGAACAATGAAACCACTCAGTTTTGATACAAGCTCTACCGAGTCAGAGATATTCTTACTTTGAATGCCGCGTTTTTTGAGATTCTCATCGAGTCCAAGACATCGTATCAGCGCGAGAGGTTGGTCGATTGTGATTGTCTTCTCGTCTATCGTGTGGTGTACAAGCAGTGTTTCTAAGATATCCTTTGCAGTTTGATTAAACGGTAGTGTGAGTGTTTGATTGTATTCTCCCTTTGTTTCCACATATTCTGAAAGGTACGTTACATCTTTGATTGTGATGTCGTGCCAGAGATATGTAAATTTGGGATGCAGTGGTACGTGATAGGTTTCACACAAGTTGACAGCAGTGTGGTCATCAGGATCTGTATGCTTCGCATGCAGAGAGTTTCCTAACACAGGTTTTGAACATTCAAGTGAGCTTTCTAACACAGGTTTTGAACATTCAAGTGCACATCCAAGTTCCTGTTCCCACCACTCATAACAGTACGATGCCGGCACAAGCGGATGATTGTTTTCGATAAAGTCCCCAAAATTTATTAGAATTTCACCAACATCGAGTATTGTCTCAACATCGCCCCGCATTCTCAGTGCTTCAAAAGTATCATCAATACGAAGCACATTTCCATTAAACAGTCTTACAGTAGGTCCTTCAAGAGAGTCCACTGGAGCTATCCCTGCTGCTTTGCCGGGTCGTTCAGTCTTCAACTGTGTGCCAGCAGCAATGAAGTCGTCCATCAACACCATGGTTGCCGGACTGATACCAGCAGCAGCAAAACCTGTGTTTCGACTGCGCCCATAGCGAAGGCGAAAGCCGCCTGCTCGTGACGGATAGCCAAACACCGGGCGTCCTGCAATAAGATCATGAAGGTATCTATCCAGCGGTTTTACCACATTATCTTCATCACCACCACCCTTACCAAGAAACGTGTCAATCCAATCCCATCCATCCAGTTTGAGGTTTACAACGTGTTTTTTTAGCTTCGGTGCTTTAAGCGCAATACCCTCGGCAATCACAAGAGCCATGCCGCCACGTACACGATTACTCAAAACACGTTCAAGATCACGATACCCACTAACCTCCACTTCCTCGGTAGGCTCACCATCGATACAGATCGGACAGTTCTTCACTATCGTGCGAATCTCATCGGCATCAGGCGTATACTGAAGATTTACAGCATTCCGATATATCGGTATTTCTTCGACGCACCGTTCCACTTCCTCATCGCGTGGTTTGTACCGACCAATCCCTAAATTGCGCCGCACATAATCAGCTACAAGCACTGATAATGCTTGTGCAGTTCCACCGGCACTTCGAATTGGCCCAGCATAGAAAATTCGTACAAACTCACTTTTATCATCATTCTTCTCAATCTTGACTCTTGCAATGCCTTCGAGCGGTGCTGCCACAACACCTTCTGTTAGTACAGCCATAGCTACCCTGACCGCTGCATCCATCGCATCTTCCCGGCCTCTAAAATCACCCACTTTCCCAGAGGCGACATCCACTGCAAGATAAAGCGATGCTTCTTCCCGACTCATATTCTTTTCAAGCTCACGCAGCCTCTCTGCAACACCTTTAACTCCAATTAGTTGTTCAACACGATCTGCAAGATCCTTTGCGAGTGGGATTTCAACGAATGGGGTGGGGTCGGCCCCTCTTTCTCGTGCACGATTGGCTAAGTTGAGGGCTGAAGCAACCTCACATTCAAGTGTGTTAAAATATTTGATCATCGCATCGCTTGCAGCAACTTCGCTCATATTCAAAACCAATCAATAGTTACATCTTTCATAGAAAATCATTCCTATAACATTCGTTTCATACAACGATATCACTAAACCCCGGACTTCGCTTCGCTAAAGTCCGAGGCATCCACGGTGCTTGAGGTCGGGTTATGAGGTGTGTATGGACAGAGGTGGGGTGGATAGCTTAGTATTTAGTAATTTTTTTCGACATTTACAAAGGTGTGATGATAAACAATATTCCTAAGAGTAGAAAGTACGAAATCTGATTTACTCATGTTATTGGATATGTGCACTAACCTTCTTTCTTTGTAAATCGCCATATTTTTCTTCAAGTTCATAGAGAAACGCTTCACGGTTGGATAAATACTTTTCACCTAACTCTTTACGAATTTTTCGCTGAAATTCTACTGCATCAAATTTCTTTTTCATGAATAACCTCCCTTGGGCTTCTAATCTCTAACATAGGATAACCCAACTTTAAGTTGACTGAATTGAAAGCATGGATGCGATCAATATTCACAATATGTTGGAAATTCCAGCTAACCAGTACATCCACTCGCTCCACTGAGGCAAGTGCTATGTGCTGAGCATCTGCTATATGTCTGGGACCTACAACTCTATCATCAATATAATTTTGTGCAAGGCTTTCTGCTATCTCAGTGAGAACAACATTCTCTATATTAGTATCCAAAAGAGATAACAATATTTTTTTCACACTTTCGGGAGATCCTTCTAGCTCTCGTCGAGTAAGATTGGATATAACTGCAGTTTTTAAACCTTGTCGAAATTCCTCAAATAATTGAATAGACCACCTGGAGAATTCTTCATCCTCACATCCACCAATAACAGAGGTATCTACATAGATTCGTTGTTTCATTTTATCCAACTCCTGTTTTTTTATCAAAGGTATACATTCCAGATAATGTAATATATCCAATCTCATTAATTAACATTATCCTCTGATATTAACCCACCCCATTAAACCCTTTAGACCACACCACCAACCCAACCTCGGTTATCAATCCCCGCGATCTCCGAAATAATTCATCTCCGCCTTGAAAGGCAGGAGTTTTCTTGCGCGTTTCTATAAAGCTAACATCACTCTTGTTGTTCGGTGCAGTGTATAGAAATCTTTATGAGGTTATAACGCCTATATTAGTTAATTAACATTAGTTAATTATCTATTTTATTGAGGTTATATGACATGAGTAAGAGAACTCGTATTATCAATGATCCGTCTGAACTTATTACATTACTGAGGATATTTGGCTCTGAACCGCACAAAAAAATCTTTGATGTCCTCAGTACTGAGTGGAAAACTGTGGAAGAGCTTTCAACAATATCTGACAACGATGTACCTGAAATCATGGCATTCCTCAAAAAAAGTGGACTCATTGAAAGTAAATGGAGAATACCTGAATCAGGCAAAACACCAGATAAAGAATACCATACATCCTACTCAAAAGTGCAGCTTAACTTCCAGTGTTCATTAGAGGATTTGAGTGGCTTGATACAACTAACCTTTAGAACTGAAAACGAAATTAGAGATTCGATGATAGCGATTGAGGAAGAAGTTAAAAAAGGCAATCAGTCAATGAATGGTTTGTGCAGGGTGTTTGGCAAAAGCTCACTTTTCATAAGAGGTGTTGCACGGCGTTCTCCAAACCTCAATGTCAAAGGACAACGGATCGAGTGGTCTGAAGAGGTGGAATAATTGGTAGAAACGGTAGAACTTTTCCGAAGTAAAAAAAACATAACCAAATTCCAGATACTTGTAGAAATAATGGAACATCAACCTGTTGTACGACAAAGAGAGATTGCAGATACCATTGGGGTAACACCACAGGCAATATCTGAATATACAAAAGAACTGCTTCAGGAACACATGATCCACTCGGATGGCAGGGTTCGCTATCATATCACAAAAAGGGGTGTGGAATGGGTACTCGAAAATGCAACAGACATTAAGAAGTATGCCCGCTTCATTCTGGAAGACATTATAACACACGTGACCACATGGCCAGCACTTGCCAGAACAGCACTTACAAAAGGTCAAAAAGTTGCACTCTACATGGAAAACGGCCTGCTTTATGCAAAACCCATCGAGCCTGACTACAAAGGAACAACTGGTACGATAGTTACAGATGCCAATGAGTCGGATGATGTTGGAGTTACAAACATAAAAGGCATGCTAAAACTTGAACCTGTAGAGATAGTTATCTGTAAAATCCCGCGCATCGAACGTGGTGGATCAAAAACTGTAGACCTTGAAGAATTAAAAAAGCTGATCCTGACAAAAAAATATATCGCAGCCATTGGAGTCGAAGCATTGACTGCTCTTAGAAAAATAAACATCACTCCAGATGTGTTCTTTGGAACAAAGGAATCTATTATCGAAGCAGCATACCATGGAGTATCCTCGCTTGTTGTGGCAACAGATGAAGAAGTGCCAGCCCTGCTGAGAAGAATAGAACAGGAAAAATTCACCTACAAACTGGTAGAGATAACGAAATAGTGCGTGTTTCGAGGTTACTGGTAATTTCTGCACTTGATTACTTTGCGCAACTCGACTACTTCGTAGTCGAGAGTTACTGGTAATTTTCTGTACACGGAATGTGCAGTACTTG
>WNEG01000110.1 GCA_012910725.1 Candidatus Ethanoperedens thermophilum | reverse complement strand
ACCAAGTGCTTTGCTTAATGTTCCCATTTGAATATCAATTTTATTATGCATCCTGAAGTGTTCTACTGTGCCGCTTCGCTTTTTTCCAAAGATACCTGTAGCATGAGCATCATCCACCATCACAACAGCATCAAAATCCTCTGCCAATTCTACAATCTCGGGAAGTGGTGCAAGGTCTCCATCCATGCTGAACACGCCGTCAGTTACAATCAAACGGTGCTGGTATTGAGCAGACTCTTTCAGCAGACATCTCAAATGCTCCATATTTCCATGTGCATACACCTTCACATCAGCATCAGAAAGCCTGCACCCATCAATAATACTTGCGTGATTAAGAGAATCACTCAGTATCACATCACCTTTTTTCACAAGACTTGTGAGACATGCAATATTTGCTAAATAGCCAGCACTGAACACAAGACATCTTTCAACACCCTTGAAATCTGCAAGAGTTTCCTCGAGTGAAATATATAAATCTGTTGTACCAGTAACAAGCCGCGAACCACCACTTCCAGTACCATATTTTTCAACAGCATCAACCGCTGCCATTTTTACAAGAGGATGCTCGGTTAAGCCGAGATAATTATTCGAAGATAACATCAGCAACTGCCGACCACCAACACTCACCCATGAAACCTGTCCAGTCTCTAAAATACGTAATTTTCGATAAAGATGCTCACGTTTTATTCTCTCGAGTTCATCAATCAACCATTTCATCTAACACATTCTGTTACATCATACATTATATAACTCACTCTCTTAGATATGTTAAGGTTATTACATTAAGGATAAATCTCAATTCATTGATGTGAGGTTTTGGAGTTTTAGTAATTCATCGCTCCCTGATGCACAACCATAGATAGAATCCAACTGGGGGCTGAGCAGGATAGCTGCTCAGGTAGCCGCCCTGATGCACAACCATAGATAGAATCCAACCTTATGATTTATCGTGATTCGTCTCCTGACCGAACACTGGCGAACATCATGCGGAGAAAGGGATTTGAACCCTTGAACTCCTGTGAGAAAGGCTCTTGAGGCCTTCGCCGTTGACCACTTGGCTATCTCCGCACTTCGATAGTTAGAGCAGCTCTTTGTATAAATCTATTGCCATTTTCTGAGACTGTCACGACAATTGATTTGATTACTATACCCTGCAGTTATGCTGCTGTTGGAACAAGCCATAGAGCGAGCTTTTTTAAAACACATATCGAAAAGCAAGGTAGTAAAGAAAAAAAAGAGGAGTGTATTCAGATGAAACTTTTAGATTTTTGAATACTTCAAAATACAAATAACAACCCCGAAGGGAGGGGGCACGGATGCACCCGGTTTAATCTGGTGTTGTACTGTTGTTGCAAAAATAATCCGTCACAACGTCTCTGTTGCGATCCAGTAAATGTGCGAATCAGAAATCAACAACCTGCCTATAAACTTGAAGTTCAGGGTGTAAGACGTTTCCTGTCCCGGGGGAACAAAACAGTATCTCTGATATTATTTAATTTAAGCATGGTCATGAGCAGTCGCTCTGTTCCAAGCCCCCATCCTGCATGTGGTGGCATGCCATATTTAAAAGCGTTAAGGTAGGATTCAAACCCTCCGATGTCAAGACCTTGCTCAAGGATGCGCTGGGTGAGCAGTTCAGTGGAGTGAATTCGTTGTGCTCCTGATGAAAGTTCCATATCCCTGTGCATCAGATCAAATGCTTTGCATAGCGAAGGTTTGTTTTCATAGGGCATCGCATAGAACGGCTTTATCTTTGTAGGCCAATCAACAATAAAATAATGACTCCTGCAAGTACTCTCGACGATTGTATCTCCAATGATGATTTCAGCAGCAGTGGTTAGATCATTACCCCATTCAATTTTTTCCCCACCGGCTGATGCAATCTCCACAGCTTCATCATACTTCAATCGTTCAAAAGGGAGCTCTATAGCGTCTAAGGTAAGGTTTAATGTGCTGAATGCATCTTCTGCGCGGATCGTTAACTCATGATATATGTATGCAATTAGCTGCTCAAGGATATTCATCACATCATTATGATCTGCAAAGCTTGCTTCGATGTCAATGGACGTGGCTTCGTTTAGATGCTTGCGGGTGTCATGTTCTTCTGCACGAAATATTGGTCCTATTTCAAATACCCGGTCAAAACCAGCAGACATTAGAATTTGCTTGAAGAGCTGCGGGCTTTGATTTAAAAAAGCTTCTCTCTCAAAGTAGGTGATAGGAAATAATGCCGTGCCGCCCTCGGTTGCCACACCTACTACCTTTGGGGTTGTAACCTCGATAAAGTCATTGCTTGATAAAAACCTTCTTACTGCCTGCATTAGATGGTGGCGAATCTTAAATACTGCCAGAACCTGCGGCCTTCGCAAATCCATAAATCGTGAGTCAAGTCTGGTATCAAGGTCAGCATCGACCTTTCCAGTGGTATCCATTGGAAGTGGCGATGAAGCTCTGTTTAGCAGATGAATCGTGCCTGGTATAATTTCATATCCGCGAGGTGCTTTTTTTTCTGGTTTTACTTTCCCTGTGACAGCTATTATTGATTCACGGCTGAGACTTTTTGCAGTATTCATGAGTTCTGCAGAGCTATTTCTTTTTACCAGTGTCACCTGTGTGATGCCTTCACGGTCTCGAAGCAGCACAAACATGATTCCACCAAGATCGCGCATTTCATGCACCCATCCGGTAAGAGTAACAACACAGTCTTCCTCCATTTCAGGTGTGAGTTGATTTGTGTAATGAGTTCTTCTAAAAAGGTTCTGGTTTAATTCGTCTTTCATGGTTGATTCTGGAATAAAGACTCAATTATATATAACATTTTTTATTGTGAATGCTACAGAGCCACATTAACCAATGGTGGTATAAGGAGGTGAAAGCTCCTTATATTTGGATGGTTATTTCTTCATGAGAAAAGCAGCCAGCACTAATGTAGCACCAACAACCAAACCAATTGAAAAGCCGTCCACCGCATCGCCATGCAAAGTTATTGATGGAATCTTATCGACTGGTGTCGGTTGGATCTGCAAATATTTCTGTACCATAACATCACCTCCTTAGTTATATCATATCTGACACATTGTATCGCTGCCTGTCTTTTAGCTCCTGTTTCTTTGATTCATTCCATCCGCTGACTGCCTGGACGTATCCTGTGACTCTTGAGAGGTGCTCCACGTTTTCACTCCCGCAGTTTGGGCATTTTTGAAGAAGGCCCGATGCTATGTGAAAATCGTTCATGCACATGGTCATGTCGCGGGTAAATGCAAAGTACCCGACCTGTGTATTCTTAGCAAGGTGCATTGCGAAGTCTTTTAGTCCGTGAAGGTCTGGCTGTGCTTCCCCGAGCCAGATGTGCAGAATATTTCCGCCGTCTACGATAGGGAAGAATATATGTTCGATTTCTATGCGTTCTATCAGGCTCACATTTGCTGATAGCGGGACATGGGTGCCGTTAGTGTAGTAGACTGGCAAATCTCTTGTTTCCTGTATCTTTTCTTTTGATGCCTTGACGTCTCCTTTTAGTACTGCTTCTGCATACTGCTTGTATTCATCGTGTAGCATGTCTGATACTGCAAAGCGCTGGCAGGTGGTCTCTGCCGGTGTGCGTGCAAGTGCAATCTCCATGTTGTGTTTTTCTGACAGTTCTTTTGCATAGAATTTTAATTCATACATCGTCTGGACTGCAAGCCTGAGTGCATCACTGGATTCATGTATTTGTTTTCCCATGTGGTGCTGTACCATCTCGTTGATGCCGATAACTCCAATAATGTATACAAGTTTTTCAATGCCAACTGCTACTCTGCCCTGTTTATTTGTATTCGGGTCTTTGGGCTGTTGTGTTGCAAATGGCATGCGTTTATTCTGGATTATGTGTTCCATCCATTCGCGTTTGACTTGAAAAAGCTCTACTGCGGTATCCATCATTTTTTTAAGTTCAGCAAATAGTTCTTTGGTATTGCCTCGTCCTGCTTTGTAGGCTGCTCTTGGGCAGTTGATTGAAACTACCTGCCATGCACCCATTGAGAAGTGTTTGCCATCTTTGAAATAGAGTTTATCCTCGAACTCGTTGTCGTCAGCGCTTGTGCTTGAGAAATTGTAGGCACAGCAGTTTCCTGTTATAACGCCGAGCGCGTTGGAGAAATTGTGTGTGCCTGAAACATCCACCAGATCGTAAACATAGTCGTCATAATCAATTTCCTCGATTCTCTTGACTCTGAGTGGATGGATATCCCCTTCGACAAGGTTTTCGATTATCTCTGCACCGCCACCCTCAGCATCAACCAGTGCCGGATTTACGTGAAAAGACCCGCCGGAACGGTACTGGCTCGAGTAGGTCAGATCAGAGTACGATAATCCGCTCTCCTTGATCGGAATTCTGGTGAATATGCCTGCGGTGTTCCTCATATCATCATGCAGTGCAGATGCGCCATATCCGACTGCTCGCTCGAATTTTTGAATCTGGTCCTGCGCGGTGATGCTCGCAATGAACGTAGGCAGGAGATAAACCTCCCCGGTCTGCGGGTGCTTCGTCTTCTGCATCCGCTCGTAGTAGTTCATCTGTACATTGATCCGCCCTGCAAGAAGCACCAGCTTCTGCACTGCCAATCTCGAAACCAGTTTAAGGCGGACTACGCTTGCGCGGGACTTGTATTCGCCGTACACGGGATGTCTACATGTATTGGTGCGGGAATCAACATTCCCGTCGCCAGTAAAGACTCCGTAGAGATAATCTCCAACGAGTGATGGTTCAACATTGTACATCAAATCCGGAACAGACTTGTCATGCGCAGTGTGACCGCATCCGAGCGCACCCAGAATCAGATACAAGAGCTTACTATTGATGGTGACATTCACAGCGGTAGACTCGGTGGAGACAATCGGATCGATTCCAAAACACGCATTTATGCACCGCTTTGCATCGTCAATGATGCCTGTCTCGTGCTTGCCAAATGACAGGCGCACTGAATATCTACGCCCTGAGTGGTCGCTGCACCCTTCAGATAGGTAATATCCAAGAAATCGCACGAATTCAGGTGTTATGCGAAGGGTCTTCGGGATTCCAGGTTTCCTGGCATGCAGAATGTTGACCATACCATCCTTGACAATGATTTCACTGCCATATCCCCCGGCAATCAGCACATCCTCAAGATCAATGATGTGTACTGGCATACTACCGAATCCAGTATGTTTCATGACTGGAAGATAATCCCCGGCAACGAGTCCGTCTGCTACTATTTTCTCAAATCCACCGCTTCTGTAAACGAACAATGGATGATCGCGTGTCACCTTAATGCGCCGCCCTGATTCGAGTATGATATTCAACAACTTCCCACTGTATCTTTTGCGCATGACACCCCTGAACGGGTGCGCATCCACACCAAATCTGCCAAACTCCATACTCGGTGTCGATGCATCAAGTTTTGCAAACTCGACACCTCCATCAGAATGGATGCCGTTGACCGCACCTCTTTCGAAGACCTTGCTGATATAATCCACTTTCACGTTTTCACCTTCGACGATTGGTACCAGTTCGTCTTTACTTAAACATTGGTAGCAGCTTATGCCGTCTCCTGCTCCACGATATTCAGGCAGCTGGTTGTCAAAGTATGGTGAGCCCTGTTTTGCTGCAAGTTCGAATGAAAGCGTGTAGAGCTCATCGTAGCTTAACACGTTTGGGTTGTTTTTGTTGAATTCTTCATCCTCTTTCATAAAGTATGGTTCTATGCTTATCTCTGGTTTTGGGAAGTTGAATGGTTTGCCAAAGTAGTCGCCTTTGAGCATTACCTGCATCAGAGCCTCAAACAGTAGTCTGACTTCACGCTCAAACTCCTGGTAAGTGCGAAGCTGCGCCTGTACTCCATCCCATACCTTACCTTTGTAGACTGCTGGTTTATCTTTCCATAGTTTAGGGACACCTGGTGATAGTTGTACACTGCTAAACACTGGCTGCCCACCGCGAGCTACCATCATCTGTGTCATCTCGTAGACGAACATCTGCATGAGCTGCTCAATTTCTTCATAAGGCAGGTCTTCAACGTACGGTGCAAGAAACGTCAGGAAGTTATAGAAACCCTGGCCTCCTGAAAAGTTTGTCTGTGCGCTGCCAAGAGCTTTTACTGCATGAAGTACGGCAACTTCTGGTTTCATGGCTGGCCCTGCAACACTTGCTTTAACCCCTGTGCCATCTGGCATGAGTCCGTAGTAAAAGAAATAACGCAGGTCCCAATCCTGGCAGAATGCTCGGGTTCCGAGGTATTCGAGGTCGTGAATGTGTATGTCTCCTTTCAGGTGTGCATCTGCAATATGTGGTGGCAGGAGCAGTAAGTATTGTTCTTTTGAAATTTTATCTGCTTTTTTCTTGTGGGATGTGTTGTGAACGAAGAGAAAGCCGTCGCCTGCGATAAAGTTCTCTGTATCCGTGTCGGTGGCAATGTCATACGTCACCTCGCTTCCCACCTTTTTGATCTCTTTGATCTTGCAGAACGCAACATCCCCGTTTATGAGATTTGAAAGGAGTGCCAGCGATCTTGACGCGTTATCGTATCTGGCGAATACCTTGTCAGTGAGTGTGTAGGCGTAGTCCACTGAATGCTCGTGCTCAGTATCGTCTTTTACTTTCTCGCACAATTCACGATCGCACAACCTCTTAACATACTCATAAGCCGCACGTGGGGAGATGTTCAGTAATCCTGACAGATCCTTTGGAGTGAATGAAGATCTTCCATACTCCTTTAGCAGCACATATTCGGAATTATCACGAATCCGTGCCCTCGCGTCGTCCACAAACCTCTCGATCGTATCCCTGCTCAGGGAATCGCCCCGCCTCGCACTCCCGTAGTCGTGTAACTGCACCGATTCCTTTCCACCGGTTGCCCCGCCAATCTCGTCAACGATTGAATCTATGAGGTCGCAGCATTCGTAGTTGTAATTCTCTATCTTTCCGGTTGTAGCAAAATCATAAAATTTCTCGATGCTGTTTATCCCTACATCGTAAGCGGTCGACCAATTCGGGTTGTCACGATCGCTTGCTGACAGATTTGGAATTACTCCAAAGACCATGAACGCATACCGCAGGAAATCGAGAATCGACCCGGATGTGGTGGTCATTCGCATCTCCCGCTTCCGTCCGTCGCCTGCGTGGTAGCCTCGCACGAACCCGAGTATACATTCGTCGGGCGCGCTGTACATGAACGAGGGTACAGATTTCTCTGTGCGGCATCCCTCTAGCAGAAACAGCGATTTGATCGCAATAACCGATTTGCTGATGATTGTGTTGTCGCCGTCCCTTCTTGGCACGATTCCAAACAACTCCCCCGAGAGTTCGGCGAATCTGGCGTGAAGCAAGGGATCAGTGTTAGAAAAAGTGATTTTGTTAGGCGTAGAGTGGCATCCGTCGCTTATGAGCAGTCCCAACCATTCCCCCAATCCCGGTGTCAATTCATAATAAAGCGGAATCTCCGGAGTGTCTTCGAATCCATGCCATGAAACGATCCGGAGCTGCTTCAATTCGGAAAGCGTTGGCGTGTAGTTTGCCTCGTACAAAATATCGAGAGTGAGTCCGCATTTTTCGACACATTTCCGGTAATTCTTCGTTTCATTATTCTTATCCCGATCTCTCACCAGCTTTTCGTTTTTCGCAACCAGATCACGCAGCGGTTCGCCAGTGACCATTAAATCGAACATCCCCTCAATCGGGAGGTTCCGAATCAGGTTCTCATACCCATTTAAGAAAGTAGCCGTCCCGTTCCTCTGAATTCGCCTCGGCATCAGGATGGAATCGCCAACATTCAGTTCGGACAGCGGCTTTGAGTATACCTCCCCGTTCCGCAGGTAGAAGAAGTTGTGACCCGCAGTCACTCTAACGCTCTTTCCGTACGAGGTTGCAATCTCATATATCTCGGAAGGCGCGTTTCGTATGAACTGGGTCACAGGGACCTCTGAAACTGAAAAATCAGAGTCGAAGGAGAACGCTTTTATGTCGCAACCTCCGGATGCAATCTCGGATCTGCCGTCCCGATGTACTTTTCCTTCTTTCTCTGCTTCATCCAGTGCAGAGTCCACAATCTCGCCGATCGGTTTGATCAGTATTTCATTTTCGGATTTTATTAAAATTTTCTCATCCCACGGGAGCGACTCTGCATTTTCCTGAAGGTTTGCATTATCCTGTGCCTCAAAACCATCTCCAATATCTATTTGATGAGCGTCATAAACTGGTGTGCCAACTCTTGTGGAGATGTTTCTCCATTCTATATGCCCGTGTTCAAGGAGCACGATGTTAACAATTTCTCGTATGAGCGGTCCTGATAGGAATTTTACACCCATCTTTTGAATGCGTCGCTCGGTTTCCTTTGCTATCTCTTTCGCCTGTTCTTCGCTTATTGCTGGTAGTTTGTAGAATTGTTCTGATAGTTTGGTTTCATTGAGCAGCTGTTTTACGATGAGATTTTTATCCCATTCAAGAAAGTGTCCATCGGTGGTGCGCACTTTTGGCATTGACACCGATGTACCATCAAGTGTTTTTTGTGTGGTTGGGTTTTGAAAGTCCCTTGTAGTATAGTCATCTTGCATATCTTTCGTTGTCATTTTTAGTTCCTGTTTCTGGCTCATGCAGATTCTTCCTGTGAAAGTATATTGTTTAGTGATTTAATATCTAAATTATTATCCCTGAACAGTTTGTCGTGTGTGTAAAACTTATTTCTTACCTGAAGCACTGGTGCAGACAGTGTGAACACACCATTCATATTAAGCTCTGTAAGAGCTTCCGCGGTTGTCATATTTACTTCTTGATATGTTTTATTTTGCTTCCCCAGTGCCTGTTTTAATTGTTTGCAGTTTGGACAAACACCGGTCGTATATACTCGAATATCCATTTTTTTTCCTCCTTTTGTTATACACCTCAAATCAACACGATATATAATATGGTTTTTTACAGCATGATTGAATACCATGAAAAATCATGTGTTACCAAAGATCACCATATAGTTATCAAATATGATAACAAACATGATAATAAATATAATAATCACACACCTTAGAAAAGAATTATCTATATTCATTGGTGTTAATCTTCAAGTAGAGGAATTATAATGTTCATACGATTTAAAAATGAAGTAGAGTCAGTTTTAAAGACTGCTTTAAAGGATGCTGGTTTTAAGTTGCTACCAATTCCGCTTGAAGAGTCAGAGCATGCTGACCTTGCAACCTCTGTGGCATTTCGTCTTTCACCAATCCACAAGAAAAGCCCGGTAATGATTGCAGGAGAAATAAAAGAAAAAATACAACTAAAAAAGAATACTCTTATCGATAGAATCGAGGTCGTTGGGGCATATATCAATTTCTTTGTTGGGGAAAAGTATCTTGTCGATACACTAAACGCCATTCAATCAGATGATTTTGAAAGCATGGTAACTAACACAAAGGTGATAATTGAGCACACTTCTGTCAATCCAAATGGTCCGTTGCATGTGGGGCATATTCGAAATTCTATCATTGGGGACACTTTGGCAAGAATTCTGAGATTGGCTGGCTATGACGTTGAGGTGCAGTATTATGTTAACGACATGGGGCGACAGATCGCAGTTGTATCATGGGCACTTGAACAGTTTGTTTTTGATAGTCTCAAGAAATCGGATCATGCCATAGCTGACGTGTATATCCAGGCCAACCGGGTACTCGAGGAATCTGTTAATAAAAAAAGTGAAATCAATACGTTAATGCAGCAACTGGAAAAAGCAGACAAGACGGTAATACAACGATTTAACAAAGCGGTACAACTTGCAATGGATGGAATACGTGAGACACTTAATCGAATGAACATTGTTCACGATCGTTTTATAGAAGAGTCGTCTTTTGTACTTTCAGGTGCAGTAAAAGAGATCGTGGAAGATATTAAAAAAACGAGTAGAGTAAAAAGTGATAATGGTGCTCTTGTAGTTGATCTCTCAGATTTTGGCATCGATAAAAATCTTGTTTTGCAGCGAAGCGATGGCACAAGCCTGTACAGCACAAGAGACCTTGCATATCATAAATGGAAGGCACAACACTGCGACTGGATGATTGATGTGCTTGGTGCTGATCACAAACTAATATCCACACAGCTCAAGCTCGTGCTTCACACCCTTGGATTAAAGCAGCCTGATATTATTATCTTCGAGTTTGTGTCTCTTCCTGAAGGCTCAATGAGTACACGAAAAGGTATGTTCGTTTCTGCTGACGAACTCCTTGATGAGATTGAAAAACATGCTTACAAAGAAGTGAATAAACGCCGCCCTGGAAAAAGTGAAGAGTTTAAAAAACAGGTGGCACAGATGATCGGCACGGCAGCGATGCGCTATGATGTGATTAAAGTATCTGCTGATAAATCAACAGTGTTCGACTGGCGAGAAGCACTTGATTTTGAAAAACAGGGCGCACCATTTATACAATATGCCCATGCCAGAGCATGCAGCATCCTTAAAAAAGCAGCGGAGGAAGAGTGCAACTTTGAAAACGCTGATGTGCATCTTCTTACCAAAGAAAACGAAAAATTGCTGATAAAAAAGATGGCATATTTATCTAATGTCATCTACACAGCAGCAAAAGAATTAAAACCACATATTCTTGCTATCTATGCTCGTGAGCTTGCTGATGCATTTAACCAGTTCTACCGGGACTCACCGGTGTTACAGGCAGATGAAAACTTGCGAAGGTCACGCCTGATGCTTGTCAGATGTGCCAGAAGAAGGCTCAAGACAGCACTCGATACTCTCGGGATGGCAGCACCAGAAGAGATGTAACATCGCTACGAGCTTGCTACTACTTGTTGTAGTAGGTTTATATTCCTATGAAACGCATCTTTGACACTATAAA